>NZ_PQDH01000007.1 GCF_002964605.1 Vallitalea okinawensis
TGTTTAATACATCATCTTTTGATAATTTGATTGCTTCTCTTATACGATCATGATCTTCTTTACTATAAAGCTTTAATATAGTCTTTTCTCTCTCAGTGGATAACTTTTCTCTCATTCGATTTTTAAGCTCTATCTCTGTTATCTCACCTATCGAAATTGGATATGTAGTTTGTTCTAATAAGAGAACAATCTCATTCATAGTACTTACTACTTTATTATTGATTGAAAGTTGTATTTGATTTTTGTTTATTGTTATTAATACATCTATCATCTTTGACACTCCCTTAACTTTATTGAATTGTAGTATAATTGAGATAATAGGAAATCAATTGTTGCATTAATCATTATGTTAAATTATAACATATAATGTAACATAATTGAATCTTATATATAGAAAAGAATATTACCTAAATTCTAGTTCACATACTAGGTTAACTTTTTATTTAATGAACTTGACACCGAATGTACGTTTGTGTATTATAAACATATGGAAGGTGATCTATATGAAGGTATTAAATAAACCAATTGACGTGATTACTTGGACAAAAGAGAATGGATCTATGATACCTTTTAAATTCAGAATAACTGAAAATGATAAAACTTATTCTTGTAAGATACAGGTTCAAAGTTCTGAAGAAATTAACTCTGCGGAAAAATATTATATATACACTTGTCAAACTGAAATAAATAATCAAACTAAGATGTGTGAAATTAGATATAGTAAAGATGCAATGACATGGACCTTATTTAAGATATAAAATTAATGGTACATCACTTTCAATGATGTACCTTAGAGATTTCTTAGAACCATTTCATCATAACTAAATTTCACATTTAGTTTTATGCACCTCTATAATAAAGATCGTTAAACCAAAAGCCACGACAATTTGCTGATGCAAGAGATTCGAAAGTTATTTTTTTGACATTTTTACTATAAAAAGATATATCTTTACCACCTGAACTTGAAGCTTGAATAACAAATTTTAAACATTTGTGGTTTTCTAGTTCTACTAGAATAGTCAAAAGGCACTCTTCAGTATTTGCGAATAAATCAACACCCACAAAGATTTCAGTAGGGTCATCACTCTGAAACATCACCTGATTTTCACCAGAATTTAACACAAAAGTCGAACTATCAAAAAGTATTGATTCAACAGGACATTCACATGTGCGATCTGTTTCAGAACCTCTTAGGATAATAGTTACAGTCCAAGACCCAAAACAAGTCCCTCCATCTAAACTATCACTTTTACATTCTACTGTTATTTTACGAGCCTGTTTTGTAGTAGCAATTATTTCATTACTAGAAAATATATCATTTCTAGGTATTTCGAACTCCAAACACTCACCATTCTCCAATTCCACAAATACAAGTATATTGCAGTCTGTGCTTGACCTACTTAATCGTAACTTAATTTCAACTGGTTCATCACTTTCAAAGATTTTTAAGCATTCTCCACATTCTAAAGAAAAATTTCCGCCAAATCCTCGTGTATTATTAACAGGACATTCGCATTCACGTTTAGATAGTTTTTCAAATTTATGTTTATCTTTATACACTATAAAATCACCTCGTCCATTTTCACTTAATATAATATATGCTTGTACAATTCTTATAGTGCAATAGACTGTAGCTTAATATATGATTTATAAATCTTTTAAACTTCTATAAATTCCAATTTAATCTATTATATGATATAATTCACTTAAGATTAAAAAGATTTTGAAGGGGGGAGTATATACTAGATGGTTAGTTTTAAAGAGTTTAGAGAAAAAGTAATTAATATTTTAATTGAGTTTGCTGAGCAAAATAGTGAAAAACTGGTTTGGATTTCAAATGACCATACGACATTTGAAGAAGTTAAAGATATATCCGGGATTCTCGTCAAATGAGTTAATAATTTACTCTTGTACAAATATGTTTTAAGCGCCTCTATAAAATATCATATTACTCCAGAGGCCATGACAGTTTGTTAGAGTAAGACATTCAAGAGTTATCTTTATGATATTTTTACTATAAAAAGATATATCATTGCCAAAACCTGAACTTGGAGCTTGAATAATAAATTTTAAGCAATTACAGTTTTCTAGTTCTACAAGAACAGTCAAAAGGCTCTCATCAGCACTTTGTGATAAGTCAACAGCCATAAAGATTTCAGTAGGTTCATCACTCTGAAATATCACTTGCTCTTCACCAGAACTTAACACAAAACCAGAAAAATCTGTAAGAGTTGCTCCAACTGGACATTCGCATGTACAATCTATTTCACAACCTCTTTGGATAATGAATATAGCCCAAGTTCCAAAGCAAGTTCCTCCATCTAAACTATCACTTTTACATTCTACTGTTACTTTACGAGCTTGTTTTGTATTAGTAATTATTTCATTTGAAGAAAATGTATCATTTTTAGGAATTTTAAAATCCAAACACTCACCATTCTCCAGTTCGACAAATACAAGTATATTACAATCTATGTTGCTGGTCCTACTTACTCGCAACTTAATTTCAACTGGCTCATCACTTTCAAAAATCTTAAAACATTCTCCACATTCTAAAATGAAATTCCCGCCAAATACAGGTGTAGAATTTATGGGACATTCGCATTCACGTTTAGATATATTTTCAACTTTATGTTTATCTTTATATGACATAAATTTACCTCGTCCATTATCACTTAGTATAATATATGCCTGTACAATTCTATTAGTGCAATAGACTCTAAACTACTCATTAGTAAACGTGATATTGAAAGAGATAGTAGGATTTCCTGCTATCTCACATTAATCTAAATTTCTTTTCGTAGAGTTCTTTATTGTATGCATAAACTGTAACTATTTCATTATTATCTTTCATCAAATTATACTCTTCATATTGGTCTCTTTCACCCGTTATCGCAGACTTTATAGAATCTCCTTCATAAATTTTTATTTTTTCATCAATCCACCCGCTTGTTTGATTAGTCATATTATAAACTGCTAATATCTTTTCTCCATCATAAAACAGATGATAAAGTATTGGGTCTCCATGGATTGAATATCTTAGAGCTGTGATAGCATCAGGTTTTTCATTTTTTATATTTCTTAAAAACTCCTTAAACCTATTAAGGTTTTTTGGTACACCGACTACACTAGATACAACCTGATTCACATTACAATCATAAGTATGGTCATTGCTTGAAATTCTAAAATATCTATAAAATCTATAAAATCTATAAAATCTATAAAACATCTTATCACCTTATATATCCCTTTATCCTCTACTCTATTATATTAATGATAGATCTTTTTGTGTGGTATGTATCGTTTCGAATTAGATCTTTTAACAAGGTCGAGATTATTCTCTAAATCTATCTTTAGTATATGACCTTAAACGCTAAAGGAGTTGATTGATTATGACTAATATGTTAAAATTATCTAAACTAGTAAGATCTACTCAAAAACCAAAAGGAGGCGAAATTATGAATGTCAAATCAAATACTTCAAAAATCTTCATTGTAGTTATCAGCCTTTTATGCCTATCAATCATCTACATATCCTTAAGAAATGAAACTAAGATATTAAATACAACACCCAGTAATGAAACTGAGAACTTAAATGCAACATCTAATAATGAAACTGAGAGCTTAAATGTGACACCTAATAATGAAACTGAGAGCTTAAATTCAACACCACATATTGAAACTATAACATTTCCTTCACTTGATGAACTCGACATTACTGCTGATCTATATTTAATAGATAGTACTTCACCAATTGTCCTCCTCTTTCATCAAGCTAAATCTAGCCGTGGTGAATACTTGGAAATTGCACCAAAGTTAAATGATCTAGGGTATAATGCCATGGCTATTGATGCAAGACGTGGATTTAGTAATACGGATATAAATAACGAAACAGCAGAGAGGGCTAGAGAAAAAGGATTAATCCCTACATATCTAGATGCTTTGGCAGACCTTGAAGCCGCCATCCAGTATGCTGAAGAAGAACTTAACTATGATAATATTATTACTTGGGGTAGCTCCTATTCAGCGTCACTTGTTGTTGCTTTTTCTCAAAAACATAGTGATACTGTAAAAGCTGTTCTTGCATTTTCACCAGGAGAATATTTTTGGATTGAAGATAAGACAATTGCAGAGTACGCAAAAGAACTCAATTTGCCTACTTTTATTACAGGCGCAAAACGTGAAAAAGAAGAATACAATCTGATTTTTGAAGCCATTGCTAGCGATTATAAAATTTGTTTTGAGCCAGATGCTAGTGGTGCCCATGGATCATATGCATTATTGGAAAGAACTCAAGGTCATGAAGAATATTGGGATGCAGTAAAAGACTTCCTAGATAACTTAGAATAACTTCCTAAATAAATCTTATCTCTAGAGTTTTAATTGTATCTCTAAAGGGGGATTTAATCCCCTTTTAACTTTGCCAATACTGTAGCAAATTCAGCTCTGGTTACTGTTTCATCAGGTCTAAATGTACCATCAGGATAACCAATCATTAATCCTGCTCCTGTTGCTTCCTCAATATTTTTCTCTGCCCAATGTCCCTCAATATCTGAAAAAGTAACTTTATCCTCTGTATACTCAATATCGTACCATTCGCATACTGTTCTAGCAATTACCTCAGCACATTGAATTCTAAAGTCATTATCTTTTAATAGCTCCAACTCATGAGGATTGCTATAATAGGCATGTTCTAATAAAATCGCTGTCATATCAGCATCTCTGCATATAGCAAAGTCTGTCCATGTATTAGGCTCAGATAGTCTAATACCCATGTCCTTATTGGAAGTATGTTATTAGCATGTTTCTGTCTGCATCTGGTTCTCCTTCACGCTTAAACTGCTTATTAACTGCTAGAGTATATTTAGTAATTGCAAGTGGTTCTGCTAATTCAGAGTATCTTATGTCTGGATTCCTTGCTAGTCGCCCCATAAGTATAGTCAGTAACTGTTACTCTTATTGCACTTGCAATATTTTTATTTATTTCAATAATAACCGTAATCATTGGAACTAGTCTTACTGTTAGAAGATTACATGACCTTAATGTGACTGGTTGGTTGGTACTAGTTAATGCACTAATCAGAATCATCACTTTATTTTTTCATATTTGTTTTACCTTTATTCCTGGTACCAAAGGACCTAATAAGTATGGTGACGATCCCTTGGGTGTTTCACTAATTGACCTCAAAACATAGATTGAATTCTATGTTTTTTGTATGAGATCCTATCCTAATTAAATATTGTTTTAGTTAATGTTATTATTTTCCATTTACATTATAAAAATTATTAAATATCATTAGTACAAGCTAATACTACCTCTACGAAAGGATCTTTGGTATGAAGTATTTTCAAATTACAGCCTTTATATTAGAAACAATGACCTTCTTATCCGTTGAATTTTTTTTGATTATTTATACTCTTCGTATGTGGTTAGACAGACATTGGACAAGAACACATACATCTAAGTTAATTATTAATACTCTTATATCTTTAGCCTTTTTTTTGTTATGCTTTATTTACTTCAGTATGCCATATCTCAAAGATTTACCCTTCTTAATATCAGGAGATTATAAGACTGCTAAAGGATATGTACACACAGAACGATTAAGCAAAAGTCTACATGAAGAAGTTACTATGGGTAGAATTAATGTATCCTTTTTTATAGATTCAGGTGCTAAAAAGAATGAAACATATATTCTTTCTTATTTACCTCACTCCAAAAGAGGTATAAATCTCGTTAAGTCTGATGGGACACCAGTAAAAGTAGATTTATTTTTTATAATTGTTCTTTTATTTTTTATTGTCCTATATTTTATGGGTGTATACGTTTATTTTTTCATATACTAAACCTGTTATTTAAAAACCATCGAACTCTGGTAAATTATCAAACTCTTCTTCGTCCATCATGTCACTAATTAACTTATATCCAGTCAGCTCTTCTATGTAATAAATATCATTACCTTGACTATAGACACTTAATTCGGCTTTAATTTCACTGTAATTATCATCTGTAAGATTGACTCTATCCTCTTCATCTGCATATTCGTCATAAGATTCTAATTCGATAACAAGCATTTCTATAGCTGTATCCAATCTATCAAATGCACACCAGCTACCTTCATAACTAACTTTATAAACATTTATATTTTCAATGCCCTTACCCCTTTCTTTACTAAACCGAACTTTTATTAGTATTTACTCATAACATATCCCTAATCTTGTATAAACTCAACGCTGTTTTTGCTGTTGAAAAATGTAACTAACGCTTGTACCAAATATTGAATATAATGTAGTAGAAGTTTTTATTTAGAAAGGAGTACTTTATGTCAAATCACCCATTCGCATATGTAACCAATAATTCAGATGACACTGTATCTGTGATACAAACAATAGATAATACTGTAATTGATACTATTACCGTTGGAAATGGTCCTATTAGAATAGCAATTACACCAAATGGACAGTTTGCATATGTTACTAATTTCATCGATGGCTCTGTATCAGTGATTTTAATATCAAATAATACTGTAATCGATACTATCACTGTTGGAAATTTTCCTAGAGGTCTAGCAATAACTCCAAATGGACAATTTGTGTTTGTTGCTAATGGTGGTGATAACACTGTATCTGTAATTCAAATATCTGATAATACTGTAATTGATACTATTACCGTTGGAAATTTCCCTACTAGAGTAGCAATAACTCCTAATAGCCAGTTTGTATATGTTACAAATGCTAGTGATGACTCTGTGTCAGTAATTCAGATATCTGATAATACTGTAATTGATACTATAACTGTTGGAGATTTTCCTACGGGAATAGCAATAACTCCTAATGGTCAGTTTGCATATGTAACAAATGGTAGCGATGACTCTGTGTCAGTTATACGAATATCAGACAATACTGTTGTTGCTACCATAGCTGTTGGAGATGCTCCTGGTGCAGTAGCAGTTACTCCAAACGGACAATTTGCATATGTTACAAATAGTAGCGCTGACACAGTATCAGTTATTCGAATATCAGACAATACTGTTGTTGCTACCATAACTGTTGGAGATACTCCTCAAGATGTAGCAATTACTCCTAATGGACAGTTTGCATATGTTACAAATACTAGCGATGACACTGTGTCAGTTATACAAACATCAGACAATACAATTTTTGATACTATAACTGTCGGAGATCGACCTGTTGGAATAGCAATTCCTCCACCGTCAGCTCCTATAATTAACCCCTCTTTCGTTAAAGTAACAGTATCTAATATTGAGTTAACTGCCATTATTCGTGATATCAACTGAGTAACTTATACAGGTAGTACATTGCAAAGTTTCAGTAATATGCTACTTGTATATTTCATTTTTTATCTATTTAATAATCATTCCCTCACTTCATTAAATTGGACTTTAATTAAGACTATTATTCTTTTCATTTAACCGATCTATCATTTCTCTAGTTTCTGTTCTTCTTTTGCATTCAGAGTAGCCCGGACAAGTTTCTTCACAAGCTCTTTCATTAAAATCTGCCCCACATTCTTCTATTGGTAAATCAAGTTTACATTCTTTAATGATTAACTCTGGCATATTTAATAGTATTTCTTTCATTTACACTCCTCCTTACCTAAACCGAACTTTTATTAATATTTAATTCATGACATATACCTTATCTTGTATATAATCAACTTTCTAAAGTGTTTTTGCATTTGCCTCGCAAATGTAAATAACGCTTGTACAAATTATTGAATAGAATATAGCAGTGAATAGAATTTGAATTAGAAAGGAGCACTTTAATGTCAAATCAACCTTTTGCATATGTTACGAATGGTAACGATGACAATGTATCAATAATACGTTTATCAGATAATATAGTCGTCCTGACGGTACCTGTTGGAGATGTTCCTGAAGGAGTGGCAATTACTCCCAATGCACAGTTTGCATATGTTACTAATTTGGGGAATGATAATGTATCGGTTATACGATTATCTGACAATATGGTCGTTCAAACTGTAGCTACAGGAAATGGTCCTTCACTAATAGCAATAACACCCAATGGACAATTTGCATATGTTACTAACCAGTTTAGTGATTCTGTATCCGTAATTAGATTATCTGACAACACGGTCATTCAGACGGTGCCTGTTGGAAATATTCCTTTTGGAATAGCGATAACTCCTGATGGACAGTTTGCATACGTTATTAATTTTGGGGATGACAATGTATCAGTTATACGTTTATTAGACAATATAGTCGTCCAGACGGTACCTGTTGGAGATGGTCCTATAGGAGTGGCAATTACTCCTAATGGGCAGTTTGCATATGTTGCTAATTTTAGTAATAATAATGTATCTGTTATACGATTATCTGACAATATGGTCGTTCAAACTGTAGCTACAGGAAATGGTCCTTCACTAATAGCAATAACACCCAATGGACAATTTGCATATGTTACTAATCAAGTAAGTAATTCTGTATCTGTAATTAGATTATTAGACAATATACTTATACAGACTGTACTTGTTGGAAATATTCCTTTTGGAATAGCGATAACTCCTGATGGACAGTTTGCATACGTTACTAATTTTGTAGATGATGATGTATCAGTAATACGTTTAACAGATAATATGGTCGTTCAAACTGTGTCTGTTGGTAATGGTCCATTAGATATCGCAATCACTCCAATGCCAGCTCCTATAACTAATCCTTCTTTCGTTAAAGTAACAGTATCTAATATAGAGTTAACTGCCATTGTTCGTGATATCAACTAAATAGCTTATACAAATAGTACATTGCAAAGTATTAGTAATATGCTACTTGTATATTTCATTTTTAGTCTATTTGATTAAGAATCATTCTCTCTCTTTATTAAACAGAGCTTTTGTTAATATTTAGTTCATAGCAAATCCCTATTGTAATTTAATATTCTCTTTCCAAATGTAAATAACGCTTGTACTAATTATTGAATATAATGTAGTATAAAATATTGTATGGAAAGGAACATTTTAATGGCAAATCAACCTTCTGCATATGTTACGAATGGAAATGATGCTAGTGTATCAGTGATAGATTTATCAAATAATATGGTTGTTCAAACTGTACCTGTTGGAAATGGCCCCACTGGATTAGCCATAACTCCCAACGGACATTTCGCGTATGTTACTAATTCTGATGACAGTAATATATCTGTAATACGATTGTCTGATAATAAGGTCGTTCAGACCGTAACTGTTGGGAAATTACCTTATGGATTGGCCATAACTCCCAATGGACAATTCGCATATGTTACTAATTCTGGGGGCAATAATGTATCTATATTAAGATTGTCTGATAATAAGGTCGTTCAGACCGTACCTGTTGGAAAAGGTCCATTAAGATTGGCCATAACTCCCAACGGACAATTCGCGTACGTTACTAATACTGGGGACAGTAATGTATCTGTAATACGATTGTCTGATAATAAGGTCGTTCAGACCGTAACTGTTGGAGGTTTACCTAATGGAATAGCCATAACGCCTGATGGGGGATTTGTATATGTTGTAAACAGAGGTTCCAACGACGTATCAGTGATTCAAGTATCCCTAAATGAGGTGGTAACGACTATACGTGTTGGAGAAGACCCTATCGAAGTAGCAATAACTCCTGATGGACAAAATGCATATGTTACTAATATCACGTCTTATAATGTGTATGTGATATATTTACCATGGAATACGTTCGCTGATCTTGTGCGTATTGGGGGTGCTCCTTTAGGGATAGCAATTACTCCTAATGGGCAGTTTGGATATGTTGTGAATAATTATTCTGATACTGTATCAGTAATACGTCTATCAGATAATAAGGTCATTCAGACAACACATGTTGGAAATCAACCGATAGCAATAGCTATAACTCCAACTTCTAATGCTCTATCTAATCCCTCTTGTTAAAACTACAGTATCTAAAATAGACTTAAAAGACATCGTTTATGAAACGAGCTAAGCAATCCATACAGGTAGTACATTGTAAAAGTTTTTGTAATATGCTACTTGTATGTTTCATTAATACCGCCTCATTAAACACAATTTTAATAACTTAACGCCTCTGAGGTAATAATAATGCTGGAGGCGATATCATGAAAACTAAAATACTAGTAGCTTTTTGCTTACTAACTGTATTATTGTCATTGTCAATGAATCTCCCTACTAAAGGGTTAGATACCAATATAGTTGAATCAAAAACTAAATTCCCGAGACCACCTGAAAGATCAAATGAAGAGCTTTACAAAGATATTTTTATTACTTTACTGTTACCATATATTGACGATGAAATTGAAAATTATTATGGAAAGTCTTATTCAGTCGATCCCTGGACTGTCAATATTATTGATATTACAAGGCTAAATGGATATCGAACATTCTTATTCCTAATTACACTTGAAGTAAGTCCCTATACTGGCCCTCATAATACCGTAGGCATTGATAATATAACCTTCAAAGTATCCTCTGGTGATATTACAGTTGAAAACTTTGAACACATCGAAACCCTTGGACCTCTTCTCAAATAAACTAAGTTATGATTTAGCCACCTCTTGATTACCAATATCTGTTCATGGTATTATCCTCTAATAGAGGTAATAAATAGGATCAAACCAAAATCTTTCAAAATACTACAGTATACTTCTTTTACTTTAGCCGTAGTTATGTTTACAGTTTCTCTTTACTTTATTTGGTTTAAAGAGACTAATAGATACATAAGTCTAGTGATGTATTCCCTAATTATTATTAGTTTGATATTTAGAGCTCTCTACAATCGTTACTCACAAAAGTAAGATTTAGTACTTTTCAACACCTCTTAAATACTTTCTATTTCACTCCGTTAACACAGGTTAGTCGTAAAAAAACCTTTTTTCTTGAATAATTTTGTAACTTCATCACCTTTCTATGCGTACTATATATTACTACTATAAACAAAATTATAAGAAAGAAGTGATTATTTTATGATTAACTCAGATGTTAATCAAGTAAATAATTCTATTCCTGTATATGCTGTTAAAACTCAAATGCCCTCTATTATAACAACAGGTAATCGAGCTATTAGTGATCTTAGTAATGTACTAAGCGCTGCTGCGGAGAATTTAGGTCAATATTTATCTTACAGAGTTATATTAGGTGACCAAACTCAAGCTGATAACCTTACTATAGAAACCATTGAAGATGAGGAAATAGTACCTGTTGAATTTACTAATGGATATATTCAATTAGATGATGTCAATGTCAATACATCAACTCCTATTTTCATTACATTTAATGTTGAAGATACCTATGCATTTGTAATTGAATTAATTGATACTGATACAGGAAATGTGCTTGATACTGTTATAAAAACCGCATTTGTTATAACCCTCTCAAACTCAACCTCCTAAAGTGGGTTGGGTTTGAGCAAAGATTAAACTAACATTTAACTCGCCTTTTTCTCTTTACTCTTAGCAATTTCTATATATGCCAAACAAGGAACAGGGCTTTTCTTATAAACCAGTTACCTGGATAAAAGATTTTCATCTCTCTCACCTTCCTAAATGGTCCTTTAATTAAGATACTTTCTTTACTTTGTGATAATGCTTACATTCCCATGGCGCAGCATGTAAAAAATTCTGATTATACTTCTTACAATAGTAATAATAGCTGTAGATACAATGCCTGCAACAACTTCTAGTAAAGTAGTACTTACTATTTCCCATACTGATTCGCTTTTGTATTTAGTCGTAATCACCTTATCCTGCGTTAATCATTCAAAAAATAATTTATTTTAAACCACTTATTTGGTCCATCAACTGTTATTTTATTTACGATACTCTTTATAGCTCTATTCTTATCGTTCATGGAGTTATCTGGATTGTTTAGATATTCATATACAGATGTAATTTTATTTTTTATTTTTAAACCCTCAGCTAGAGAATCTTTGAGTTCCTGTAATCGTTTTGATACTTCAAATTGCTCTTTTTGAATAGTGTATTTATTTACTTTATACTCTTCTATGGTGTCAACTCCATTTAAAAATGCTTGTTGTGCTCTATCTAGCTTACTATCTAACTGTTTAAGTTGACGTTCTAGTATATATACTTCATTACTTGTATTACTTGCTGGGATTTTACTGAGGTTAAATTTAAGATCAAGTAAGTCTTTTTTGAGTTGTTCTAAGATAGCTGGCTCCAAATCGTTTAGATTAGCATAGTTACTTTTCTCACATTTACCTTTCGATTTGTTATTGCATCTGTAATAACGGTAGTTATCTTTACCCGAACCATAGACCATGGCACCACCACAGTATGAACATTTCAAGACACCGCGTAACCAATTTTTACAATCGCCTGAACCGGACCATTGTTTATTAAGAAATTTCTTTTTCCTGTTTTGTAGATTTGTCTGAGTTTTATGCCAATCACTTTCATTTATTATGCTTTTATGCTCTCCTTTAACTATGATCCATTGCTCCTCATCGTTTTTTGTAAGCTTTCCTTTAGATCTGCTTGTACAATTCCATCTAATGTATCCCATATAAATTGGATTGGACAAGATTCTCTCTATTGATCTAGTTTCAAATCTATTATTGTTTTTGGTCTTATATCCAAGTTTGTTAATCTCTTTAGCAATGTGTACAGGAGCCATTTGGTCATTGTTGAACTTATCAAATATATATTTGACTATATCCGCTTCCTCATCAGCAATTTCAAGAGTTCCCTTGTCTTTTACCACATATCCATACGGTGGACGCGTCTGAAACCCTCCACGACTGGCCTTTTCTAGCATTCCTTTTTTAACTTCATCAGATAGGTTTAAGGAATAATACTCAGCCATTGCTTCTAACATACTTTCTAGAATGATAGAAAATTTATCGTCTTCTAATTGTTCGGTGACACTTACAACTTTAATATCATGCTCTTTTTTTAATAAGGATTTATAAATAACACTATCCTCACGATTTCGAGCAAATCTATCAAAACGATGAACAATAATTAAATCAAATGGCTTAGGTTTGCTTTTGGCTATTTTTATCATTTTCATAAATGCTGGTCTCTTTTCTGCAACTTTCCCTGAGTAACCATCATCTATAAAAATATACTGTTCTGGAATGAGTATTTTATTTTTAAGTGCATATTCTAAAATGGCTTTCTTTTGTGCTTCTGGTGAATACTCAACTTGATCTACTGTACTTACTCTTATATAAGCAGCCCCAATAGTCATTAGCTTACCTTACTTTCTGATTTAACAAGTTCTGCCTTGAAGCCAGCTATTGAGTTTAGAAATGTTCTATTGAGCTTTACTGCAATATCGAATAGTTCCTTCTCTTTACAGCCATCAAGTTTAATGTTCTGATTGTTAATTGTTATTTCTGATTGAAAGCATCTAAACATCTTTTCACCCCATTAACATCCATAATAGAAATATATGTTTAGCTTCTTGTCTGATTGTCAATTAGTAATAAATCAATTATATGAAACTTCTAACTGCCTTATATACTTAAACGCATCAAAAAATAACTTCTTTCTAAGTATTAAATACTGAAAGAAGCTATAGACAAATTTGATTATGCAAAAGACACCCCCCCTTCCCCATAGTAGTTTCTACAGTTCGGAGGTCCTAACGGGGAACTAGGTGCTGCCATCAGATACTTAAATCAACGCTATAGTATGCCAACTAATAAGGCAAAAGCATTACTTACTGATATTGGTACTGAAGAATTAGCTCATGTTGAAATGATTTCAACAATGGTATATCAGCTTGTTCAAGGTGTTCCTGTCAAGGAATTAGAGAAGGCTGGTTTGGGGTCACAATATGCTGAGCATGATCACTGTCTCTTCCCAACAGATGCTTTTGGTATTCCATTTAGTGTAGCCGGCATTGGAGCAACTGGTGATCCTATTGCGGATCTACATGATGATTTAGCTGCAGAGCAAAAGGCAAGAGCAACCTATGAGCATTTAATGGATCTTACAGATGATCCTGACGTCATTGATCCACTTCGCTTCTTAAGAGAACGTGAAGTTGTTCACTTCCAACGTTTTGGTGAAGCTCTTAATGATGTTCAATTCAATATGGATAGTAAGAAGTATTATTAAAAATAATGCCCCATGTCCTATGACTTGGGGCTGTTTATCTTATATGTACTTACTTATCGAATACATTAACTCACCATCGTAGGAACTTCCTTCTGTCACTTCTTTATCAATGATGTAATCAAAGTTCATGCCAATTTTACTTAATACTCTTTTTGAAACTTCATTATCTTTATTAACAGTTGCAACTATTTTATCTAGATTCATTTGATCGAAGGTAAACTGAATAATGGCTTTACCAATTTCAGTTGCATAACCTTTCCCATAATATTCTTCAAAAAGACCATAAAATATTTCTGTATTTATTGTATCGTAAGTCAGTGGGAATAACCCAACAAATCCTATACATTCGTTACTATAATTCAAATACACTAATAAAAGAAAACCTTTAAACTCATTACTTGTACTTTCAGTGTATCTTTTTAATATTCTATCTAATAATTTTTTACATTCAGGTAATGTTCTTTCCTTTGCAAATGGAACATACTTCATCATCTCTACATCATTGACAATTCGATGTAGATGATGTAGGTCTTCTTTAGTAAAACTTTTAATGATTAATCTTTCTGTTTCTATCCTTATATTTCTATACATTTAATTGTTCCTCACATGAAATCCATTCATATTCAATATCTTCAAGATTTTCTTCATTATCTTTTCCTCTACCTATTATTTTAAAGCCATTTTTTTCGTAAAAATTTTGAGCTTTTGAATTAACCTGGAATGTGAAGAGTGTTAATTTACCTTTGGAATTATTTTTAGCTATTTCAAGTAATCTTTTACCTATACCCTTTCCTTGATAGCTCACATGAATATAAAGCTGACTAATCTCACGTTCATTGGAAGCTAATATACCTACTACTCTATTAAAATTTAAGTCAATAGCTATCATAACTTTATAATCTTTTCTCAATATATTATTTAAGAAATAGATATGATCTTCAAAGGAATGTATTTCTTTTTGTCCAATAGCCCTTTCCTTACTTTCTCTCCACATACTCACCGTAGCTACAGCATAAATTGGCTCATACTCGATTATTTTAATAGGTTCATTTTCCAAAAAATCACCTTCCATGGACATATCTATTAAAACAACATATTTTATTCATAATACTTCTCTTTAGACAGCTGGATTAAATTATTCTCATCCTCACTATCCCAAAAGATAACCCAGAACTTATTGATTCCAGCTCTCTTTAAAGCCTCATGTCGATGATTTCCATCATTAATTTCTAAGTACCCTTTATCATGATTAACGATCAATGGAGCCATTTCCCAGCCTTGTTTGATTAAGTCTTCCATCCTTTTAATCCTATTTTCCCAGTTTTCATATGGTTCATGAAACTTGATATCTTTTTCAGGTCCGCAACATCGATTAATTTTATCTAAATCATATATTATGGGGCCTAACCAGTATCGTTTCTGAAGCTTTAAGCCTTCAGAAAACGCAAAGTTATCTCCCTCAGAATTTAGAAAAAGATGTACCCATTCTTCGATTTTACCTTTTTCACTATATACTATTGCTTCTTCCACATTAAACTTCATCTATAGCCTCCTCTAATCACATCTGCAATTACCTGTTACATATATCTATAAATATGTTATAAAAACTTTAGTACAAAGACATCAACGAATTAATTAAAAAATATGAAGCAGTTTAATAATAATTAAAGTGGCTTATAGTCACCCAATGGTCCCTTCCAACGTACTTTACCAATAGTATTCTTACCAATCTGTATACTCTCTTTGGGACACTGGTGAAGACAGCGCATACATACGACACATTGATCACTGAAATGTACACCACGGTCATCTACTTTAATATTATTTCTTGGGCAAATTTTTTCACACTTTTTACATCTAATGCAACTTTCATCTGCCCAGAATTTCTTCTTAAGCCACCCCTCAGCTGTTCCCAATCCTACTTTAAGAGCATTGGATAGAAGTGATTGCCCTTTTTTAGTTATTAGATTAACACCACTATTAACAAGTAATTGATCTTTGCTATCAATCTTTTTTTCTATGCTCATGGTCATACGATCTACCTCAGGTATATACGAATAATCTCTATCTATATAACCTTGAACTTTCTTAGAATCAGGCTTCATAAATGCTAGTCCATCAGAACCAGGCATTGCTATATCCGCATAACCTATTGGTCGATAGCCTATCCCCTTAAAGAAATCAAATGCACTGTTGATTGCTGTTCCGCTAAAGAAACCTTTAGTACAAAAGATAAATACAGATTGAGTTTTGACTAGTGGTAAATCTACTAAATACTCTTTCACAAAGCCTGGTATATCACATGCAAATACCGGAAAACCAAACCCAAGTATATCATAAGCAGATATAGTATCTTTATCCATTTTTTCGATGGGGGTGCATGTAACCTCATGCCTTTCGTTATTGAATCGCTTTTGTATGTAACGAGCTATATATTCTGTGTTACCAGTACCACTGAAATATAAGACTAATATTTTCATAATCTTCCTTCTTCCGTTAAGTTCTTACTAACATTATATAACTAACAAAATTATACTGCAAATAGATTAATATCATTCCTTTCAATGTAATAAATAGCAAAGATCCCGAGTAAAGATTTACTCGGGATCTTGATTATATATATTTAATTGTAATTTACTTCGATGTATTGCAACTACAACTCTTCTTCTTTGATCCACCGTGAGGACAACCAATACATATGGCTCCTTTTCGTTTTTCGCTAATAATTTTTGCAATTGCTAATCCTACAATTGCAAGTATAACAATCATAACAATTATATTAGGCATATAATCCTCCTAAGCATTTAAGGCTACCTTTGCTTGTGACTTTTGATTACCTTTTCTCACAAGGTAAACTACATAACCACCCATAGCTAATACAGCTATTAAACCTGGTAAAAAGCCACTACCAAAAGCACCTGTTGTTATTAAAGTTCCTACTTGATATGTTACAAATGCAACACTATAGCCCATTCCAAATTGGAATGCGATTCCTGCCCATAACCACTTCTTACTCTCCATTTCTGAGTTCATAGCACCAATAGCGGCAAAACATGGAGGTGTAAAAAGGTTAAACATAAGATAAGCTAATGCAGCTACAGATGTTAAGCCCATAATACTTGCAACATCCGCTCCACCAGAAACTAGTGCTAATTCTTCTGTATCAATAAAGTTGGTTATGGAGTATACAACTGCTAATGTACCAACTACATTCTCTTTTGCTATAAAACCAGTAATTGCAGCTGCAGCAAGTTGCCATACACCAAATCCTAGAGGTATTAATAAAATAGCAAATGGTGATGCGATACTAGCTAGAATACTTGTGTTTTCTGCACCTTCAGCTACAACTTGGAATTGCCAGTTAAATGTTTGCATGATTTGTACTGCAGCATTACAAAGAAGGATAATTGTAGCTGCCTTAATAATAAAAGCTTTTGCTCTAGAGAACATAGAGATTGTTGCTCTCTTGATACTTGGGAATCTATATTCTGGTAATTCCATAATGAAGAATGATCTTGCGTTTTTCTCACCAGTAATTCTTACCACAATTAAAGCTCCAATAATAATGATTGCAATCCCTAAGAAATACATAGTCGTTCCTACCCAAGCAGCATCATTAAAGAACACACCTGCAAATAATGCGATAACTGGTAACTTCGCTCCACATGGCATAAATGGTGTTAACATTGCAGTTGTTCTTCTTTGTCTTTCATTTCTAATGGTTCTTGTTGCCATAACTCCTGGAATAGCACAACCTGTACCAATTACCATAGGGATAATTGATTTACCTGATAATCCAACTCTCTTAAAGAATCTATCCATTACTACAGCAACACGTGCCATATAACCACAATCTTCGAGTAACGCTAGTAAGAAGAATAAAACCATAATGAGTGGTAAGAAACCTACAACAGCTCCAACCCCACCTATAATACCATCTAAAAGAATGGCACTAAGGACTGGTGATACTCCTTCTCCAAGTAATCCCTCTACCCAGCCATAGAATGCATCTATCCAACCAACAAAGGTATCTGCTAAGAGTGGTCCTAGATGAGTTTGGGAAATGGCAAAAACTGTCCACATCACTAAAGCAAATATTGGAATACCTAGCCACTTATGTGCCAATACTCTATCAGCTGCATCTTGTTTGGTTTGACGATTACTACTTACTTTTCTATTTTCAACTTCCTTAACTATTTTTTTTACAACTTCAAATCGTTTTTTATCAGAAGCTTCAACAGCACTTCTATCAGCCATATTCAAATCTGAGCCATCAAATGGTGCTGTTTGGGTCTTGCCCTTTACTTCTACAACTTTAGTAATAAGCTTTTCTAGACCATTATCGCTCCCACTAGTGGATACAGTTTCAACAATAGGACATCCTAATTTTTTTGATAATTTTGCTACGTTAATAACTGTCCCTTTCTTCTTTGTTAAGTCACTCTTGTTAAGGGCAACAACAACTGGTATCCCAAGTTCAAGAAGTTGAGTTGTGAAAAATAAACTTCTGCTTAAGTTTGTTGCATCGACGATATTAATAATTACATCTGGATTTTCATTTTTAACAAAGTCTCGTGTTATGCTTTCTTCGGAAGTAAAGGGTGACATTGAATATGCGCCTGGTAGGTCTACTGCTGTCATTACAGCATTAGCCTTATTAAGACTTTTCTTAATCTCACCTTCTTTTTTATCAATTGTTACACCGGCCCAGTTACCTACACGTTCGATTTTACCTGTTATTGCATTGAATAATGTTGTTTTTCCACTATTGGGATTCCCTGTAAGTGCTACCTTCATAATTGCCTCCTTATTCATTACAAATAGTTAGCCTAGGCTAACTTATTATGTATAATCCCTCATTGGGTTTATGAAATTATATGTAAAAGTTAACCCTAGTTAACTTCATTACCAAAATAAGCTATATAATTATTGTTTCAGCTAAATCACTATCAATACTGTATCTTGCATCTTTTACAGAAATGACGTAGTTCTCAGCAAGTACTGATAACACTGTCACCGTTTCACCTGCGTAACATCCTAATGTAAATAAAAAGTTCTTCATTTCTTCATCATTAGTTTGAACATCTTTAATAATGTATTCTCTATCAATCTCTGCATTGGCTAAATTTGTCACTGGATAAATAGCTTCTTGTTTTTTATTATAAGCCTCTAATATTGATTTGCTTCTTATTGTATCATCCATATATTTAAACCTCCAAAGTGTATATCTTCTATACATCAATATTATTCTTCATCAAATAGCTCTTAATAGCTTCCAACATGTTATCACTAAGTACATGCTCCATCTTACATGCATTCTTAGCTGCTTCCTCATCCGCTAATTCAAGAGAATGTTTAAGAAATCGTGTTATTAATTGATGATTAGCATATATTCTATCAGAAAGTTCTCTTCCTTTTTCTGTTAATGTAATGGTTCCATAGGTTTCTTTATTCACAAGTCCTTCGGCTTTTAGATAATTCATTGCCTTCGATACACTGGGTTTTGATACACCAAGACGTTTTGCTATCTCCACTCCATGTGCATGACCATGACTATTTTCCAATATGTAAACTGTTTCTAAATACATTTCCATTGATTCATTATTACTCACTTTATCACTCCATTTATTTACTGGTAATAGTCATAACTCAATCATGTTAACCTTAATTAGCAAAACTAATTCTATACCTACCAACCTACTTTGTCAAGAAATTAATAAAGTTTGAATAAATTCTCTTTTTATTTTGTTATTTTCCACTTTAGATATATATCTATTTGCTGATACTATCCAATCATTGTATTTTTCCTTACTAAACACTCGTACACTTATAAGTATAGTATATTGAAATCGATTTGTCAATGATAATAATTTTCATTAACAAAAAAAATAAAGTAAACTAGCATATCATTTTTTTCCTTAGTGCTAGTTTACTCATTACTATTGATATTGAATAATAGATGATCTTATTTCATCCCACTTTAATGCATCAGCAATTCCTTTTTCAATGGATAGTTGAGATGCCCAATCTAATAATTTTTTTGCAGCATCAGCATTTGCGTAAGCACCTGCAACATCTCCCTCTCGTGGTGGTGCCAGTTCTTTATTAATTTGGGCTCCGTAAACCATTTCAAAAGCACTAACCAATTCTTTAACTGTAACCCCATTACCTGTTCCAATATTAATGACTAGATAAGAACCATTTGATGGATCAGCTTTGTCAAAAGCTCTTTCAAAGTTGTCAACAGCTTTTACATGAGCTAATGCTAGGTCCCATACATGAATATAGTCACGTATACCAGATCCATCTCGTGTTGGCCAATCTGTTCCTGTGATTTTAAAAACTTTCTCCCTCGCCCCTGCAACTTCAACTAACTTACCTAATACATGGGAAGGAAACTGAATTTGTAACCCGGTACGCATCTGTGGATCAGCACCAATAGGATTAAAATATCTTAGTGCAATTCCTTTCATATCATAAGCTCCACAGAAATCTTCTAATACCATCTCCATCATGAATTTTGAACGTGAATAAGGACTTTGAGGTTTTATGGGCGCTTGCTCAGTCACCATAAAACCAGGGACAATATCATAAATAGCTGCCGATGAACTAAAGACAACCTGTTTACAGCCTAGTTCTGCTAATTTTTTAAATAATATAATGGATTTAGTTACGTTTTCCATATAGTATGCAAATGGGTTTTTTACAGACTCTGGTACAACAATAAGTGCAGCACAATGAATTGTACACTTGATATCAGGGTGTTCAGAAAATATCTTCTCTAATAATGTAGTGTCAGCTATATCCCCTTTATAAAAAGCATGCCGATTAGCAAATTCTCGTCTTCCGGTAACTAAAGAATCTAGAATAATTGGGGTATGCCCTCTATCTTTTAGTGCTGAGCAAACAGTACTACCTATGTAGCCTGCACCACCTGTAATAAGGACTTTCATTGTCATCTTCCTTTCTAATTTAAATGTAGAATTTTTTCTTAAAAATCTGTTTAATAATTACTGATTTTAGATTTTATAAATATCGTAAACACCTCCTAATATAATTGTAATAGCTGACCTAGCGTAAGGCGCAAGAAAAAAATGAAGCTCTCTCTATAAAAAAATAGAAAGAGCTTCATTTTAGTAAAAAATTATTTTCCACCCATTGTGAGAGTCATAACCGCTTTTGCCGTATGTAATCGATTCTCTGCCTCATCATAAACAATAGAATGTGGTCCATCAATAACACTATCTTCAACCTCATTACCTCTATCAGCAGGTAGGGCGTGCATATACATTACATTTTTATTTGCAAGTGCCATCATCTCTTCTGTACACTTCCAGCTCTTATAGGATTCGAGTAAATCATCAACAACTTTGTCACTTTGATTATTGACCCAGCTACCCCAATTCTTAGGAATAACCACATCCGCGTCACGGTATGCTTCTTCCATGTTATGCGTGATGGTGAACTTACCTCCATTTTTCTCAGCATTCTCTCTCGCTTGCTTAATAGCCCACTCAGGTAAATCATAACCTTCTGGATATGCTAATGTCACATCCATACCAAAACGTGGAAATAGCAGTGATTGAGTTAGAGGTACTGAAATAGGCTTTTTATGGCTTGTTGCGTAAGCCCAAATGATAGAAACCTTTAGATTTCTTGTATCTCTCACTTTTTCTTTTATAGTCATGAGATCAGCAATCCCCTGCATAGGATGATACAAATCACATTGAAGATTCATTACAGGTACTGTAGCCCATTTTGCCATATCTCTTAAATATTTATTCCCAACTTCCCAGAAACAATTTCTACAGGCTATACCATGACCATATCTTGATAAAATAACAGCTGTATCTTTGGCTACCTCACCATGTGAAACCTGCATTGTACTTGTATCAAGGAAGTTACCATGACCACCTAATTGTGCAATGCCTGCTTCCATAGAGTTTCTTGTTCTTGTAGATTGCTCAAAGAACATCAAAAATGCTGTCTTATAAGGCAAGTAGGGTGTCTCAATCCCCATGGCGAATTTTTTCTTCAAGTCATAAGATACCTCTAATAAAGTTTCTATTTCTTCTTTCGTCCAATCTTGTAAGGAGATAAAATGTTTCCCTTTAAATATTGTTTGCATAAAAACCCTCTTTTCTTTTAAATTTTACTAATATACATTGTTGGTATAACGGCATACATAGCTGCTGCCTTAATCAATTCATCTTTCCATGTTCTTTCATTAGGTGCATGGGCTTGATCTTCATGACCAGGACCAAATCCAATGCAAGGAATATCATATCGTCCCATAATGGATACACCATTTGTTGAGAAAGTCCATTTATCTACAAATGGCTCTTTTTCAAATAACCCTTTGTAGGATTCTACTAATGTTTGACATGCTACATGTTCCTCTTCAACTACCCAAGAAGGGAAATAACATTGTGTAGGATATACAAGCCCTGTGTAAGCAGGTCTAGAATAATCATACATGGTGACTTCCGCTTGTGATGCCTTAACAGATGGTAAATTTTTTATTTGTTGCAATGCATATTCCCACGATTCGCCTGTTGTTAACCTTCTATCGATGGAAATTATACATCCATCAGCCACTGCACATCTAGACGGTGAACTAAAGAATATTTCTGATACAGTTAAGCTACCCTTTCCCAAAAAGGCATCATCTTTAAGATTCTCATGTAGCGCCTTCAATTCATTTAGGATTGGTGCCATCTTATAAATGGCATTATCTCCTCTCTCTGGAGCTGAACCGTGACAACTTAGACCTTTTGTTGATACTTTTATCTCCATTCGTCCTCTTTGCCCACGATAGATATTCAATGACGTAGGTTCTGTAATGACAACAAATTCTGGTCTAATCTTACTTTCTTCAATGATATACTGCCAGCACAGCCCATCACAATCTTCTTCTTGTACAGTCCCTGTAATAAGCAGCGTATAATCATCTTCAAGACCAAAATCCTTAATGATCTTTCCAGCATAGACCATGGAAGCCATGCCACCTTCTTGATCACTAGCACCTCGTCCTATGATGATCTCATCGTCCTCATAGCCTTCATAAGGATCATACTCCCATAAATTCTTTTCTCCAATACCGACAGTATCGATATGGGCGTCCATGGCGATTAAGTGCTTACCCTGCCCTATGTATCCTAAAATATTGCCCATAGGATCAATTTCTACTTTGTCAAAGCCAACTTGCTCCATCTCTTCCTTGATCCTAAGGATAACTTTTTCTTCATCGCAACTCTCACTTGAAATAGCAATCATATCACGCAAAAACTTAGTGATATCAGCCTCATAAGATTTAGCTTTCTCCAAGATTTCTTTAAATGCTAGACTCATTTACTTCCCTCCTTATCATTCATTTTATATCTTTATTCTTCTCTCATCTCTTTTATTTTCTCATCATATTCTTTTATCTTGGCATATTCATTATCCCAGAAATCTTGTTTTCTCATGGAATCAATATAATCTTTACTATATCCAAATGGAACCCAATCCTTTTCTTTTTGCATAAACAGTTGTTCCTTCTTTTCTTCACTTCTAAAGTCAAACACATTATCTGTACCCGCTTTGCTAAATACATCTTTTTTCCAACGTTCTAGCACAAAATCTTCCGTCTCTAAGTAACGTTTCTCAAGATCTTCTAAAACAGATGAATAGCGGTCAAAACCATCTGTGGCAATGGTTACAACATTATCTTCAGGACCTAGCTTCAGATATTTAGCCATCTTAATAGCTCCTAAGATATTGCATATACCTGATACACCAAACTTATCCTTCAAGAATTCTGCAACTTTTCGATCCATACCAAGTTCAACTAAAACATCTGTACCATCATGGATGACTTTTAATCCTTTTACACAATCATCATCTTCTATTAACACTACGAAGTCTGTATTGAGTACATTATGAATAAGTGTACACATCTTATCCCCAATTCCTTCTATACGATGCTGTCCACGACCACCATTGGTTAGTGTTGAACATTCATAGGGCTCTAGGGCAGCTATTTTTGCTTCTGGGAATGCCTTTTTAATTTGATCACCTGCTGCAATTGTTCCAGCTGACCCAGGTGCCGAAGTAAAGCACGCTATACGCCCGTTACCAATACCTTTGACAGCTTCTACAGCTGAATTACCCGTTACATGACGATGGAAACGGTAGTTAGGTAAAAGCTCAAATTGTGCTAATGACTTATTATTCTTGTCTTTCATTAATTCATAGGTTCTTTCAAGTGTTAGGATAACGTCTGATTCAGTACCTGGAGTAAGATCCAATTGTGCACCATATTTTTGAATTCTTTCGTAACGCTCTTTGCTCATGTTATCAGGCATAATAACGATGGCATCATAGCCCATGAGATTACATATGTAGGATACCCCTATACCGAAATTACCTGTGGAAGGTCCAAGAATGGTATGTTCTCCTGGGAGAATTTTGCCATCAACACACCCTTCAATTAATGTGGCATATGCAGGTCCAACCTTATGTGAACCGGATGGAAAGTATTTACCTAACATCACCACAATATTGGCTTCAACCCCAGTTAATTCCTTAGGTAAAACAACTCTTTGGACTTGGTTATTTGAATCTTTCCAAGTAATATTAAATAAATTAATTGGATCTAATTCATCTTCTTTGCCTTTCAAAGCTTTCTTTTTAATATCTACATCTAAATTTCCTGGATTCAGCATCTCTTCATAAGTAGGTCCAAATGGTATATGTCTCATCTTATTTCCTCCTCTATATCATTAATTTCTTTAAAACCTCTATATCGGGTTCAATAGCTAGAGGTTTACCTGTTGCAGCCATGGCATTCTTTACATCTTTTAAACCATTACCAGTGACTATGATACAAACACTTTCATCACTTTTAATGATTCCAGAGTGAATAGCCTTTATAACCCCTGCCAAGCCTGCTATTCCAGCAGGTTCCCCAAAAATACCTTCTGTTGCTCCTAGGGTCTGCATAGCTTCAAGAATGGCTTTATCTGTAACTGTGATCCAAGTTCCTTCTGATTCTTTAACTGCATTTAATGCTTTAACTGGATTTCTTGGTACCCCAACGGAAATGCTATCTGCAATGGTATTCTCCTCTTCTGGTTCCAAGGGGCTCTCCCGGATAAAGGCCTTATAAAAAGGACTACATCCTTCTGCTTGAACACCTAATAATCTTGGTATTCTATCAATAATCCCGATTTGTAATAAATCAAAGAAGCCTTTATAGACACCGCCAATTGTACATCCATCTCCAACAGATACGGCTACCCAATCTGGTATTTGCCAATCTAGCTGTTCAGCTATTTCCAAGGCGACTGTCTTTTTCCCTTCAACTAAGTGAGGATTGATAGCAGCGTTACGATTGTACCAACCCCAATGTTCTATTGCTTGTTTGGAAAGTTCAAAGGTTGCTCTATAATCTCCCCTCACTGAGATAACTTTTGAACCATATATCAAGAGCTGAACTAACTTACCTTGGGGTGCTCTTTCTGGTACAAATATAACCGTTGATAAACCAAGTCTAGCTGCATTACCAGCTAGGGATGAAGCTGCATTGCCAGTAGAACTACAAGAGATGGTGTCTACACCTTCTTCTAAGGCTTTGATAACAGCTACTGCAGATGCCCTATCCTTTAACGACGCTGTCGGGTTAAGACCTTCATCCTTAATCATTAATTTATTTAACCCTATCTTCTTTGCTAATTGATTGGATTGATACAATGGAGTCCAACCAACTTGAAGTGTTTTACTTAGTTGATCATCTTTAATACTCATGACATCTTTGTATCGCCACATGGAATAATCTTTGTTGTTACTAAAAAAAGATTTGGTCATCACTTTTTTCAGCCGACCATAGTCATAAGCCACATCCAATATTCCCTTTTCACCACATGAAGGACATGTATAAAGGTTTTCATGGCTATCAAACTCTTTTTGACAGATCGTACATGTATAATTTTTGACATATTTCAAAAGCATCACCACACTTTAATGTATTTTAAATATTTTAGTATGATTAAAATTCAAAGGCAAAAAATAAGGTAATTTCACAACTTATGATTCAATCTTCTAAATATAAAAGGTATCACTTCATATATAGAAGCTCAGCGTATTGCACTATTGAATCAACTTAGAATAATAATGAAATTACCGACATTATTCTTTAATATCCACAAAACTAAAGGTATTCACATCAAATAATCCACAATCTGTCAACTTCAACTCTGGAATAACTGGTAAGGCTAAAAAAGCTAATGTTAAGAAAGGATCTATGGACGAACTAACCCCTTTATCCTTTGCTATCTTTTCCATCAATTCAATCTTTGCTTCTACTTCTTCTATAGGGGAATCTGTCATAAGCCCTCCTACCTCTAAAGGTAATGTCTG
Organism: Vallitalea okinawensis; assembly: GCF_002964605.1. NCBI lineage: Bacteria > Bacillati > Bacillota > Clostridia > Lachnospirales > Vallitaleaceae > Vallitalea > Vallitalea okinawensis. Next base: position 26,487 of record NZ_PQDH01000007.1, read on the forward strand.
TAGTACTTGGCCATCAGAACATATGGTTATACCACCCTTTGTTCTTTTAAGCTCACTGACAGCTAAACGCATATCCTGGTCATTAACGCCAATGACAATAATATTATGAGAATCATGGGCAATGGTAAGGGCAACAGCTCCTTTTTTCAAACCATATCCTTCAACCAAACCTAATCCCACATTGCCTGTTCCTTTATGCCTTTCAATGACAGCTAATTTTAAAATATCAAGCTTTTCATGATAACGAAAAAGGCTATCTTCCACATCAACTTTCCTAGTTACTTTTTTTGTAATGATATTATCTTCAATTAGCTGAATGACTTTTGCAAAACCTGATTCTAATTGAATATCAAAGGATATATCATTAATATCATGTAAGTTAACAGTATCCATAATCCTTGGATCTGGAACGGTTTCTGTTTCAAAAAGTGCTTCATTATCTTTGGCGACCAGCTCACCTTTTTTAAAAACTTGATTAATGCTTACTGCTCTTAAATCTTGAAAAACTAATAAATCTGCTTCATAACCAGGAGCTATTGCACCTTTCCCTTTTAAGCCATAACATTCTGCAATATTCAATGTTGCCATTTGTATAGCAACGACAGGATCGATACCTTTCTCAATAGCTAACTTAACGTTATAATTGATATGTCCTTCTTTTTTTATATCAATTGGGTGTTTATCATCTGTACAAAATAGAATTCGTCGATTATTCCTGGGTGTTACGCCCCGTATAAGAGTTTTAAGATTCCTCGTTGCTGAACCTTCTCTGATATGCACGTACATCCCTTTGGCAACCTTTTCTTCTAATTCTTCCACTGATGTACATTCATGGTCTGTTTTAACCCCTGCTGTTATATACGCATTAAGGCTTTTTCCCTTAACATCTGGCGCATGCCCATCGATTAAGCGGTCTTTCATAAGTTCAAGCTTTTTATGCACTTTCGTATTCCCTAACATAACACCTGGGTAATTCATCATTTCGCCCAGTCCCAATACATGGGGATAGTCTTTAACTCTTTGCAAATCCTCAGCTAGTAGAACAGCTCCTGCATTTTCATAATCTGTAGAAGGTACACACGAAGGCAACATAATGTATACATCCAAAGGAAGCTTTTCACTAGCTTTAAGCATATAATCGATTCCCTTTAAACCACAGACGTTAGCTATCTCATGTGGATCAGCAATAACTGTTGTGGTTCCCTTTGGCATAACTGCCTTAGCAAATTGTGGTGGCGTCAGTAGAGAGGACTCTATATGGACATGACCATCAATGAATCCTGGACAAACAAATTGTCCATCAATATTGACTTCTTTTAACCCTTCATACTCTCCAATCCCAACAATAAGACCATCTTGAATAGCAATATCGCCTTTCTCAATCTGTCCATTAAAGACGTTTATAATCTGACAATTTTTTAGTACTAACTCAGCTTTTCGGTCTCCTCTTGCAATTCTAACTCTATCTATAGTTGACATTTTCGCCTCCTTACCTCTCCACCTATTTTCAAGAAGATAACATATGATCTTTCTAGAACTGTGGTGGTGTGATTGTTGAAATAAACTCTAATTGCTCATTCCCCGTGTTGATAATTTTATGTGGGATACTTGCAAAATAGTAAATCGTATCACCTTCTTGAAGAGTATATTCATCTTTACCAATTTTTATCCACATGGTCCCCTTTAACACGTGTATAACCTCTTCACCTTTATGTGAAAGGGGCTCCTCGCATGTAATAGCTCCTGGTTCAAGAGAAGCTAAGAACATTTCCATCTGCCTATTTAGATCTGGTGATAGCAGTTGATAACTTAAGTGTGAACCAGGAAACTTTAAACTTTGACGTTCTCCTTTTTTAACAACCCGATTATCGTTAACTTCATCCACAAAAAAATAGAAAACTGCAACTTCTAAGGCATCAGCTATTTTTCTTAATGAAGTAATTGAGGGTTCAGCCAATTCTCTTTCTACTTGACTTATGAATCCTGGTGTTAGTCCTGTCTTCAGTGCCAGTTCTTTCATACTCATATTGATTTCATTTCTTTTTTGTCTTATTTTTTCACCTAACATTACTATTCCTCCAGTATAACTGATACTGATCCCCTACCTTATTTCTTGAATAAAATAGTCCAGTAGATTCATTGAACAAGTTTTTCGATACTCTGCAGTAGACCTTTGATCATCAATAGGGGTAATACTGGATTCATATTGTTTTTTAATCCACTCCTTCTTTTCTTTGAGTTCTTGCAAAGAACAACCTATTAATTGATTTTCTATGCTGCGTTCTCTAACCACCTTGGGTCCAACAGCTCCAAAAGCTACTCTGAAGTCTTCTATAACATAATTTCTAACTGTCGCTACACCAGAAAAAGATACTTTTGAAATAGCATCTGCTTTTCTCCCTCCAACTTTTTTATAGAAACTAAAGCTGAAATCCGGTTCTTTTATTATGATCTCTCTTATTATTTCATTATTTTTTAATGAGGTTCTTCCTGGAGCTGTAATCAATTCTTCTATAGCTATACATCTTTCGTTACGACTACTTTCTAATACAACTTCAGCATCTAATAGATAAAGTGGTGGTAAAGAATCTCCAGCTGGTGAAGCGTTTCCCAGATTCCCACCAATAGTTCCTATATGCCTGATTGCAGGTGAAGCCATTAATGCTGCCGCTTCTTTAACAAGCTTCGGTACGTACTGGGAAGTCTTCAAGTTTTCCAAGGTAACATTAGCACCAATGTGTGTATATCCCTTCTCTCTTCTGATAAAATTGAGTTCATCCAGTCCAGATATGATGAGCACATCTTTTGAAAAGTAAGGTAAACAGCCACTCCAATTTCTTCTTTTAACCATCAGATCTGTTCCTCCTGCCATGATGGTCAAATCCCCATTGTTCAATAAATCCAAAGCTTCTTTATATGTTCTTGGAATAGTCCCTGCTACCAAAGTCCATCCCCTCTTTCTGAAGCAGTCTGTACTGCCTTAATAATCATGTTGTACCCTGTACAACGGCATAAGTTCCCAGACAGACCTTCTTTAATCTCTTCTTCTGATGGATGAGGATTTCTATGAAGTAAAGATTCGGAAGCCATGAGCATACCTGGTGTGCAAAAACCACACTGTACAGCGCCTTGCTCTTCATAAGCTTGCTTCAGAACTTTATACCTTTTCGTTTCAGAAAATCCTTCAATTGTTATAACTTCTTTTCCATTCAGGGTTCCAATAGGTGCGATACATGAATTGACGATCCTATGATTGATTAAAACTGCACACGCACCACATTCACCTTCTCCACAGCCTTCTTTCACACCTGTTAGCCCAAACTTTTCTCTTAGGACATCTAGTAATCTGGCTGTAGGGTTTTCTTCAATTGTGACTTCTTTACTGTTCAAAATGAATGTAATCTCAGCCATTTTTCATCAACTCCATTATATATTCAGGTGTTGCTGGTATTTTAGTGACTTTTCTATTTATTGCTGTCTCTATAGCTAAAGCTACTGCTGGGGCTCCCCCAACTAAAGTCAACTCTCCCACCCCTTTTGCCCCATAGGGTCCTAATGGGTATGGATTATCCATGATAATCGTCTCCATCTTTGCGCAATCACTTGCTGTAGGGATAATATAGTCTGTAACATTTTTTTGCTGCATACGCCCTTCTTTGTGGCTCATCACTTCCAACATGCCATAGCCAATGCCTTGCAATACACCACCATCGGCTTGACCTCTAACAATTCGCTCATCAATGGCTTTACCAATATCATAGACAGACCATATACCAACTACACTTACTTGATAGGTAACTGGATTAACCTCCACCTCAACAACATTAATTCCCCATGAGTAAGCTGGATAAGCATCGCCAATTAATCGATCTTCGTCCCATTCAATATATTCAGGTTGTTTATAACGCTTTTCTACAAGCACTACGTCCTCTTCTTCCCAGCGTTCCTTTAATTCTTTAGCTGCTCTTGCCACTAAACCTCCAACAATCATAGTGGTTCTCGAAGCGACTGTAGGTCCAGAATCAGGTACTAGGTCTGTATCAGGATTATCATAATTCACATGCTCAATAGGTAGCTCTAATATATTAGCAACTATCTTTCTCATTGTTGTTTTTATTCCTTGACCCATATCAACACATGCTACCAAAACACTAACTGTCCTATCTTTTTCTTTTCTCAAACGAACCAGTGCTTTGATATGCTTTTGTTCACCACTACCAGTGAAGCCGCAACCATGTAGGAACCATGACATACCAATGCCTTTAAAGATACCCTCCCTGGTATAAGCCTTGATTTTTTTATTGTAATCTGAAATCTCCATGGCTTTCTTAAGCATATCATCCATGATGATTGGATCTCTAAATTGACCACTGGTTGATGTTAAGTCACCTTGTTTAGCTAAATATTTTCTTCTAAGGACCAAAGGATCTATTTTTAGTTCCTTTGCAATATGATGGATGAACATCTCGATTGCAAATATCATCTGTGGAGCACCAAATCCCCTAAAAGCACCTGTTGGTACTGTATTGGTTTGATATACATCACCTGTAACTGACATATTATTAATGGTATAAGCTCCACTTGATGCTATCATGGCTCGTTGTAAAACTACACCAGATAACCCTTTATAAGCGCCTCCATCTAATGCAACATGGGCTTTGAGTCCATCTATCTCATTGTTCTCACCAATATAAGCTTCAAAGTCGATGACAGAAGGATGACGTTTGGTTGTAAACTCCATATCTTCTTCTCTGTCATAAATCAGTTTGATCGGTTTCTTTATTTTCTTTACTGCAACAGCCACTTGGCATGCTATATGAGAAGGAAATTCTTCTTTTCCACCAAATGCACCTCCGGTGGTTACTTGTTTCACGCGAACACCGTCTTCACCTTGATCTAATATCTGCATCACTGCATTCTTTACGTAATAAGGACACTGTATAGATCCAAGAATGGTTACCTTCCCCTCTTCATATAACCCGATAACACCTTGTGGTTCAATGTAGACATGTTCCTGATAACCTGTTTTGTAAGTGTAACGGATCTTGTTCTTTGCTTGAAGATAAATCTCTTTTGGCTTCCCCTTCTCAAATGCATAATGAATAACACTATTCTCCAAATCAAAGGCTGGCTTTTCCTCTTCATACACCACTTCAATCTTATTGATTAATTGATTAATAACTTCCTTATCAGGACCAACTACTAGGAGTATAGGCTCCCCATAATAGTTAACTCTCTCCTGTGCAAATACAGGCATATCTTCAAAGATGATTTTTACGTAATTTCGCCCTGGAATATCCGTATAATCAATAATATAGTAGCCTTCAGGCATAACAGGCTTCTTTATTTCAATAATCTTAGCTTTTGATGTTGTTGATCTTAGAGTTCTTGCATACAACATTTCTTCATAGAATATGTCATTTATGTACTTAGCTTCTCCAGCTATCTTCTCTGCATTGTCTACTTTATTAATAGAACAACTGATATCTGTCACAAGTTCACCTCCTATTTGAAATACACAAGTCATAGCATCAATGAAATATTGTGATAAATTGAGGTTAAATTAATATATAGCTCCTACCGGACACTTTGAAAGACATAGCTCACACCCAAAGCACTTCTCTTCATTAAAAGTGATCCGTCCTTCATAAGTAATAGCAAAGTAAGGACATATGCGCTCACATAATCGACAAGCGGTACACTTATCCAGATCCACTTGAGGTAGCTTAGGTGCATATCTTGTTTTTTGTTGTAACCCACATTCCATCACTTCTTCTACACTCTCAAACCCGTATTTCTCTAAAGCATTCGGTAAATCTTTTATGATCTTAGAATATAAATTTTTACCTTTAAGCATGGCTGCTGATAACATTTGGACTCCACTAGCTCCAGCCATTAAAAATTCAATAACATCATCAGCACTTTGCACACCACCGACACCAATAACCGTAAAGTCAGGCAATGCTTTTTTAATAGTATAAACAGTAGCTAAGGCGAGATTCTTAATTGCCGGTCCAGATGTCCAAGCAAAACCGCTATCATTTCCGTAAACAATAGCCCGCTTCTTCAAATCTATTTTCATTGTAGGTCCTAATGAATTTATGGCTGCAAGACCTGAAGCTCCTGCATCTCTCACAGCTTCTGCAAATAAAACAGGTTCAGGTATATGTGGACTGATTTTCATATACACCGGTTTTTCTGTATGCTTACGTATGGTCTTCACTGTTTCAGAAATTTTACTTAAATCTTTACCTACATAATGTGTTGATACTTCAAAGGCATCAGCAAAGGGATCCAATAGAGGAATCAAGATTTCCATATCCTCTTTTGTATAACCCACGCTGATAATCAATGGTGTACCAGTATTACGATCAAATCCTGGAAGAAATTCTTCTAACCACTTTTCTTTGGAATACTCTGACCACAGTTCACAGTTCATCACATAATCTTTTCCACCATATATACAAGGCCTTGGTACCCTTGCAGCTGTTGTAGAAATGGTTTTCGTAACAACAGCTCCAACCCCTTGATCTAACATAAAATTCAACTTCTCCAAATCACCAACAAGAGGACCTGATGCTGGCATTAAAGGGTTCTTTAAAACCAACCCATCAAATTTTGTTTCTAAATTCACTCTCCCACCTCACCTCAATTTATTTTTCAATAGCAACTAATATTTATCTCGCTCCACTAGTACTCCTTGTATGCTTGCCCCTTTATGTTAACCTCAATTATTCATCACTATTGTTTACTTTCTCCCACAAATTTATTGCTACCTCACTAGCTTCCTTATACCTCTCCTCTAAATCTTCATCAACTTGATAATCCTTTAGAAGTTGTTTCCCCATACACCATACATGTTTGGGTTTAAAGCTGTTAGCTAACCCAAAAAATAGATGCCCAAAAGCATTATTACCATCCATAGGCGTAGGAGGAATATATGGAATCATCAATAAATCAGCATCGTACCCTTCTTTTAATTTACCTATCTGAATCCCCATTGCTTGGTTCACATACTTATAATTATTTTGAATGATTTGTATAAGTGGCTCAAAACCAAATGCAGTAGGTGATTGATATCTTAGATGCATACTGTAATAAAGATTCAGCCATTCTGTCGTTATGCTACTGGCAATACCATCATTGCCGATCAAACACTTAATTCCCTTTTTATTGAGTAATAAATAATCAGGTAATCCAACCCCATTATTCATATTAGAAGTTACATTAAGAGCTACGTAAGCACCACTCTTAGTGATTAATTCCGCTTCTTCTTCATTAATATGAATACAATGTGAAAGTATAGAGTTTTCCTTCAATAATTGATGACGATGAAGCCTTTCAACAACACGCTCTCCATAATGTGCAAGGCAATCTTCTTGATCCATTTCGCTTTCTGCCACGTGTATATGTATAGGAATTTCACCTGAAGTTTCTCTAACTTTTTCTAATGTCTTATCAGATAAGGACATGGAAGCATGCAACCCAAATAATCCAATGCAATTTTTAGCCTTATGTGCTTGATTAAAATCAATATTCTCTTTAATACACTCATCTGTATCAAAACGGTCACTTGTTTCAAAACAGAATATTCCTCTCATTCCTATATCATCACAGACAGCCTTTTTAAGTGCATTAAGTGAGCCCTTGATGGCTAATCCACTAGCATGGTGGTCTATCAATGTAGTTACACCATTTTTGATATAGTCAACTCCGCTAACAAGCCCACTATAATAAATCTCCTCTAACTCCAACTGAGCATCTAATTTCCACCACAGCTGATCTAAGAGTTCTTGGAAATTAGTTGGATGAAACTGGAGACTTAGTCCCCTAGCAAATGTTGAATAGATATGGGTATGTGCTACAACAAGACTTGGCATAACAAGCTGATGAGTACCATCTATAATGTCATAATCATCATCTTTAAAATCACACATATCTCCAATGGTCTGGATCTTGTCATCAAATAGAATATAAGCATCTTCTCTATAATGATCAAAATCGTACATTCTTACATTAATCAGTGCATACATAATGTTAGTTCCTTCCTTCATAATCCGTTGTGGTGGCGTCATACCTCATCTCTTACATACTGACCACGACCACCAATTAACTCTTTGTCTTTCACTACGAAACAGCCACGACTAATGGTTGATTCTATGTCTCCACATACTTCATAACCTTGGTAAATGGAATAATCACATGATGAGTGATCTTCATTGATAACATGTTTTTTGGTTGGATCATAAATCACTATATCTGCATCTGCTCCCCTTTGTAATGTACCTTTCTTTGGATATAACCCGAATATTTTTGCAGGCTCTATAGTCATCTTATCAACAACTTTTTCTCCAAAAAGGCTATACATAATGTTAAAGGAATGTTCAACGCCACCAATCCCCATGGGTGTACCTATAAGCTTTTCTTGTTTCTTTTCAGCCTTCAAAAAAGGACAGTGATCAGTACCTATTGTATTAATATAATTAAAATTATCTTTTAATAAATTAACTTCTTCAACAGTTCGAAGAGGTGGTGCCATTGTAAATAAATAACCTTGATTTTCCTTAAATCTATCCGATGTTTGGGTGAAATAATGGGGGCAACTCTCTAAATATAAATTTTGATTCAGAATGTCTGGATAGTTCTCAAGTAATGCTTTTAGAGTCTTACCACTGCTCAAATGCACCATGTATAATCTTCCCTCTAACTCTTTAGTGAAACCTGCTAACTTAAGAGCCTCTTTCAATTCTGCATCTGTAGAACGACTAGTTAATAAATCTGCTACTCCATAAGCAGCATTTAAATTGATTAGATCATCACTCTCAATATGAGCTAATACTAAGAAATCATGTGTTTGTGTTAAACGAAGTAATTCTCTAATTTCACTATCGTAAGTTCTTCTATCTGAATCTGAATAAGTGGTAAATATTTTGACTGTGGGTAAATGCATTTTTTTCATTGCTTCAACAATGGCTACCACCTGATTGACAGGGTTCTTTAATGTTACATGAAAGGCATAATCAATAATGCTTTTTTCAGCCAATTGTTGACGACTATGAAATGCCTCCTTCAGCTCCCCAGCTTTTGATATAGGGTCTAAAAAATCAATAAAAGTTGTAATACCACCATAGGCAGCACTTACTGAACCAGAGTAAAAATCATCACAAGATGTAAAGTTACCTCCACCTAATTCAAAATGTACATGTGGATCAATAAAACCTGGGAATACTTTTTTACCATCTGCATCATAACTTTCTCTACTTTCAAGTATTTCCTTAGAGATTCTCTGTATTTTACCATCTTTAATATATAAATTTTTTTGGATATAATGCCCCTCAATATAAAGCTTACCATTTAGAATTCCTAAATCATACATCTACTTACCATCTCACTTTGTGTAGATTAATCTTTTCTCCTTAATCTGATATTTATGAATAACTTCACTTAAAGAATCTTGGCGCACGGATATGTATAGTTCGCAATTTTCTCCTAATAGTTCCTTAAAAATCTTATGGAAGCATTGATTATTTAATTCCAGTGGTCCGATTTCATCTAGATAAATAGGAGATACATTCTCTTTTCTCAATTGACGTAATGTTTTTTCTACCCACGTTATAGCATCATTTGAGAAACTATAGGGTCCAATTTCACAACATTCATGCCAATCAACTGCTAAATTATCCTTTCTTCGAACTATAGGTTGCCTTTGACCATTTGATAGTTGCATCACGTCATACCCTAAGACAATATTCCCTTTCATATTCTTATAGGATATAAACCCGTCTCCTCTACCTATATCCTTGTATAACTTCAGTAGTCTACTTGTTTTTCCCGAGTTTATTGAACCGGTTATTATGTTGACCATAGCCATTCCTTTTCAGACACCATCCTTCATATGTTTATGTCCCGTTTTATTATGATACACTGCTAAAATTTCTGCAGTAATGGATATTGCTATCTCTTCAGGGGTCCCACCACCTGTATCTAAGCCTATAGGTGAATAGAAATTAGATAAATCAACATCTTTACCAAAGTTATCATAGGTTTTTTCCAAGAAATCTTTTAGCTTAACTGGTGAACATAGCATCCCAATATACCGCGGCTCTAATTGTAGCTCTAGTACTTTATTAATCACGTTATAGTCATGCTTATGAGAAGGTGTACATACCACTACATAGCTTCCTTCTCTTAGACCTTCTTGATCGATGAATTCAGCATAAGATGCATGCACCTTTCTATCAGCACCTACAAAAGCTTCATATACTTTTTTACGACTATCTATTACAGTTACGTGAAAATCCATAGTCTTTAGTACCCTCGTTAATGCCTGCCCTACATGTCCTGCACCAAAAATATAGATGTGGGCTTTGACACCTATGTACTCGTAAAATAATGAGACCATTCCACCACATGCCATAGGCAACGTGGTGGCTTGCTCAACAATCTTACCTTCATTTAAAAGGTATTTTTCAAATATACTCTGCCTCTTCTTTAATAACTCCTTACACTTCTCCCTAGCAAAGTATTCAAGAGCACCACCGCCTACTGTACCAAAGGCCTCACCATTTTCTCCAACCAACATCTTCTTGCCAACCTCAACTGGTCCATCACCTGTTTTTTCAACAACAGTAACCACCATGCAAGGTCCCCCTGAGTTTTTCATCTTGATCAGTTCATCATATATTCTGTTCACATTTCCACTACTTTCTCTATAGACTGCCCAGCATGGTCCATTAACGAACTACCATACTAGATGGATTAATTGCATCTATTCTCCCTTTACTTGTTAATATAACTTTTTTCCATACAGTACGAATACTAAATTATTCATTTACCTATTTGCTTATTATTTCTTCTAGCTAAATTACAGTACACTTATTGGTGACTTATCCCCAAAGCAACGCCGAAAGCATGTAAGGGGTACTATGGAGTAGCGAGACAGGACGTCGAGTCCAGCTGTCAAAGACATGGACGTCTTCCCAGCTGGCGTAATAGTACCTCTTATATGCTTGACTCTAATTCTATTATCTTATTTGAACTAATATTATCTTTAAATCATATACTGTATCCCCAATGCTAAAGCTAATGCGATCACAGCATAGACCGGCTGCACTCCCCACTTTCTAACATCCAAACTCTTAGTTCTCCCCTCAATCCATAAAGCTCCTGCAACAATTAGTCCACTCATAACGCCGTTAACCACTATAAAGTTAATAGTCGCCAATGGTGTTGCCAAATATTTTGCTAAGTTTCCTGTAACCAAATATTGACCTAGCATATAGAGAATAAAGACCCCTCTCCATCCTACACTTACGCCAATGCTAGTCAAAACTTGTTTAGTTCTACTACTTCCAGTTAAAGCTGGATAAGCAACTGCTACTACTACTGCTTCTAACACAATAGAAAACATTGGATTAATCGTTTTAAAGATACTTAATCCTGGTAGTAAAAGATCAATTGACTTAATAGCTGCTGCAATGAATCCAATAACAATTAAAGCTGCTCTTGAATCTGTTGCTTTATAAGCTTTCACAAGAATAAAAGTGGCAATTGGAAACATAATTAGCCCTGAAATAGGTATTGGTATCAAGTGCAGAACATAACCTAAAGAGGCTTCTACTATCCCCCAGATGGCCCCAAAAAATACGATTTGAGATATTAATTTTATAAGTTTACTTTTTCCCATAATTATTCTCCTTTATTTTTTAGTAATTTTTATGCGTAATGTGTATCCTCATCTGACTTGTCATTTTCTTCTTGACGCTTTTGCAATAATCCCATTAAAACTTTTTCTGAAGTGATTGGCAGGGTCTGTATTCTTACTCCTACAGCATTATAAATGGCATTTGCAATAGCAGCTGGTGGCGTATCAATACCAATCTCTCCTACTGATTTCGCACCATAAGGTCCAGAATCTTCATAACTATCAGCAAACTCCACATGCATGTTTGTAATCTCTTTTCTTGTAGGTATGCGATAGTTCATCAAATTATTTGTGATCAACGTACCTTTTGAATTGTAATGAACTTCTTCATACATAGCCATCCCGATTCCCTGAACAAGACCACCTTCAACCTGCACTTTAGCTAATTTAGGATTAATGGTAGTACCACAATCTACAACTGCAACATAGTCCAACACATCAACTTTACCTGTTTCTGTATCCACCTCGACTTCAACAAAGCCAGCCATAAATGGTGGTGGTGACTTGGTCCCAACATAAGAATTAGTTGCCACTAATTGCTTGTGATCTTCATTATAATAAAGACGATTAGCTAACTGACTTAAAGTCATTATCTGATCACTATCGATAACCTTAATAACCTCTCCATCAAATGTGATATGATCTACATCCACGCTTAGTGCTTTAGCGCCTTCTTCCATAACCATCTGGCGCATATTGTCTGCAGCATTTTTGACAGCATTACCTGAAACATAGGTGGTACTGGAAGCATAGGCTCCTGTATCAAAAGGCGTTAAATCCGAATCAGAGGAATAAACGACTATCTTATCCAAATCAACTCCTAAACTCTCAGCAGCTATTTGTGCAAGAACTGTATCACTTCCCTGACCAATATCTGTTGCACCAATGAGTAAGTTATAAAATCCATCATCGTTTAACTTGATTATAGCTGATGCCATATCTATATTTGGAATGCCAGAGCCTTGCATAGCAATAGCCATTCCTATACCTTTTACTTTATGCTCCTCATCCTTTTGACATGGATATTTACCTTGCCACCCAATTAATTCTTTCCCCCTCGTCATACAATAGTCTAGTTTACAGCTATCCATATTCATCGCAGTACCTTCTGTGCCTTCTCCCATGATTTTAAAAATTGGAGATGTTTCACCTTCCCTAATCATGTTCTTCTCTCTAAATGAAGTAGGATCCATACCCAACTTTTCACATAACATATCAATGGCAGACTCTAAGGCATAATTACCTTGTATTGCACCATAGCCTCTAAAGGCTCCCCCAGGTGTATGATTCGTATAAACAACTTCACCATTGAAGCGTACAGAATCCACTTTATTGTAAAGTGGCAGTACTTTGGAACCGGCAACCATGAATACAGTTAAGGCATGCTCTCCGTATGCTCCTGTGTCAGAAAGGAGGTGCATATCAATCCCCTTGAGTTGCCCGTCTTTCGTTGCTCCTAATTTAATATCAAAACGCATTGGATGTCTAGAATAACTGGACTCAAAAACTTCTTTACGTGTATAAACAATCTTAGAAGGTTTACCTGTTTTTAGCGTAATTGCTGCTAATAACATTTCACCATGAACACACTGTTTCCCTCCAAATCCTCCTCCAACTCTTGGCTTGACGATCCTTATTTTACTTAACGGATAGCCTAATGCTTGTGAGACTATACGGCGCACATGTATAGGTGTCTGTGTGGACGAATAAATGACTAAACGCCCTTGATAATCAATTCTTGCATTGGCTGTATGGGGCTCTAGCATTACATGAGCCTGCGCATGGGTATAAAAAGACGACTCTAATAACACATCACAACCAGCCAATGTTTTATCGATATCACCGACATGCATGTTATAGGATGCCGCAACATTCTTTTTGGGTTCAAATCCAATAGGAAACATTTCATGTATTTCTGGCTCATTATGTACAATACTCTTATGACCGTAAGCCTTTTCAAAATCTAAAACTGGCTCCAAAACCTCATACTCAATATCAATTAAATCTAGTGCTTTCAAAGCTGTTTCAAGATCAATGGCAGCAACCACTGCTGCTTCGTCACCTACATGCCGTACATACTCATCTAGAATAAACTTATCATGTGGTGAAGGTTCTGGATAACCTTGCCCAGCTCTTGTAACAGGTCTTCTCTCAAAGTCTTTATAGGTGAGAACACACTCAACCCCTTCTAACGCCAGGGCTTTACTCGTATCTATATTGGTTATTCTAGCAAATGGATGAGGACTCCTTAGTACTTTTACTATGAGAGAATCTGGTGCAGCCAAATCATCCGCATAAGCTGGTTTACCCATCATTAAACCTTTACCATCAATTGATGGTACATCGGTATTTACACATCTCACACCGCCACCTCCAAATATGCTTTAATGGCTTTATGCTGACCTAAATAGCCTGAACATCTGCATAAATTGCCTACTAAATAAGCTCTGATTTCCTCGTCTGAAGGCTTGACTAACTCTTTCTTCATTGCATAAACTGTTAAGACTAAGGAAGGATGACAATAACCACACTGGTCAGCTCCTTCTTTACCAAAAAAGTCTGCGATGAGTTCTGCTTCCTTCTGTATCCCTTCAACTGTAGTAATCTCATGTCCATCTGCCTTTACGGTTAAATAAGTACATGAGGCTATAGGTGAATCGTCTAATAAAACAGTACAGACACCACAAGAAGAAGAGTCGCATCCTTTCTTAACACTTAGATAATTATTTTTTCTTAAGCTCTCCAGTAAATACTCATCAGGCTTTACATCAAGCTCTTTCTTATAGCCATTGATGGTTAATTGAACTCTCAACATCCCACCTCCTCTAATCCTCTTCTTACAAGCACTCTACATAGCTCTTGTCGGTATTCTTGTGATCCTCTAATATTTGAACCAAATGTTAATTCTTCTGCTGCTATATGAGCTCCCTCACGTATGACCTCATCAGTTATCTTGGGCTGTCTATTGAGATAATCCATAGCTGCTCCAGCTAATTTTGCAGAACCCGGTCTTGCACCTACTGCAACTTTGAATTGATTGCCAGTCTCTGATACAGCTATATTAAGAATGGGGAAGTCATTACTCGTCTTTTTCATGGAATAAAAATACCCTTTCCCAGTATTTTTATGTATGATTATCTTTAATAGGATGTCTTTTTGAAAGTCTTTTGAACTTAAAAAAGTATTTAAAGATATTTGCCCTTTTTTATAAAAAACTAACTCAGTATCGAGTACTAAAAGGGGTGTTATTAAGTCTGAAAACCCATACTTCCCAGCAATAGTTCCTCCAATTGTAGCTATATTTCTGATAGGTACTCCCATAATTGTGCCAATGCTTCTAGTTAAAATCCCATTATAATGAGATTTTAAGGATGCATTTTTCTCAAGCTGCCTTAAGGTTGTCATGCATCCGATTTCATATGCATCTTCTGTTTCAATAATTTCATCTAGTTTTAGGGGTGACAAATCAATAGCTGGGTCAACTTCTTTAGGTGATAGTTTGAGCCAAGCTCCACCTGCAATAATGGTTGCCCTTGAATTCGCAGTCAACAAGGTATAAGCTTCGTCAATAGAATCAACCTTATGGTAAGTTCTTATATTCACTTGTTAGCACTCTCCTCTCTACTCTTTTTTTTATAATCATATAATCATTGATTGTATCCACATCGTATAAAATCCCCTCATCTTCAACAGAGATACAACTTAGATTCTGTCGATCACGAAAGACTTTTAAGTTTGATGAAACCGGTTCCTTTATTAAGGCTGCTATGAGTTTTTTCTTAATAAAAATAGGATGTCCTTTTCTCCCATTATATGTGGGAATAACTATGTCCCCAGTCCCTCGTTTCAGTTTTTCACATGTCGATGAATGGATCATCGGATAATCACCAGGGGTTAAAAAAAAGTCATTTTCCATTTCTGCAACACCACGTTTAACAGAACTAAACATACCCCTGTCATAGTTTTCATTCTTAACTAGTTTGACTTTATCATACTCACGTACAAGCCTTTTCGTTTCTTCAAAATGATGTCCTCCAACAACTACTATTCTTTTGCAAAATGGATAGAAAGCTTCAATGTTTAAAGATAGAATAGACTGTTGGTTAATCATTAATGCCATCTTATTGGTTTTAGCTCGACTTGAATAGCCGCCAGCTAAAATAACTGCATCACATGTCATAATACCTAATAACTCCTTTCTCTCCCATATTGTCTTCTTCTACGATTTTTATGTACAACAAAAAATCCTCAATTAATAATCTTAATAGAAGTAAAATAAACTTTAAAACTGAAAGGGGTTATAGTCAATGATTCTGTAACATTTGTAGAATGAGATTAGTAAAGATTGATGTTAATATTATAGGGTGAAATATAAATAAGTTAGACCTGATTGCTGGTATAAGTTTGATTTGAGTTTAATGGAATTAAATTAAGTAAGATAGATGTTTAGTTTGAATAAATAAATGAAATATTAGTTTAGTGATATTAAATAATTTTAATTATATTATACATTCATAAGGTTATTTTTGTCAATTGTTTTAATCATTCCTCCTAAAAAATGTTATAGTTAACATACAAAAGTGTCTAATGCCACATTACTTTTATAAGCAAAACGCAATACTTTCCTACACTAAAAAAAGGGCGTATCGCCCTAAATATTTTTCATTTATTTATGAGATGCCCCCCGCTTTTTTAATCCTCTTTGTTATTATACATCTCAGCAGCATTGTATGAACTTCTTACTAATGGGTCAGATGCTACAAAGCTAAATCCAAGCTTAAGAGCTTCTTCCTTATACTTATTAAAAATTTCCGGATGGACATACTCTTTAACGGGGTAATGTTCTTTGCTAGGTGCTAAGTACTGCCCTATCGTTAAGAAATCACATCCTGCTTCTCTTAAATCCTTCAATACCTCTAACACTTCTTCTTGTCTTTCTCCAAGACCTACCATTATCCCTGATTTGGTAAATATCTTATTATCAACAGCCTTTATATTCTTTAGCAATTCCAAAGATCTTTTATAAATTGCCTCTGGCCGAACTTCATTGTATAGTCTTGGAATGGTTTCAATATTATGATTGATTATTTCTGGTTTAGCATCCACTATTTTTTTAAGAGCTTCTTTATTCCCCTGAAAGTCTGGTATCAGTACCTCAATAATAATTCTTTTCTGATATGATTTTATGGCTTCTATGACTTCAGCAAAGTGTCCTGCTCCCCCATCTGCTAGATCATCTCGTGTTACGGAAGTAATGACCACATGCTTTAGTCCAAGTTCTTTAACGGCTTTTGCAATATTCTCAGGTTCCTTTTGGTCAACCATCTCTAGGTGTCCATGGGATACGTTACAGAATTTGCAATGACGTGAACATTGGCTCCCCAAGATCATAAAAGTTGCAGTCCTTTTACTAAAGCATTCCATTCTATTAGGACAACTAGCTTCTTCACAGACGGTATTTAATGATAATCTTTCAAGTATCTCTTTCACAACATCTAAGCTTCGCCCTTTATTTAGATCTATTCTAAGCCATTCTGGTTTTCGTAAGACGTTCAAAACATTCCTCCTATTTTTGAATACTAAAATTTTTTTCATGATAATCACATTTAAACACTTTACAGAAGTATTCTAAAACAGATTTATATTCTTCATCAAAATCAACCTTTTTTCCTATTAAGTTCTCAACGGATGTTACACCTTTATCCCGGATACCACAGGGTATGATAAAATCAAAGTGATTCAAATTTGTACTAACATTAAAGGCAAAACCATGCATCGTAACGCCACGTTTAACAGCCAAACCAATTGCAGTAATCTTAGAATCACCAACCCATACACCAGTATGCTTTGGGTTTCTATAGGCACTCATATTATACTTATCACTCAATAAAGTAATAAAAACCTCTTCTAGATTCTCGACAAACTGTCTTAGAGTCCTCTTTGATTCTCTTAAATTGAATATAGGATAGCCAACTATTTGACCAGGTCCGTGGTATGTCACATCTCCTCCTCTATTGGCTTCAAAAATCTTTATGCCATTGTTCTCCAGCATGTTTTTTGCACCAATAATGTGTGACCTATCTGCTTGCCTTCCTAAGGTTATAACAGGTGGATGTTCTACCAGAATTAATGTATCATCAATCCTATTATCTTGTCTTTTTTTTAATGTTTCCCATTGAATTTCTAAAGCCTTATTGTATGGACATCTTCCCAAATTTAATACATTTAAATTCATCTAACACCACCTCCTCATTGGCACTTTAATACAACATTAACTTTCACTTTTACAAAATTCTTCGTATTCTTTTGATTTCATTAAACCATCAAGCTCAGTATCATCTGACATTTCTAGAGCCAGTATCCAGCTTTCATATGGCTTTTCATTAAGAAGTTCTGGAGAATCTTCAAGTTCATCATTAATTTCTACTACTTTACCTGAAAGAGGTGAATAGGAGTCTGAAGCAGCTTTTACTGATTCTATTACTCCATAAACATCTCCAGCACTTAACTCATCATCAACTTCAGGCATTTCAATAAAAACAATCCCTCCTAAAGCATCTTGTGCATAGTCAGTGATACCTATAAAAGCTTTTGCTCCTTCAACCTTGATCCACTCATGATCCTTTGAATAATAAAGTCCTTCTAATATTTTCATTGTAACTCCTCCTATATTTTTTATTATTGCTTTAAAGCATTAAATAAATTACCTTGGTTTATAAACTCTCTTTTTCTCTTTAACTTTGAAACATAAAAAAGAGAACATAAAGGCATTGCAAAGCAAAACACCATTATATTCTCTGTCTTCTAACCTGAGAGTTTCTACACTACTATCAATTTTAGCCATAATAGTGTATTTCACCTTCGGCGCCGGTGTACCGGGCTCTCCAGAGTTCCATCAAATAGCACTACTTTTGCCTGAAAGTTTCTATAATAAGTCTGGTAGTCTTTTATATTGCTTCTTCGGCTTCTTAAAAAGATATCTCATGCCATCATCACTTGGTCATATTAATTTTGAATATATTTCTTAGATATTTTTATCATATAACACTTTTCTTAAAATTACAATAATGAATAATGATAATTTTGCATTATTCGATTAATTCCTTGAATGACCCCTGCCTTGGCAGGGACAGTTGTTTGAATCACTTACTAACCTACTTTATTTTCCAGTTCCTCTAGAATAGCTATATACTTCTCCTGTACTTTGTTATCAGTAGCTGTCATTTCAATTTTCTTAGATTCTTTTTCTATTCTATCAAGGATTTCAGTGGATAATTGCTTCTCACCAAGGGGATAAATAAGATTGTCTTCTTTATCAATATGACGATATAATAAGTGTGTATAAGAAATACTATTAGCAATGACATCTAACTTAGCTTCTTCATTGCCATCCTCTACTTCTTTCACAGCCGCTTCTAAGTTTTGCATGTATAATCGACCTTGGTCATGCTCTACTAACATGCCTGTTACAGGACCTAACCTATTTTCTTCATTAAGGTTTATTTTCAATTCTTTAAATAATAGTTCCTCTTCTTTACTATGATGATGTTTATCGGCATAATTTCTTACAAAGTCAATTACTTTATAAAAATCTTTATAATCTACTTCTTCATGATTTAATATCTTCATGCATACTTTTCTTACTACTTTAAGCATTCTTAGAATATATTGATGTTCTTCCATCATAATTTTTATTGATTCCATAGGATCATCCCTTCGTTTTTAAAATCAATTTATCTTTTATAGTATTAGCCTTATGTATCGTTTCATATTCCATTTATCAATCGGCTATATTATAAAGTATATGGGAGAATCATATGAATTTCAGTAACCCATGTTACATCTATAAGTTTACACCTCTTCTCTCTAAATAAACTGTTTGATCTAAACTTGTATCATTGTCCCCTTATTACGCGTAGATATTCATTCTTCCTCCTCTAACAAAACCACAAAGCTGCATGTTAAGTTCTCTAGCCATATCTATGGCTCTATCAGTGGGTGCAGATCTTGAAGCAAGAATAGGAATCCTCCATTTAGCGACTTTTTTAATAATTCCAGAAGATACTCTACATGAAGTTAGTATCATCTTATCCTGAAGGTTAACGTCTTCTAATAATGCCTTTCCTATCACTTTATCAACGGCATTATGTCTCCCGATATCTTCTCTAAATATAAGTATCTTATTTTGATCACACAAGGCACAACTATGAACTCCTCCAGTCTCCATAAAAAGCTGGGACTTTGAATCAAATATCTTCATCAACTCAATAACTTGTTGAGGTGCATAATAAATAGTCGTTGTATTTAAGACTGTTTTATCTATAGGATTGATGGTAAATTCTTCAGATAGTTGGACATAAGCCTTTCCATCCTTATAATCAACCTCAATGCCAATAATTTGTGTCTTAGAACTAATTAATTCATTTGAAAGCATATAACCAAGAGTTAATTCTTTCAAAAATTCTGGTGTACATGGTAGCTCAATAAAGGTTTTTTGATTGATAATTATATTCAGTATATATTCTGTTATAATCCTATCTTCAGTATTTATCAAGTTCCCATTATGATATTGCTGTATCCTATATTGTTTGGTGGCTTTCATATTGATCTACATCCTTTTACTCAGTATAGCTGAAAATTTATCTAAGTCTTTTTTATTATTAAGATTAATAAACATTTCCCAATGAGGACTAAAAAACCTTGCTTCTTTTTCTTTAATATAGATACAGTCCATATTTTTTACTAAATCAAATATTGATTTGTTATTACTTAACAAATAACATTCAATAGCATTTATTAATCTTTTTGAATAGAAAGCATTAAAAGGCTCTATCCATTCTCTGTATCGTGTTATACATGCATCAACCTCTCTTATTTCTAGTTTTCTTTTCATATATGTAATATAATCCAAATTGATGATTGGCATGTCACACGCAATAACGTAAACATAGTGACTGGATGCATGTATTAATCCACTATGTATGCCACATAAAGGTCCCTGACTTTTAATCTGATCACTGACTATTTTACAGGATGAGTTTTTATAATACTCGGGGGTATTTGTTACAATAATAATATCGCTAAATGCGTTCTTTAGTTGCTCTGCGAGATAATTAATAATAGATGTTTTATTGATGTATAGTAATTGTTTATCAAATCCCATTCGAGTACTTTCTCCACCTGCCAAAATGACTGCTGAATCAAATCTATTCATGAATAGTCTCAGCCTCCTATACTACCCTCCATTATGATCAATCTTTTCTATTCTAACTGCACATACTTTAAGTTCTGGGATTTTTGCAATAGGATCCAATACTGAATTGGTTAGATAATTAGCTGCTCCATCAGCAAAGTGAAAGGGCATAAAAACAACCTCTTCATCAACGATATCCTTTATTTTAACACTGGTAGTAATTTGCCCCCGTCTAGAAATCACTTTAACCAATTCTCCATCTATAACACCTAAATCTTTTGCCGTTAATGGATTTACCTCTATGAAAGATTCAGGTGAAAGTTGATTTAATCCCTCTACCCTACCAGTCATTGTTCTTGAGTGAAAATGATATAGTAATCTACCTGTAGTAAGAATGTATGGATAATCTGCATCAGGTAACTCTGCACTTTCAACATAGCGTGCTGGCTTAAACAATCCTTTGCCTCTTGAACACTTTCCCTTATGCAAATACTTGGTACCTTCATGATCATTGGTCCCACATGGCCATTGGATACCTTCTCTCTTAATACGTTGATAACTTATTCCACCATATTGAGGCGTTAGTGAAGCAATTTCATTCATGATATCAGAAGGTCCTCCATAGGACTCTTTGTATCCGCATTCATTCATTAACCTCATTATGATTTCCCAATCTGCTTTGGAATCACCAATAGGTTCGATTGCCTTTCTTACCCTTTGAATTCTTCTCTCGGTATTAGTAAATGTACCATCTTTCTCCGCAAATGATGCCGCAGGTAGAACTACATCTGCATAATCAGTCGTCTCATTCAAAAATATATCTTGCACCACTATAAAATCTATTTTTTTTAGGGCTTTTTTTACATGGTTTAAATCCGGATCAGATACCATTGGATTTTCACCCATTATATATAAAAACTTCAACCTGCCTGCCTCACCCGCTTTTATCATTTCCGTAACTGTTAATCCTACTTCTGATGATAACTTAGCATTCCATTTATCTTCAAATTTCTTAATAACATCAGACCTGAATACTTTTTGATAGCCTGGTAAATCACTAGGCAGGGCGCCAAGGTCGCAGGCACCTTGAACATTATTCTGTCCTCGCAATGGATTAACCCCACATGATTCTTTACCGATATTACCACAGAGTAATGCTAGATTTGATATACTCATTACCCCTTGAGTTCCTGTAGTATGCTGTGTTACACCCATGGAATAAAAAATGCTTGCCTTTTCTGCTTGACTATACATCCTTGCTGCTTTTCTAATATCCTCCGCATGA
This sequence comes from Vallitalea okinawensis, assembly GCF_002964605.1. NCBI lineage: Bacteria > Bacillati > Bacillota > Clostridia > Lachnospirales > Vallitaleaceae > Vallitalea > Vallitalea okinawensis. Next base: position 48,669 of record NZ_PQDH01000007.1, read on the forward strand.
ACACCACATATCTTTGCCACTCTTTCAGGATTATACTCTCTTATAATGCTTAGAAGCTCTTCGTAATTCTCAGTACGCTCTTTGATATAGTCCATATCTTGTAATCCTTCATCAATGATGACATGCATCATACCATTGTATAGAGCCACATTAGTTCCAGGTTGAAGTTGAATGAAAACTTCTGCCTCCTGTGCTAATGTGATACGTCTTGGTTCAGCAACTATAATCTTAGCCCCTTTTGCCTTTGCCTGCCGCATAAAAGCCCCTATAATTGGATGAGTTTCAGTTGTGTTAGAACCTGTAACAAATATCACTTCAGCCCCTAATACTTCTTGAATACTATTAGTCATGGCACCGCTACCTAAAGTTGTCGCCAGTCCAGTAACTGTTGATGCATGACATAAACGAGCACAGTGGTCAACATTATTTGATCCAAAAACTACTCTTACCATCTTTTGAAATAAATAATTTTCTTCATTGGTCACCCTAGCAGAAGAGAAGCCACCTAATGCATCGGGTCCATGCTTAGCTTTTATTGCTTTAATCTGAGACGTTATTAACTTAAGTGCTTCATCCCATGAAGCTTCTACAAGCTTACCTTCTTTTCGTATAAGAGGGGTTTTTAATCGGTCAGGATGATTAATAAATCGATGTCCGAATTTGCCTTTTACACATAATAGTCCATTATTAGGCAAACCTTGTGTAGGGTCTACTCCCAATATTCGGTTATCTCTTACTACAAGCTCCATTTGACAACCTACTCCACAATAAGGACAGGTGGTTTTAACTTTTTTTTCAACTTCCCAAGTCCTATACTTTTCTTTTGATTTTGGCATTAAGGCACCAACAGGACATACAGATACACAGTTACCACAAGATACGCAACTTGAATGAGCAATCTCCTCTCCAAAGGGAGGCGTCACATTGTTTTTAAATCCTTTCTCATCAAACCCAATTGCGCCAACACATTGCAATTCATTACATACTCTGACACATCTACCACAGAGAATACATTTGTTTTGATCCCTATAAAAGAATTGATTAGAACTGTCCAGTGGATAATCTTTAACTTCTCCCCCTTTAAACCTCGTATCTTTAACATCGTATTCATAACAATAATCTTGTAATTGACACCCTCCAGCTTTTTCACATGTCATACAGTCTAATGGGTGATTAGCTAATAAAAGCTCTAATACAAGCTTCCTAGCGTTGATCACTCTGTCAGTATTGGTTTTAACAATCATCCCTTCAGAAACTAGTGTCCCACATGAAGGGGCAAGTTTTTTTCTGCCCTCTATTTCTACAACACAGATTCTACATGAAGCTCCTTTCCCTTCATCTAATGACTCAAGGTAACATAATGTAGGTATTTTTATAGCCAACCTTTTTGCAACATCTAATATTGTACTCCCCTCAGGTACCTCTACTACTTGCTGATCTATGGTCATTCTAACCATCCGAAGATTGCCCCCTTTTGGTACTATTTTTTGATTATTGCGTGGAATTGACAACTGTTAAAGCATATGCCGCATTTGATGCATTTGTCTTGATCGATAAGATGAGCTTCTTTTCGCTTGCCAACAATAGCATTTACTGGGCATCCCCTAGCACAAACAGTACATCCTATGCAATTTTCTGCATCAATCATATATGTAAGCAGCTTTTTACATTGCCCTGCAGGACATTTTTTATGTACTACATGAATTAAATACTCTTCGTAGAAATTATTCAATGTAGATAATACAGGATTAGGAGCTGTTTGACCTAATCCGCATAAGGCCGTATCTTTTATCATGTTGCTTAACTCCTCTAACGTATCTAAGTCTTCTAGTGTACCTTCTCCCGATGTTATTCTATCTAAGATTTCATATAGTCGTTTTGTTCCCTCTCTACAGGGAGTACATTTACCACAAGATTCCTCTACAATAAATCCCATATAAAACTTCGCTATATTTGGCATGCAATTGTCTTCATCCATAACGATCATTCCTCCAGAACCCATCATGGAACCTTTTTCAATTAATGTATCATAATCAATAGGTATATCTAAGTCTTTTTCAGTTAAGCACCCACCAGATGGTCCGCCTGTTTGAACAGCTTTAAATCGTTTCCCCTTTCTAATACCTCCACCAATATCGTAGATAATCTCTCTCAAAGTAATGCCCATTGGAACTTCAATTAGTCCAACATTATTGACTTTACTAGCCAGGGCAAAAACCTTTGTTCCCTTGGATTTCTCTGTCCCCATACTTCGAAACCAGTCTGCTCCTTTTAATAGTATTATGGGTATGTTTGCAAATGTTTCAACATTATTGACAGTAGTAGGCTTTTCCCAATAGCCAGCCTCAGCTGGAAATGGAGGTTTTATTGTTGGCTCTCCTCTTTCCCCTTCTATTGAGTGAATAAGGGCTGTTTCTTCTCCACATACAAATGCACCAGCACCATATTTTAACTCTATATCAAAGTCAAATCCTGAATTCATTATATTTTTACCAAGAAGTCCACAATCTTTCGCATCATTAATTGCAGTTATCAATCTTCTTGTAGCAAGAGGATATTCTGCTCTTATATAAATTTTTCCTTCAGTAGCACCTATTGCATATCCACATATGATCATTGCTTCTATAATCGAATGTGGATCTCCTTCAAGAATAGATCTATCCATGAATGCCCCTGGATCTCCTTCATCAGCATTACAGATGACATACTTCCTATCATTTTTGTATTGGCTTACATAGCGCCACTTCAATCCAGTTGAAAATCCTCCACCACCTCTTCCTCTTAGTCCCGATTTTTCAATCTCATCTATTATTTGGTTTGGCGGTAACTTATCACGTAAAATATTAGCTACAGCTAAATACCCATCTACAGCAATGTATTCTTTTATATCTTCTGGATTAATTACTGAACAATTTCTAAGTACTACTCTTCTTTGTTTCTTATAAAAATCCATATCCTCCATTCGTTTTTGTATTTCTTTATTGACTGGTGATCGATATAAAAGTCTTTCAACACAAACGCCCTCTATTATATGACTTTCTACTATTTCTTTGGCGTCTTTTGGTGATACATTCGTATAGAAAGTCTTATCAGGATGAATAAGAAGAATTGGTCCCAATTCGCAAAATCCAAAGCAACCTGTTTGAATAACCTGAACCCTATCTTTTAGCTTATTCTTTTTAATCTCAGAATTTAGTTCTTCCATGATTTCACTACTTTTGGATGACGTACAACCAGTACCTCTGCATACCATAATCTGATAATCACCTTTATTTTGTTGGTGGTTAAGATGATTTAGACGAATAGCAATAGCATTAAGGGTTTTTGACTTTATAGTAGCCAATTCTTGGGAGTTACTTATTTTATTCAATTCATTCTTCCCCCTCTGTGTTCTTAGGTACTGATTCATGACTGCTTTCAATATAATTGCTCAAGATACCTTTGATATCAGCAGCTTTTACTTTTCCATAAACATCACCATTAATCGACAAAACAGGTGCTAAACTACAAGCTCCGATACATCGCAACGTGTGAATTGAGAATTTTCCATCACTTGATACTTCTCCAACACCGATGCCTAACTCCTTTTTGAGCACTTCTAAAAGGTCTTCAGCACCATTGACATAACATGCGGTTCCCATGCATATGGATAAGTGATTTTCTCCTCTCGGTATCATGGTAAAGTAGGAATAAAATCTGACAACACCATAGACTTTTGATACTGGTAAATTCAATTTTTCTGCAATAAATTCTTGAACTTCTTTTGGTAAGTATCCAAAAATCTCTTGAGCTTTATGTAGAACAGTGATTAATGCTCCTTTTTTCTCAGGTAAGTCATTTATAAACGCCTCTAATTCATCGAAGCACACTCAAATCCCTCCTCAGTTTTTATATAGAACTCAACGCACTAAAAGCATACTTAGTACAAATATATCTTTTACTTATCATAGAAATACCTATTTATTGGTTATGTGTTGTAATTATTTAGAGGAAATGTTTATCCAGTGAGGGGTCAGTTTAGAAAATTTTGAATATTGATTAAGTACCAACATATTAGTGATAATAATAGTTAAAGAAATGATTTTGAAATGTTTAATCTATCTAATATTATACCAAAATTCACGTTAACATGCTATAGATAAAGATACAAGAAAAGTGACTAACGCCACATCTCAAGTATGTGCAAGAAAGTATGGTACCTTGCGAGCAAAACGCAGTACTTTCTTACACTGTAAAAAAAGTCAGCTCTAAATACTATATAGTACTTATTACTGACTTATTTGTTAGTTTATTTCTTTTTTAAAGCCTTATTAACATTAATAAAACAATTGATATAAAAAACTTCATCTTCTGATGGTCGTCTATTCAATGTATCTTCAAAAATCGTTATTGATTTTTCAACAGATGTAGCTTCTCCTACTACTTCACCTGCTGTCCTTAAATGTTGCCACAATTCATCTATATCTTTTTTTCCGTAGACTTCTTCATGGGAAATAATATAATGATCTGCCTCAAACTCCTCTATCTCATCTATCATTCTAAAGAGCTTTTCTTTTGTGTAGCCATATTCACCATTATACTTCCCTCCATAAATACAGTCACCTAAGAATATAACTTTCTCATCTGGAACATAAATAATGGATGAATCCTCTGTATGATCACCACCAATATGTTTGAGTATGCAGGTTATTCCGCCTAAGTCAATTTCTATGCTATCTTTAAAGGTTATGTCCAAATCCCCTATAGTAAACAACTGTCTTTCAGGAATCTCTTTTTTCAAGCACTCCACCGTAAACTCAGTAAAGATTCCTTCTCTCACATATTGTTCTAAGGATTCATCATCCCATCTATACTCTTTAATCATTTCCATTCTTTTTGCAGTATGATGGTGAGCAACGGTAATTAAGTTCATTTCCTTTATTCCAAATATATGATCCCAATGCCAGTGAGTTATCGCCAAATATTTTATTGGTGAAATCTTTAGTGTCCCTAATTCTGCTAAAAAATCTTTTGCATGGTTAGGGGAAGTGCCAGAATCAACTATCAAACTATACTTTTCCCCACAGATAAGTCCTAAAGCTGGTCTATCTGTTTCTGAACTTTGCGGCATATAAAAAACATTATTTGTTAATTTCTTCAACATTAAAATTCCCCCATCTTCTTCGAATCCTTTCGATATATTCTCCCTTATCTCTGTTTCATTATATGCCATGTTCTTTGCCAGCATTATGTCAGTGTTCACAATAATAATAAACATTGTATAAAAGATCTCATATGTTTGAGATCAATTTTTCTAGATCATCTATATAGCACTAAGGCCTTTAAAATACTCTGCGATAACATCACTATCACTAAAATAGATGATATCATCTTTAATTATCTGATAATTTTCATGACCTTTACCTGCAATAATAACGGAATCTCCAGTATTTGCTTTATCCAACGCCTTTAAAATCGCATATTTCCTATCTATTAACTTCTCGTAACAACACTGTGTTTTTATAATACCATCTTCTACATCTTCAATAATCTTTAATGGATCTTCATTTCTCGGATTATCAGAGGTTATAATACAAAAATCTGAATAGTTACCGGCAATTTCACCCATAATAGATCTCTTACTTCTATCTCGATTCCCTCCACACCCAAAAACTGTTATAATCTTCCCTTTTGAAATCTCTTTGATCGAAGATAAGATATTTTTTAATCCATCAGGAGAATGGGCATAATCAACGACTGTCAGTATATTTTGGTCATTTGGAACTACTTGAAACCTGCCAGGAATATTCTTAATCTTAGCGATTCCTTCTATGATCTCATCTAAAGTAAATCCTAACAAAGAACAGCTTGCTATTGCCGCAAGAGCATTATAGACGCTAAACTTTCCTGGGATATTAATGGAGACATCGGTTATGATTTCATTATGGCATAGAGTAAAACTTACTACCTCATTAGAGCACTTGATACTGGAAGCTCTAAAATCAGCCTCCCCCTCTATACCGTAAGTTATTATAGGACAAGAGGTATTTTTTCCCATCTCTTTACCAACCCTATCGTCAATATTCACTACCGCTTGCTTGCACATTTGAAATAATTTAATTTTTGCCTGTTTATAGTTTTCCATAGTACCGTGGTCTTCAAGATGGTCTCTAGTAAGATTTGTGAACACGCCTATATCATAATCGCAGCCATATACTCTATCCTGAGAAAGTGCTGCTGAAGTGACCTCCATAACCGAATGGGTTACACCTTTATCAATCATTTCTGCAAAAGATTCTTGTAACTCAATAGCATCTGGAGTCGTTGGGTTCAGCTTTACTGTATCCAATTTTGTATGATTAATGGTATTTTCTATGGTACTGATGATTCCTGTTTGAATGCCTAGACTTTGAAGAATAGCTGAAATGAAATAAGTTACACTGGTCTTTCCATTAGTACCCGTAATCCCTATTAACTTAAGCTTTTTAGAGGGTTCCTTGTAATAGTTATTGGCTATAATAGCCATGGCTCTCCTTGAATTCTTAACCTTAATCACAGTAACATTCTTAGGTATATCATCTAACTCTCTCTCTGTCACTAATGCAATTGCGCCATTCTTAATAGCTTCTAAAATATAGTCATGCCTATCAACATTTTTATTTTTAACCGCTATAAAAAGTGAATTCTTTTGCATACGTCTTGAATCCCAGCAAATGTGTTGAATCTCTCTATTGACATCTCCATAAATTGTATCAAAACTTAAATCCTTTAATAAATCAAAAATCCTCACAATAGACCTCCTATTATTGAACTCCCTTTCTGTTGTATATCAATTATATCATTACTTTTTACCATTTTTATTGCATAACATGTTTACTATCTTGCATAAACTGCTATAATATTTTTAAAGGATTATAAGGAGGTCATGGTCATGCATGAGATAGAATCAAGAGATGATAACATAAGAAGAGGTTATTTAAATGAAGGTTTTCTTTTTTTCCATCTAAAGGATAAACATACTGATGAGTTCCAACTCCATTATCATGATTTCAATAAGATTCTTGTTTTCTTATCAGGAGATGTAACATACCTCATCGAAGGTAAATTCTATAAACTTAAACCTTGGGATATCGTTTTTGTTAGTAATAACGAAGTCCATAAGCCTATTATCAACCCAGATAAATCCTATGAACGTATCATCATATGGATTAATTCAGATTATCTTCATGAAGATAAAAATGAGGCATCCAATCTACTAGACTGTTTTCAATTAGCAGCAAAAGATAAAATGAATTTACTAAGGCTAGGTACTGAAGATAATACCATCATAAGACAACTCCTATGTGCATTAGAAGAAGCTACGAAAGATAGCGCTTTTGGAAGTTATACTTTAAAGAAATCTTTATTTCTTCAAACCATGGTATACTTGAATAGATTATATATTGGAGCTGATATCAATAATGTAAAAATGGATATCAAATACGACCAGCGAATAGCAAGTGTTCTAGAATATATCAATCATAATTTGGATAATGATTTATCTATTGATGTACTTGCATCACAAGCCTTTTTAAATAAATACTATCTGATGCATCTCTTCAAAGATCAAACAGGTTATACTATTCATCACTATATTGTTAAAAAGCGTCTAATCCAGGCAGTCAATCTCATCAAACAAGGTCATGCATTTGGTTATGTGTGTGATTCAAGTGGCTTTAGAGATTACTCTAGTTTCGTTAGAGCCTTTAAAAAGGAATTTGGTATGTCGCCTAAAAATTATTATAAGGCTTTTCTAAAAAAAGATGTTGAGTAAAAAAAACACGTATAAGGAATTAAACTCTCCTTTTTACGTGTCTTTTACAATGCGTTTAAGCTTATTTTTCTTCTTCAACAACAGTTGTAACGACTACTTTTCCATACTCATCCAATAAGGGTGTGATGCCACCTGCATATCCTGTAGAGTGAAACAGGTAATTGACACCTGTTTTTGTGTCCTGAATAATCTGTGTGGTTTGAACTGATCCTTCACCTTTAATGATTTTGAATCGCTTACTCTTGTTGCCAAACATAATATTCCCCCTTCTTCATCTACAGAAATAAATTTAGAATATACATCCTCGCTTATTACTGGATATATTTTCCTATATATTCATTATAGCTTTATTAGGAGGTTAACGCAACAAAGTATTAAGATTATTCCTCATGGTATTCAACAATTAGACCTTTAATCTTTTCCCCACATCTTCTTCCTTTGCATCCACCTGAGCCGGATCCAACTTTTCTATTAACTTCTTCAACAGATGTAGCACCCTCTCTTATTGCTTTCTTAATGGTAGCTCGAGTTATACCTTTGCATAGACAAACTTTAGTTAATTTATCCAAAACTTCTTGATTTAAATTTTCATTCATATTGGTATCCTTCTTTCTTTATTCATTGATATAAACGCATACACGTTAAGTCAATATAAGCTTTTTATTTGATAATATATGTTATATAATAATCATTATCTTATATAATTATTATATCGATTATTTGCTCGTAAAGCAAATCTTTTTTATATCTAAGAATTTGTAATATATCCAAATGATGTTATAATAGATTGTATAGTGCATCTTATTACTCTTCATTACATCCAGTCTATCATCCAATCTCATATTGCAAGGAGGAATGAAATTGTTTAATACGAAACAATACTTATCAGAACTATCTAAGTATATGGAACTGAAAGTTCAAGAAAACAAAAATATGAACATAACTCTTATCAATGGCACAGTGGTAACAAATACTACGTCCACTACAGGTGGAGTTAGTGCTCGAGCTTATGAAAATGGCTCATGGGGCTTCTCATCCAGCTCTCATCTGGATGATTCTAGTATTCGATATGTTCTTCAAACAGCTAAGGCCAATGCTGAATTCCTTGATCAAAGACTGCGTAAGAATAGACCCTTTTTCAAACCTAATGACTTCTCCTTTAGCAAAAGTTTTGTAACAACTAAGCCGAGACTTACTCAAAAACAAATATTAGATTACTTAAATGAACTGGATGCATACATATTAATGAAATATCCCAACCTCATTGAAAGATCTATTGGCCTTCGCTGCCTTGATATGGATAAAAGTTTATTGACTTCACATGGTAATACTTTAGATTCTTTATTATGTAGAAGTATCATATTTATTAGCATGACAGTTGATGATGGTAATGATCCTATTAGTTTGTACCAAATCTATGGAGGCAGGGGGCAATTTGAAGATAACTTTATAACACCAGAAGAACTTTTCCCTAAAATTGATATACTCTATGACGAACTTATTCAAAAATCTAAAGGTGTCTATGCTTCAGCAGGTTTGAAAGAGTGTATTTTAGATTCAGATTTAGCTGGTATACTAGCACATGAAGCTATCGGTCATACAGTGGAGGCAGACCTAGTATTGGCTGGCTCTGTGGCAGGTCCCAATATAAATAAAGAAGTGGCTAGCCCACTTATAACATTAAAAGACTTTGCTTATGAGTACAATGGCGAGACTTGCCCTATACCCATTTACATAGATGATGAAGGTACCAAGACTTCCGATGTTACCATCATTGACCAAGGTATCTTAAAGAATTTCATGCATAGCAAAGAAAGTGCTTTGCATTTTGGTGTAGAACCCCAGGGCAATGGTCGGGCTTATGAATATTCAGATGAACCTTTAATCCGTATGAGGAATACGGCTATCTTACCTGGTACAAGTAAATTGGAAGATATGATTGCATCAGTAGAAGATGGGTATTATTTAACTCGAACAAACAATGGTCAAGCAGATAGTACCAGTGAATTTATGTTTGGCATTACGATGGGCTATGAAATCAAAAAGGGGAAAATAACAAGAGCTATCAAAGATACGACTATATCCGGTATTGCTTTTGACGTCCTCCAGTCAGTAACCATGGTAAGTGATGAGATGTCATGGTCATGTGCAGGTATGTGTGGTAAGAAACAACCTATCCCTGTAGGTATGGGTGGTCCTGCTATTAAATGTAACTTAAAGATAGGGGGTAGATAATATGATGGATAATCTTTTGAAATATAGTTTAGACGAAGCCCTTAAACAAGGAGCTGATCATGCAGAATGCACCTTAACTAAAAAAACAAAGTGGGAGCTCAATGTATCTGGTAAAGAGATTACACTTCTTAGAACTACCGATGGGCGCCAATTAACAATTAAAGCTATTAAGGAGCAGAAAAAAGGCAGTATCTCAACAGATAAGTTAGACAACGAGCATATTAAAAAAGTTATCAGTCAAGTGATAAGTAACTGCGAAAGTTCAAAAGCTGATGACTGTTATGCAATCGCACCAATGGAAAAGGCAAGTTTTATCGGTCATGCACTTGAGCCTGATAAAGAAGGTATGTATGTTCTCCTTAACAATTACTTGAAGGATGTCAAAGAAAAGTACCCCCTTATCCAAATGGAGCCCTGTATATGGACACATATCTCGGAAGAAAAACAATATGCCAATTCTAACGGTGCTGAATTGTACTCTAAAGATGGTACTTATGAATTTATGGCTGCTATGTCTGCTGTTGATGGAGAGGAAACCTCTTCCTTTAACTTCACAGGTTTCCTTCGTAATAACGTAGATCAAGGTATTCTTGACTGTGGTTCTTTAGATAGCATTCTAGGAGAACTACAGGGGCAAATTCATACTCAATCTCTTGGTGATAAATTTACTGGTACAGTTATTTTAACGCCTGATGTTCTACAATCCATTATAGGGATGTATGTTAACAATTTCTTAACGGATGGGAATCTTATATCTGGTGCCAGCCCTTTTAAAGATAAATTAGACCAACAAGTGGCTAGCGAGCACCTCACCTTCATGTCCAATCCTCTTGGACCTGAACTCTCATGCGGTTATCATATGACTAACGATGGTTTCATCGCTGAGAATCAAAAGATTATAGAAAAGGGTATTCTTAAATCTTACCTATTAACGCTTGAGGGCTCCAATAAAACTAAATTACCTCGTGGGAAAAATCACGGTGATGCCTTTGTTATTCAGGAAGGTCACTATACAAAAGAGGATCTTATTAGCTCTACTGATCGTGGTATTCTCCTTGGAAGGTTTTCAGGTGGAAAGCCTGGCAGTAATGGTGATTTTTCAGGTGTTGCAAAAAATAGCTATTACATTGAAAAGGGGGAAATTAAATATCCTCTAAGTGAAGTCATGATATCTGGTAATCTTATTGAGATGTTCAAAAACATTAACGGTATTTCTAAAGAGAGGATTGACTTCGGTAATGCTCTTATGCCTTGGATTTCATGTTCTGGAATAACCATCTCTGGATAAGTACTGACATTAATAAAGCTTACTTCATCTCGAAGTAAGCTTTAATCCGTCTTAAAGTTCTTTTCATCCACCCATGAACATAATAACTATACCAACAATTATACCGATGACACCACCTAATCGTGTCATAAAAATATTCATGTCACTGGGCTCTGCATTTCTGTATTTCCAGCGCTCCCCAAACATAGCCATCTCTTCAGGTATTGCAATATTTAGAATACTTATTATGATAACAACAATTCCAAATAATACGTTCATTTAATCCCCTCATCTCCCTGATAGCTTCTTTTTTTACTCATTGTACATTTCTATCAAAAATAATACAATAGGATTCATGAACTTTAATCAAATTTTCATTTTCTTGTAATATACCCTTCTGAAGTTAAGAGCTCAGCAATTAAGACTGCCCCTCCAGCCGCACCTCTTAATGTGTTGTGTGATAAGCATACAAATTTATAATCATATAAATTGTCTTCTCTAAAGCGTCCTACTGTTACCCCCATACCGTTTTCATAGTCACGGTCTATTCTGGTTTGTGGGCGATCAGCTTCCATCATATACTTCATGAATTGCTTTGGAGCTGTTGGAAGTTCAAGCTCTTGTGCTCTTCCTTGATAATTATTAATGCGTTCGATTACTTTATTTATTTCTGGCTTTTCTTCAAACTTTATAGATACAGCTGCTAGATGTCCGTCTGCCGCTGGGACCCGGATACATTGAGCGGAGATTACAGGTTCAACGGCTGATTGAATTTTATCTCCCTCAATCTTGCCCCAAATTTTCATAGGTTCTTTTTCGCTTTTTTCTTCCTCACCACCAATGTAAGGGATAATATTATCTACCATATCCGGCCAACTGTCAAAAGTTTTTCCTGCACCTGATATAGCTTGATAAGTGCATACATTCACTTCTTTTGGCTGATAATCCATTAATGCCTGAATAACTGGTACATAACTTTGAATAGAGCAATTCGGCTTAACAGCAATGAAACCTCTGTCTGTTCCTAATCTCTTTCTTTGGACATCAATAATTGCGATGTGTTCATTATTGATTTCAGGTATAACCATTGGAACATCCTCAGTCCACCTGTGAGCGGAGTTATTAGACACAACTGGAACATCCGCTTTGGCATAAGCTTCTTCCAACTGACGAATAGCAGCCTTATCCATATCCACAGCACAAAAGATGAAATCGACTACCTGACTGATGTTTTCAACATCTGCCCCATCCATAACCTTCATATCTTTTATGCGTTCAGGTATCTCTATTGATTGAGCCCATCGCCCATCCACTGCTTCATGATAGGGTTTCCCAGCTGAACGTGGACTAGCTGCTAAACATACTATTTCAAACCAAGGATGCTCATGTAATAGTGTAATAAACTTTTGACCTACCATACCAGTTGCACCTACGATACCAACACGTAATTTATTCTCCATCTTTCCAATCTCACCTTTCCATGTCTTTATACGAAAGAATTATATAAGTAGTTGTCTGTCCTCGTATTACATACATCTGTCTTTGTATTGTGGGTAATTTTATCATGAATATTATAATAAATCAAGTTTTTTTGAAAATTATTTTAAATGTATTTATAGGAACTCAGATTAAGGGTTCTATGAAGCAGAGACCATGACTTATTCTTATTATATCATTACTTTTCACCATATCTATTGCATAAACTGTTAAGTATATTGCAATAACTGCTCTAGATTTTATACTGATTGACCTATTAATTTCTTGTGTAGAAGAAAACAGAAAAATAACTCGTGGTTTCCTCCATACTAGGATCTTTTAATATAACAGCAGAATTATTATGATCAACTATAGCACAGACAGGATCATTTTGCTCTAAAATCTTTATAAGAAGGGTTATGGCTGATGGGCAATCCATGTAATCATCATCCAATGTGATAATTTGCTCCGTGTTCAATTCAGTTAAAAGCTGACTGGTTAATTGATCATTGTCATTTGCCTCTTCCAGAGTGAGGTAATGTGAGAAGTCCACCGAAGCTAAGTAAAAAACATTCTTTCCCTTACTTACTTCTTTAATTTTATCAGCTATTAATACTAAATCTTTTTGATCGAAGGTTTCTTTTAATATAATAGGTACAACTGTTACATCATCAAAAAAATAATCAATATAATTCATGTGGATATTAATGGAATGTTCATCTTTGAAGATTTCGTAAGCCCCTTGATCTATCTCAGGACGTTGCATCAACTCCATGATTATTTCTTCATCTGAAGACACTGTTCCAGAATAGGTACTAAAATTAAATAAGCCAACTTGACACCGCTCACCTCTCTTATAATGATTCGGTCCAATGATGAATATAACCTCCGGCTCATTGACTTTAGCTAGAGAGCTATAAAAGTCTGCCATCATATAGGATGCTATGTCGTGGTGGGGTAAAATTCCCCCCACCAAATGACTATCTGTTTCATAAGAAGATTGACGTGATACGGTTTTGTAAAAATTGTCGTGGGTTATAAAAGGTTTCGAATCAACGATCTGAAAAATTGGTTTGGATACGGTAATGACTTCTTCCTCCAATACTAAGACTGTTTTTGTTAATAGGATACTTATTACCGCTAAGCAGAGTAACTTTCTAACGAATTTCCAAAATCTTTTGTTCATCATAGGCCATCTCATTTCCAATACCTTCTTTAACCACGATATAATCAGCTGTATACGTACCCTTTGTAACAGCTAGTGCATAATAGGTAAATGTTGCTGATCTGGTTTCTCCATTCTTCATATATCCATGAATATCTACTCCTCTACCAGCCGTCTTATAATAATCATAACTATTTGAACTAGGTCCTTTATCAAAATAGCTTAGACCAGCTGGTAATAAATCGTTTATTTCTAGATATCTAAATGGCTTATCTGCAGTCACTTGAATAATAATTTCAACACGATCTCCTACTTTAATTTGATTTTCTGAGATAGGTTTACCATCAACCTGATAGTTTCTTGTCACTGACAGATTATCGCTCTTACTTATATTTTCAACACTACCAATAAATTCACTAATAACTGTGATGTTACCTTCTATGTTCGTGAAAGCTATCTTCTCAGCTTCTTCTGGAAGTAGAGTCATTCTTAAACTATCATTATAATCAAGGTTGACTTCTTTCATGATATCCTCTAATTTATATTGAAATGAGCTGACTTTTTTAGTGGGTTCTTTTTCTTCTAGGTATAGCATTTGGTATATTTGGGTTGGATAGTAATGATCCTTTCCCTTTTCCAGATAGGTATACATCTTATCTGCTTCCCCCATAAACCCTAATTTGATAGCTGCAATCATCATGAGAGCTGTATACTCTCTAGGATACTGACCACCAAAATAAAGTTCTCCATTGCTCATCTCACCACTATTAGCAACCATTTCAGTGTATAGTTCCTTAGCTTTCATCAAATCTCCCAAATCAATAAGTGTTTCTAAAATGAATATCATTTCAAAACTTATGTCATCTGGTGAGACAATATTTGCCTCTAGTGCTTCATAAGCCTCTAGTAAGACTGGCTCATCTAATAAAGCCAGTGCCCAAAGGCTAGCAAATTGTTCTTTAGATTCTGCATAAGCATTACTTTTTTCATAATTAAGTTTATTAACCATCTTTTCTTTCTTTTCTTCATCTTCCATGAACTTCTCAGATAAATCCGTCAGCAAAGCTGTTGCCGTTATATAGGGTGATGCACTTCCATAAGTCATATCAGACAATATATCCGAAGCGAGGTACTCTTCATAATCATTGATAAACTCTAAGTCTAGATCCATTTGATAATGTTCATTTAAGTACTTTCCTGAACTATAGGCAGCTGCTAGATGATCACTTCTAGATGAATAACGCATATTATAAATAGCCATCAATTTAGAGTGATGATTTGCTGCTTCTCCATTGAAGAACGTAAGAGTCAGCGGATTATTGTTGGTGACAAAGTCCATTTCTTCATTGAGTAATTGTGTATCCATCATTTCAAAATAATGCATGGTTCCCTCAACTACCTCAAATTCCTTCTGAATCGCATCCGTATACTCACCTGAACTAGATGTAACAGTTACCTGGTACTTTCCAGTCCCTCTTTTCCCTAACGGAATATATGCATATTCATTACCAACACTGCTAAACTCCATAGTCGATTGCTCACCAATATTATTCTCTAATAACACAGTATAGGTAATATCCATATTTGGAGTAACTTTAGTACCTGTCGTCTTTAACGTCATGTAAATATCATCACCATCAGTATATTGATCAAACAAAATAACATCTGTAAAATATGGTAACTTACAATTTATATGAGTGGTTGCTTTACCAGCTTTCCTATTAGAAGTTACTGCAGTTCCAGTAATTCGCCAGCTTGTTAGATTATCAGGTAGTTGAAAAACTACCTCCGCTTTTCCGAGTTCATTTGTTGTTACCGTATCAAAATAAGCCGTATTCTTGAAGTCTGAGCGTAAGTATGCATCATCTCCACCTCCACCTTTCTCAGCTCCATATCCCATATCACTTAGCAGATTTTTAGTCATCAATCTGTCTATAAGGATTCCATCATTATAGATAGGTGCATAGAGTTCACTTAAAGGTTCAAAATAATCCTCATATAACGCAAAAAAGGCTTCATCCACTACACTTATATTGATATCGCTTTTTATGGGTTGATCTTTGCTATCCTTTACACTTAAAGTCAACTCAACCCTGTCTCCAGGTTGATATTCTGATTGATTGGTTTTTATCTGAATACTTAGTTCTTCTTCTTCTGTATTATAACGAATAAATTCATTCCATGGGTTGTAAATAAAATGACCATCGTAGAATAATGTCATGATATAAGCATTGGGTATATAGGCTTCATTATACATAAATGTTGTATCCGTATCTTGTTCAAAATAATAATCAAGTAAGCCTTCACGACAAGTTAAAAACATTGTCATATTAGCAGCATTATCTTTAATTAACTGGTCTTTATATTTAACAGCTAACTCTACTTCCTCATTTAACTTATACGTATATTGATCTACTTCAACGGATAGATCGTAGAAATTGAGGATTTCATTCTCTCCAAATTTCTGCTCTGTCTTTTCATCCCATGAATATACTTCTTTTCGTATAAAGCGCCCCGCTTGATCATTTGTATCTAGTTGAAAACTGTAACTTCGCCCCTCCTTAGCTTTAGAATATATTAGGTTATAGTTACCATTTTCATCGGTTGTTGCTAACCAAGTATCCACGATATTACTACGCTTTATATACTCATAGCGATCATAAGTTACTTTGTAGATAGGATCATATCCCTGTCCCTTATATTCTTTATCATAATAAGTCTCTGTGACAGTAACATTGACCATTTGCTCCTCCGCAGGTCTTCCTTTATAGCTCTCCTCATCGTAAAGCTTGCCCTCAAAGTTACTTAAGTCAATGGTATTCACCTGTAAAGTCAAAGCGATTTCCTGATCAGACAAGTATTCTGCCTCTGCTTCAATCATTATATCCCTTGGAAACAAAATTACACTATCGCTATGTGTTGTATAATATCTTTGCAATTCCGTATTTGTAAAGTTAAGGGTATAATAACTTGGTCTCCAATCATCAGTTTTCATATAAGGAATTATAGTTTCCTCAACACTTCCTTGTTCATCACAGATTAAAGTCATTTCATCAGCACCCGAATTAAAGGAGTGGTAGGTTCTCATATTAATTTTTGCACCTGGTATAGGTGTTCCTTCAAAGTATGTTGTATTGGCTTCTACATCTATAGAATCCCCCATCATAATGAAATCTTCTGCTATATTAACATTCATCTTATATGTTGGCTTTTCAAACTGAGAAATAGTAACATATTCAGAGTTAATCTTTTCATCACCCTCAAAAATACTAATTTCAAGATAACCATAATTAAAATCATTAATTTCGAATAGATTGGTGAAAGTGCCATTATCAGTAATATTAATCGGTTGCTCTTCTATAATTGCGTCATTGTGGATAATTTTGATTTGAGGATTACTTAACTCCTGCCCATTTCTATTTTGCATATATCCATAGATATTGATGGTATCAGAAGGTAAATACGCTCTCCGATCAGTATATATAAATGTATCATAG
Source organism: Vallitalea okinawensis (assembly GCF_002964605.1). Lineage (NCBI taxonomy): Bacteria > Bacillati > Bacillota > Clostridia > Lachnospirales > Vallitaleaceae > Vallitalea > Vallitalea okinawensis. The sequence goes on from NZ_PQDH01000007.1 coordinate 66,101, forward strand.
GATCTATTAATGCTGTAATCATCCCAATAGTGGGTAGTATGATGTATCAGATCAATAATCAGCTCTTGGTCATGCTCACCCTTGACCTTTATAAAGTAATTTTGATCTTTCTCTATATTATAATCTGAAATTAAGACACCATCTTCATTGGTTTCCCCCAAGGCAGTATCCTCTATGGATACACTCGCCCCTTTAACAGGCTGATGGGTTTCTGTATTGATCATCCAAATAAATACCTGCTCTTCAAAGAATGCAGTATAGCCTTCATAATCAGTGACTTGGATCATCTGATAGTCTCTTTCATCTGGGTCATCATATTCTATCAGATAATAGCCCTTAGATAAGTTGTTACTCAAAGGAATATAGTCATATGGTGCACCATCCATTACTACGAGTTCTCCTTTAAAAGAGCTAACATTGGTATATTCTACTTCATCAACTATAGCTTCAATGGATTGATTCAAATCACGATAATCATATAAAAACCCTAATCCATTAGCATAATCTTCAGCACTTTTTAGTTTATAAATATTAATAGGTAAACTTAAATCTTTCTTTTCACTCAAGTGATAACCTTTTATAACTTGACCACCACTGACTGGGAATATATCACTATTGCCACTTAGTGCAAACTTTTGTTTTTTCTTATTCATTGTATTGAAAGAAAATGTATAATCCTCTTCTAATACTTCACCGTTAACACTTAACCCTTCCTTAACTGTTATGCTATATTGAGTATCTGCTTTTAGATCTACATCGGGTAAGAATATAGCTTTGTTAGCCTTAAATTGAAAAGTTCCCTCAATTTTTGGTGAAATAATAAAATAATCGCTCATCTCTTCACTACAATCTTTCGTGAAAACAATCTCTATTCCAGTATTGACTGGAACATCATAACCATTATTTTGTGGAAAGGTTGAAGCAATACCAAATTCCTTTTGCGTCTGAAAAGCCCATCCCAGCTCTTCTTTGTCGCTAGCATATTTTAGCTTGATTATAGAGTTTGGTTCAAGTGGTTCTGCCAGAGATAATATGTATTCGTTGTTCTCTTCTTGTTTTATAGAATATGTACAGGCTGGTTCAATCGATAGTTTACTTTCCAAACCATCTATTTTCATCTCACGAGATGTCTTTAGCCTAAAATCTGTATGAATATCAATGCCATAAGTCTTATGATTAAGTGGTATTACATCTATAATTTCACCTTTTTCATGCTCTGGTATAACTTGTTCTTCAATGCTCTTCTTCGTTGTCTGGATTTCCTGTGTTGGTTCTTTTTTTAGTCTTGAGAAATAGTAGTTTACTCCCATGACTAGACATAGTAAAACAAGGGCACATGTAACCGCCCATAGAATCCACTTTTTATTCATGTTCCATCACAGCTCCTTTTCGTATTAACTCCCTACATTCATTATAATACAATTATAGAGGATGTAAAGGAATTTAAATCCAAAAAAGTTATTAACATGTTTTGCTGAACTAGTTAATAACTTTTACCCATCTCTCTTTCATTTAATTTTCTAACTTAATGGATGTCCGAAAAACATGAAAATTTTTAGAATCATAGATATAGTCTTGAAACTTGTCGCTTTCTGGAAAATTAAGAGCATAAGATAGGGTTAGATAGTCCTTTAACTCGTCAAAGGAAAGAAGTGGATTGACGCCAATGATTAGATCAGAATGGCTTAGATAGTCACAAAAAAACTGCCAGTCAATTGCATCACCCTCTATTTGACAAATGAGTATATAGGCTATGTCCCTTGTTCCATTTTTGTTACCTATATCGATACCATAAATACTCTTTTTTCTATTCGAAACTGTAGGCATTTTTATGAAAGGTAAATTTCGTTTTGCTAATGCATCAGCTAAACCATTAATGATACTAACTGCCTCCTTATCTGTATCCATTAAATTAGTTTCAATACTGATGACTAAGTTCTTTTGTTGACTGTATTTTTTTAATATATTATATCTAAATTCAATTTTATTCAGTTCATTATTGTAGTCTATCTTTAGCTCATTGGATTGCTTATTCCCAAATATTTTTTCAAATAGTTTCACAATATCCCTTCTTTACTAGTTTTATAAATCCTTAAATTTATAATAGCATACTCCTACCTTAGTAACAATTACTTTATTAGTCAATGAGTCCTTTGGATATTAGAAATACCCTAGCTGCTTCTCTAGCATCCATCTCACCATTTTCAACGATATAATTAAGTTGGCTCATTTCTTCATTGCTGATTTGCCCACCAAGCTTATTAAAGACTTCTTCTAATTCAGGGTGTTTCTCTAATGTATCCATTCGTATAATCGTAGCCGCTTCATAAGGTGGAAAGTAATGTTGATCATCATCTAATAAATAAAGATCATATTCTTCAAGCAACCCATCTGTTGAAAAAACTTCTAATATATCTACATCCCCTTCGTTGATTGCGTCATATTTTCTCTCAATATCAAGAACCTTATCCTCTTTAAATTGAAAATCGTATTTTTCCACTAACCCCGGATAACCATCTTCTCTAACATAAAATCTATCTTCTGCTCCAAATATTAGAGGATTTCCTTTCAGAGCTAAATCCGAATATGTATAGATGCCCATATCTTTTACATCTTGATTTCTCATAGCTAATCCATAGGTATTATTAAATCCATAACGATCTAACCAGCGTATATCCAGCTCTTCTAGGGAAGCTTTCTTTAATTGTTGATAAAGTATGTTGGGTTGATAGATAAATGGACGACCTAATTCCACAGACCATCCAGTCCCTGTGTAAGCCGGGTATAAATCTACTTCCCCATCAGTGATAGGTATAAGGACTGTGCTATACCCAAATCTTTGTTCTACCTCTAAATCAGTATATTCCTCTACGAGTAAAGTAAGCATTTCACCTAAAATATACTGTTCTGTATAATCTCTTGCACCTATTACAATAGTATCTTCCTGAGATTGTACATGAAAACTAAAGGTTATCAACATTATTATGCTAATCACACTTACCACTATTAATATTTCTTTCTTCATACTATACCACTTCCTGCTTCACAAGATCCTGCTCAATTTCATTCTGACATGTCCATTAATTCTAATGCTGGTATAATTTATTCAATAAGACCTTTTGAAACTAAATATAATCTTGCTGCTTCTCTAGGCTCCATCTCACTATTTTCAACAAGATAATTTAGCCTAGACATTTCTTCATTATTAATCTGTCCACCTAATTTATTCAGCACTTCTCTAAGCTCAGGATGCTCACGAAGGGTATCACCTCTGATAATTGTTGCAGCTTGATAGGGCAAAAAGAAATGTTGGTCATCATAGAGTACATAAAGATCATACTCATTTAATAAACCATCCGTTGTAAAGATATCGATAACATCAACTTCTCCTTGATCAATAGCTTCGTATTTCTCCCCTATCTCAAACACTAGCTTATCTTTAAAATTAAACCCATATTTTTTTGCCAAACCAGGATAACCATCTTCTCTAATATAGAAATTACGCTCAGCACCTAAAGTGAAGGGTTTAGCTTTTAATGCTAAATCCGAATTTGTAAATATTCCTTCTTCCAAAGCTTGATCATTTCTCATGGCTAATCCATATGTATTATTAAAACCATAACGATCTAACCAAACTACATCAAAATCTTCATCGTATACCCTCTTAACTTCTTGATATAAGACATCTGGTTGGTAGATAAATGGCTCATCCAATATGACCACCCATCCTGTACTTGTATATTCTGGATAAAGGTCGATTTCCCCTTTTAGTAAAGGTTCATGTATGTCTGGAATACTATAACCAAATTTTTGCTCTACATCTAAATCCGTATACTCTTCTATAAGAAGAGTGATCATTTCACCAAGTATATACTGCTCTGTGAAGTTCTTCGTACCTACTATTATCTTATTATTCTGGGATCTAGCGTGTAATGTAAAAGCTATTATACCTATTGCTAAACAGACGGTAGTAATGGCTATTAATACTTTTTTAGACACAACATTCACCTCCCTCATCTATAATTATTTTCAGCTATTGAAGTACATATTGCATAACCTCTATAGTCCATAGAGACATTGAAAGTTTATTATGTTATCATAGGCTTCTAATTTTAACTAATAAGGTTTTTCGATGTTAAGTATAGTCGTGCAACCTCTTCTGGACTCATACCTGAGTTTTCTACAAGATAGTTTAAGTGAGCCATTTCTTCGTTATTGATTTGCCCGCCAAGTTTATTCAAAATCTCTTCTAATTCAGGATGTTCTTCTAATATATCCATTCTAATAACAGTTGCGGCTTCATAGGGTGGGAAGTAATTTTGATCATCGATTAATAAGAGAATATTATATTGTTCCAAATCCCCATCAGTGGAAAAGACATCAATAACATCTACTTCTCCTGTTTCTAAAGCTTCATATTTTTTATCTATATCTAAAACTTTTTCATCTTTAAACTGGAAACCATATTTTTCAACCAACCCAGGGTATGCATCTTGTAAAAGATAAAAGCTTCGTTCAGCACCTAAAGTCAATGGCCTACTTTTTAGGGCAAGGTCAGAGTATGTATAAATACCTTCTTCAGTAGCCTGTGCCTCTTTCATCCCTAACCCATAAGTATTATTAAAGCCGTAACGATCCAACCATAAAGCATTGAAATCCTCTTCATAGACTTTTTTAACTTCTTGGTACAATATGTCTGGTTGATAGATAAGAGGTTCTTCTAGTATTCCTCCCCACGCTGTACCTGTATATTCTGGATACATGTCGATTTCACCTTCCATGAAAGGTTGATGTACATCCTCTATACTGTACCCAAATTTCTTCTCAACATTCAAATCCGTATACTCTTCTATAAGTAAAGCAAGCATCTCTCCCAGAATATATTGCTCAGTGAAATTCTGTGCACCTACAACAACAGTATTTTCATCTGGCGAAGTTTGCATCGTGAATCCTACTATTATTCCAATAATCAAACTGATAACTATGGCGGATACAATCATTTTCTTCACCAGAATCTCCCTCCCTATTTAACTAGTAATCACTCCAACCTAGCTGGTTATAGAACATTCTAAGTTATGATCCTAAAAGCACCTTATTATAAGTTATGATAGAAATACAATGCTTATAACTATTCAGTGACTAACATCACTTTTTTCAATGCTGACCTTCTTTAAAAATTATCAACTGGATATTTACCTAATAAATACATAAATGTTAGAGTAATAAGAAAAGCAACTCAATAAGGAGGGTTTAAGAATGAATACTCGATATGAACTCAATAAAAACCTAGCACAAATGCTAAAAGGTGGCGTTATCATGGACGTTGTTACAGCTGATCAAGCAATTATTGCTGAAAAAGCTGGTGCCGTAGCTATTATGGCTTTAGAAAAAGTCCCTGCTGACATCCGTAAGCAAGGTGGTGTTGCTCGAATGTCAGATCCTAAAATGATTAAAGAAATCATTGAGGCAGTTTCCATTCCTGTTATGGCAAAAGTTCGAATTGGTCACGCTGTTGAGGCACAAATATTAGAAAGTATTGGTGTTGATTATATTGATGAAAGTGAGGTCTTAACACCTACTGATGATCAATTTCATATTGATAAAACAAGTTTTAATATTCCTTTCGTCTGCGGTGCTAAAAATCTAGGTGAAGCATTGAGAAGAATTGGTGAAGGTGCTTCTATGATTCGTACCAAAGGTGAAGCAGGTACGGGTAATGTGGTAGAAGCAGTAAGACATATGCGAACCATTAATCAAGAGATAAGATCCATGCAGAATATGCCTACTGAAGAATTAATGACTTTTGCTAAAGGTATTGGTGCCCCTTATTCACTTGTTCAATATGTAAGCCAAAATGGATCTCTTCCTGTTGTTAATTTTGCTGCTGGAGGTATTGCAACACCTGCTGATGCTGCACTTATGATGCAATTGGGATGCGATGGTATTTTCGTTGGCTCAGGAATACTTAAATCTGGTAACCCAGAAAAAAGAGCACAGGCAATAGTAAGAGCAACAACTTATTATGATAACCCAGATTTATTAGCTGAAGTATCAGAAGATTTAGGAGAACCCATGGTAGGTATTGAAATGTCACAACTTGAAGATGAATATGCCTCAAGGGGATGGTAGATATGAAGATTGGTATTCTTGCTTTACAGGGTTCTGTTACTGAGCATATTAATTCCTTTAATAGAATGAATGGTATTACAATTCATCCTGTTAGATATGAAAATGATGTGCAGAGTATTGACGGGTTAGTTATACCTGGCGGTGAAAGTACGACTATAGGACAACTGCTAAATGATTTTGAATTAATAGCTAGCATAAGAAATAAGATCCTTCATGGATTGCCCGTTTGGGGCACATGTGCAGGTATGATATTATTAGCAAACCAAGTCAACGGAAAAGTAAATACCTACTTGAATGTCATGGATATTGATGTCAAACGTAATGGTTACGGTTCTCAAATTCACAGTTTTATGACGTTTGATACCATTGACGCCTTTGCTTCCTATCCAATTCCATTAACATTCATTAGAGCTCCCTATATTCAATCAGTAGGACCCTCTGTAACTGTTTTAAAGATCCTTGAGGACAAAATTATCGCTGCTAAACAAGATAATATTCTGGTGACATCTTTTCACCCTGAACTTACAGATGATCTATCTGTTCAGCGTTACTTTCTTGAAATGATTGATAATTACAAGAAATGCTCTCGTTTCAATTATGTACAGTAGGATGTAAGTAAGTATAGTTCCCTACTTAATCATTTCGTATAATGAAATGTATGTACTTTCTTACACTAGAACACTAAGAAGCTTGTCCCTAAAAGGAACAAGCTTCTTTCGTATCTTTTTAGTATTCGATTCTATATTTCTTATTCCCCGTTTCAACATCATGTGACCTTACTAAATTGTAAACATGTTGTAGTATCAACAAAAAACAGCCCACTTAGGTGATTAAAAACATAACAGCACAAGCAGCGGAGCGGATTAGAATGTGACCATTATTTGACTTAAGACTGTTGTTATACCAGCTGTTTCTGTTATTTGTAGGAAAGCATGCCTGGTAAAAGAACACGCTTTCCCACACCCCGATAAACAAAATTAACACTTCTTCTTCAATACAACGAAATGTTGTTTATATAATAACACAACATTAGGTTGTAGTCAAGTTTTTTTAACAACATTTAAATGTTTCAAGTCCCATATGGTTATACTGTATAATATCTACAGGGAGTGGTCATATGAATCGATTGAAACAATTGCGAGAGAGTAAAGGCATCAGCCAAGCTGAATTAGCTACTATGTTGAATATTACTCAACAAGCTATAAGCGCCTACGAAAACCATAAACGGCAACCTGACATAGATACATTAAAAAAGCTCTCGAAATTTTTTGAGGTAGATATTGATTATATTCTTAATAATAATTTTTCTTATAACCAACTTACTCCCATCAAAAAGAAATTATTAGAAGACTTTGATCGCCTTAATGAAGAACAACAAGAGTATATACTTAAAACCTTTGAAATTATTCTAAATAAAGATTAACAAAACCCTCACCAATTTCGGTGAGGGTTATCTATTGTCTATACCATCTGTCTGTTGAATTTAAGTCCCTTTTAACCTTTTACTGCCCCCGCTGTCATACCTTCAACAATTTGCTTTTGACCAATCATATAGACTGATAATACAGGACCAATGATTAATATGATTACAGCACATAATAATCCATAATCTGTTCCATACTGACTACTAATCTCTGTTAGTAACCTGTTAACGGGGAATTTCTCTGGGTTTCTTATGATAATTAATGATGTAAACAAGTCATTATAAGACCATAAAAAAGTAAATATTGCTGATGTTGCTAATGCAGGTTTTGTAATAGGTACAAATATTTTAGAAAATATTTTCCATACATTGGCGCCTTCTACCTTAGCTGCCTCCTCAAGCTCATTAGGAACTGTCTCCATGAAACTAGTTAATAATATAACTGCAAATGGTATATTACCTGCAATTTGTGGTAAAATAACACCTACATGGGTATCAATCAAACCAACATTGGCTAATATTTTAAATACAGGTAATATGGTTGCAAAAACAGGTACTAACATACTTGCCAAGATAAATGATCGAATGATTTTATTGCCTTTGAATTCAAATCTTGCAAGAATATAAGCAGCCAATGCACTAAAAAAAATAACAACAATAACAACTGTTCCTGAAATTATTAAACTATTTGCATATCCTTGAAATATGTTGATTTTTGTTATGGCATTTTTGAAATTATCCCACATAAAACTAGTTGGCAATGTAAAGGAACTTTCTATAAGATCGTTAGAAGTTTTGAAAGAATTTTGCCCAACCCAGATAAGAGGATAAATCGTAGTAATTGAAAAGGCATATAAAACTATATAAGTAAATAACATTCCTATGTTAAAACTTTTTCTTTCTATACCTATCTTTTTCTTTTTACTCATATACACTACCTCCTTCCCCAAATTAATAAGTAATTTGTTCCCTTTTAAACACTTTACTAACTATAGTAATCGTAGCTAATCCTAAAACGATTATTAACAAGGAAATTGTTGCTGCATAACCAAAAGCATTATCTGCAAAGGCTTTCTTGTACATATATAATCCTAATACCATTGATTGGTTTAATGGACCACCTTCTGTGAGTATTAAAACTAAATCAAATATTTTCATTACACCATTAATTGCATAAACTAAACACGTAATTATCACACCTTTTATCAATGGCAATGTAATATAGATAGTTTTTGTAAATCCATTAATACCCTCTAAATAAGCTGATTCATAAAGATCTCTAGGTATTTGTTTAATTGCTGTTAATAGGATAATGAAGTAAAACCCAACATATTGCCATACTATAGGTATAGCAACCATTTTTACTGCTGATTCTGCTGTAACCCATACCTGCTTTTCTAACCCAAGCATGGTCATAAATGAATTTAATAATCCAATATCGTATGCATAGAATAATTTAAACATCATACCAATTGCTGTTGCTGAAATTACAATAGGGAAAAAGTATACTGTTCGAAAAAAGTGTTGTCCTTTTTTGATATTATCAACAAGAATAGCTAATATTAATGCAATACCTACTTCGAATAGACAAACATAAAACATTATTTCATATGTATTTTTTACAGCTGTTCCTATGGTAGGATCTTTAAATAGTCGCCTATAATTATCTAAACCTATGTATTCACTTTGCAAAAAACCATCTGATTTAAAAAAACTATCTATAATATTTATCACAAAAGGATATGCTAAAAAAATTACTAAGAACAATAATGCAGGTGCTAAAAATAAAAATATGGTCATTGTTCTTTTAGACTTATTACTAAGCATTAAATCCCCTCCTAACTTACAAGTATTCATGGTGAAATTTTAAATATTTTGTTGATTTAAGGTACTTTTCGATATATTACTTGTATTTTTATGTAAATAATAACAGTTGAATATATTCAACTGTTATTATTTACTTTATTCAATCCTAATTTTATTTTTATAGTTTAATGAGCCTATCTTTCATTCTTTTCCTTTGTGGCTTTTAATACTTCTTCTGGGTTTTTTCGACCTTCGACGATAAAAGGAATTCCATCTTTCACTAATATGTTAAATGCTTCTGGAGTTAATCTTGAATCGATTGGCATATTCAGCGTATTAGCATTCGCTACCATAGCGTGACCTTCTACGAATAGTGGATGTAGACCTTCAACAACTACTTTAGCTGCTGGTGATCCCCCATTAACTGCTGCATGATCTTTAATTGCTTCAGCAGAGGTTAAGAAAGATACTAAATCAATTACTGCTTGTTGCTTAGCTGGATCTTCATAAGAAGATTTACTCACATAATATCCACTTGAGAATCCTCCTATAATTGAAGTTGGATCCATTTTATCACTTGCTGTTGCCATTGGAATAACTGTCATTTTATCTTTTAATTCATCTTCACATCTACCAATGAACCATGAACCTTCAAGAATCATAGCCGCTTTCTCTTGAATAAATAAGTTTTGAGCCATTTCAATATCCATTGTCAAAGCATCTTTAGCAAAAGCTTCTTTTTCATATAAATCTTTAATGTTATTAAACGCTGCAACCCAATCAGCTGAAGGTTCATCTCCTGCTAACACATCTTTATGTCCTTCTGCACCTGCTTGAGACAATACAAAATGTTCAATCATGTAATGAGATTGAGCAATTGGTCCAGCAAAAGGAACAATATCATTTTCTTTTAATACATCAATAGCTGTTATTAAATTTTCCCATGTAGTAGGTAATTCTAATCCATATTGTTCAAATATTGCTTCATTAACAAATAATCCTTCATAGAAGCCTGTTAAAGGCATCATGTATAATTTACCATCCTCTTCTCTAACAGAGTCTTTAACACCATCAGTAATGTCTTTGCCTACCTCTGGATACTTCTCATTAATTTCATCATAAGAAATGACTTTGTCAGAATTAATAATCCCTTGTACATCTGCACCATTGTAAAAGAAAGTAATATCCGCTTCATTACCTGTGGCAAAGTCTGTTTTCACTTTTGTCCTATATTCATCACCGACTGATGTCATTGATTCATTTTTTATAGTTACATGTGGATGTAACTCTTCGAATGCTACTAACTGTTCTTCAAACACTTGTGTTGATGGATCAGTTCCACCAAACATAGTAGAAATTCTTAGTGTAACTGGCTCCGCTTCTTTAGTTGTATTATCATCTATTTGCTTTTCAGTTGCAGCAGGTGTTTCTACATCTTCTTTCTCACCCGCACAGCCTGCAAATACTCCCGTTACAAATGTTAACACAACAAGTAATGCCATAACTTTTGATATTTTATTCATTATAACCCTCCCTAATCAGTATGTAATATTTAATACCTCTCTATATTATCATGCATAATAAACAGTTGCTAGAAGTCAATCTTGTACTTTCTTGTACGATTTTGTTCAATATAATAATATTACACATGAATCTTTTAGTGGTTATTAACATTGCTCTTTCCACATTTTATTCCGATATTGATTAGGTGTTAAACCAACATGTTTTTTGAAAGTTTTGGAAAAATAGGGTGTATCAGAGTATCCTACTCTTTCTGTTATTTCATATACTTTAAACTTAGTTGTTGTTAATAGTTTTTTAGCCTCTTGTATCCGTACTTCATTTAATAATTCTATAAAACTACTACCAACTTCTTTCTTAAATAACTTACATAGATACCAGGAACTAATGTATAATTGATCTGCTACAGTTTGTAGGTCTAATTTTTGATTATAATTCTCTTTAATATATTCTATAGCTTGTCCAGATAAAAATCTCATTTTCTCATCCTCATTCTGGCTGCCTTCTAGACCGTTACCAGCAATAGCATGATGTTTATTTAACTGTCTCCTTAGATTTTTTATATCTCTTACTTTCCCACGCTCATCATCTAACATATGAATCGCTTCTATAACTGCATCTTTAATATCTTCAAGTTTTGTTGGTTTTAATAGAAAACGTACAACCCCTAGATTAACAGCTTCTTGGGCGTATTCAAATTCACGATATCCTGTAAGTATAATGGATTTAATATCTCTTTTTTTCCTCTGCATGGCTTTAATCATTTCTAATCCAGATCGTTTAGGCATTTGAATATCTGAAATGATAATATCTGGTTTTAACTTATCAATCTGCTGGAGACCTTCTTCTCCATCCTCAGCAATCCCTACAACTTTACAATCAATTTCATCCCAAGGAACAAGCTTCTTTAACCCCTCTATGATGGTCACCTCATCATCAATAATTAGTATTTTATACATGTCAATCCCCCTCCTTATTTCTTTTTACTTATCGCGTCATCTCTCACAAGTTACGAACTTTTCTCTAGAGAAAAGCAGTATGTAATCCTGATGACTTCTCTTACCTATACCGAAAGCATGTAAGGGGTTCTATGGAGTAGCGAACCATGGACGGTGAGCCCTGCTATCTAAGACATGGACGTCTTTCTAGCAGGCGTAATAGAACCCCTTGCGTGCTTGACCCCATTAGTAATACTTAAAAAGTTACTTCTTAAAATTCCTACTCACTACTCACAGGTATCATTACTCTAACTTTTGTTCCCTGTGCCACCTCACTCTCAATATGAACATTAGCTTCCTCTCCATAAATCAGCTTCAATCTCTTAATAACATTATTTAACCCAATACTTTTTAAATCTGAATGCCTATGACCTTGCTTAATCTGCTCTAATTCAGCTCTCTCTATCCCAACCCCATTATCCTCAACGTATATTACCAAGTTATCATCAGACAGCGAACTATACAGAGATACCTTTCCTCTCCCAATAGGCTGAATCCCATGTTTAATAGCATTTTCAATGATGGGCTGAATAATCAGCTTAGGAAGCTTTTTATCAAGTGTTTCTTCCTCTACATTTTTTTCATAGGCAATTTTATCACCAAACCTTTTTTGAATGAGGAATAAATAGCTATCCATGTACTTGATCTCTTGTTTAACAGTAATATACTTCTCACCATTACGGTTCATATTAGCATCCATTAGATTGGAGAGGGCTTGTATCATTTCGGCAATATCTTGTTCTCCAGATAATTGTGCTTTCCAATTAATCGTCTCCAAAGTATTGTATAGGAAGTGTGGATTAATCTGCGATTGCAAAGCAGATATCTCTGCGTTCTTTCTAGCGATCTCTTCCTCATATACATACTCAACTAAATACTTCAATCGTTTTGCCATACTATTAAATGAATGATATAAATACCCTATTTCATTTTTACGTTGAATATCAATTACTGTATTCAACTCTCCCTTTTCAATGTTTTTCATTTTTTGTATTAATAGATTAAAAGGTGAGATAATGTCCTTATAAAATATATTTGCAATGAGAATATAAATCGGAATACTAATTAAGCACAAGATCAAGATAATTTTAAGGACCTGTTCCGTATCAGCAATTAACATATCAGTGGACATAATGCTAATGATTCTCAAATTAACTCCTTCAATGGCTTTAACGATGACATAATAATCCTTTCCATCAACTTCATAGCTGTATGTTCCTTCATCTTGTAAATATAATTGATTCTCTTCTACTATGCTATCATTATACCTTTGCCCTACACTGATTAACCTCTCACCACTGTCTGTATATAAATGTGTACTTTCTGCAGGATCCCTATTTGCAGTCTGAACTATCTCTTCCAAATAATGATGATCAATTCTAAAAGACATAACACCCATTTTTTCAAAAGAATCCAAATCATAAACAGCTCGTACTAAATATATAATGCTTTTTTCATATCCATGATCATAATAGTAAATAACCTGATTTTTTTCCTCAATTAAATCAATGAATATATCTGTTGGAATCTCATCTATATCAATAAACCCTGTTTCTCTTTCTGCATAATAAACATTATCCTCGTCAATGAACTGTATCGTAACAAGATCGAATTCTCTCTTTGCATAGATTGTGGATTTAAGATATTTTTCTATATCTCTTTTAAAAATGTAGTTCGCCATAACGTCATTTTCTTCTATATCACTTGGCTTAGCCTTAAATAGATCATAAATATCGATATTATAAAGTAAATCTTGAAAAAAGCTTTCCATATCTTTTAAGTCTTTTGAGATACGGGTTTTGGTCCCCTTTACATCATTTTCAACATAACTGACAAAGCGATCTTTTATAATTTTCTCATTATTATATACACCAAAAAATATAACTAATAAAATAGGATATATCAACATCATCAAAACAAAAATGATCAGTTTTTTCTTAATTGAAATATCATGAAATCTATTGCCCAGACCCCTCATAACCATCCCCCGATTTCTGATTATTATAGTTCTATTATAATTCATATTGCTAATTAGTCAAAAGAGAGATTGGAAAAGCACCAAAAACATAAGAAAAAGATGACCGAGTAATTCGTTCATCTTCTTCTAACTATACATATTTAACTACAAAGTTATGCCACATCTAATTCTTATTCCTATTAGTACTCTGAAATACTTAAGAGAATAGTTACTGCTTCAGCACGAGTAGCCGTCTCTTGTGGTTTATAGGACCCATCTGGATACCCATTAATGATATTCATTTCTCGACATTTCCCTATCGCTATAGCCCCATCATCAGATAACTCATTTTGATCAATAAACTTATCTTGACTTATAGCTATTTCTTCACCAAGTTTATATTCTATTAACTTAGCCACCATAATTGCTATTTCTTCACGAGTAATATCCTCTTCTGGCCTGAAATCACCAACATTTACATCTAGAATACTTATGTTTTGAGCATTAGCAATTACATTACTATACCATGAATTTAAACTTACATCATCAAATGAAGATATTTTCTCTTCTTCTAATCCAAGTTCATTGATCAGCATAGTAACGAATTCAGCTCGAGTAATGGATGCATCTGGTGCAAATACCTCAGTACTTCGTCCCGAAACAAGTCCCTTTGCAGCTGCCTCTTGAACAATATTACCTGCCCAATGCTCTTTACAATCCTCAAATTGATCTTCATATTTCATTACAACATATTTACTAAAATGTTCAGTCTCAAATGTAATAGTTAATCCCTCTACTCTACTGCGGACAATCTCCCAATCACCACTTTCTTCATTTTGAACATAAACGCTTAGAAGCTCTTTATCTTCGTCTTGTATATCCAACTCATCTAATTTAAATGTAAACTTAGGCTTAAACTTATCAAAATTAATCTTATTTTTGTCTACAGTTATATTTAAATCATAGATGGAACCGACAGGTTTAAGTTTATGACCTTTAGTAGAGCTAGCAGTTTTATTCTCTTGAGAATCTTCTATTATCTCTTTTGAAAACTGAATATCTCCTGACATTTTTTTTAGCACTTGTGTATCAAGAGTTAAGCTCATATCTGATATATTAATGACCATATTTGTATCATTCTCAACTAGATACTGAGCATTGGTGCTAGAAATATTTATATTTAGTGACTCATCTAGTATGCTATCCATATTTACATAGACCGCTCTTGATACCTTTGCACTACCGGCACCCAGTTCATTTAAAGTCGCCTCAAATTGTTTTGCCTTTGTTTCTACAATCTTCTGTGTCAATTTAAGATTATCTTGATTAAGTACAAACTCCCCAGGGTTTTTAGGATCTTTCGTGATAAGCTTCATTCCTTCAGGTGTTGCTTTTTCCATGGTCTTTTCAATAATGAAATCTAGATTTCTGGTTTTTAGAACCCCCAAACTATCAACTTCTTTGGAAGCATTTTCTATCTTGAAAGTATTTTTTAAGATATGCTCCATGGTTTCCATAGCATCATCAAAAGTTACTTGATCATCTTCTAAATACGCATCAAATGCTGTCACTACTTGATCTATAGCTTCCCGTTTAGCTGAAACACTTTGATTTTCATCTTCTAATTCTTCCCCAGCAATCTCTGTCATTTGTCGTATGACATCTGCTTTTGTTTCTTTGGAATAATGTTTCTTGGGATCTTTCATAATTTCTAGCCCCATGGATAGCGCTTTTTTATTATCTTTTTTTTCTCCATTTTGTGGTACATTAATGATAATCTCTTCTACCTCTTCTTCGTCTGAATTATTTTTTGACTTATCCCTTTTGTCTGAGGTATTAGAGCTTGAATTACTCCCCGTTACTACTGTAAAATCAAGTGTCTCCTTTTTACTGAGTGCGGACACCTCAATCTTATAATCTCCTACCCTCGCTGATTCAGGTAGCTTGAATTGGAATCGATAGTCACCATTTCCATCGGTATCCACCTGATCAACATTGACAAGTCTTTCATTGTCCATTGATAGGACTTTAATGGTCACGGTTTTATATTTTTGAGCAACTTCATTTGCAGTTACTTGTCCTTCTCCAATATATAATGAGTTAAGTTTAAAATCATTATTAACTAGATTCAAGGATATACTCACATCGTCTGCAGCAAATGAAGGCATTACAATACTTAATGCTAGAATTAATGATATTATCAAACTAATTAATCGTTTCAATGTAACCCTCCTACTTCACTCTCAAAAACTTACATTACAAGAAAGTCTTTGAAGAAATTTTTATTCAGTTTATAAATAATTCTACTTGAACCTACTTAATTGTAAAGTTACATATTCCTTTATCTGAAAGTGCATTGGCATCACTAAAGTTATCCCAAACAAAGACCTCAACTCGATATGTTCCTCTACTTAGATTTTCTGTTCCAAATCCCATTCTACAATCAATTCCACTGATATTTAATGCAACTGGTTCTAACATACCGAATCTTACCATCTTATCATCTTTTACGATTTTATATAATACTGTACCTGTGTCAACCTCTTCATTAATTGAAGTGATATTTGCCGAAATGGTGACGAACTCTCCTTCCTCAAATTCCACTTTAGGCGTTAAACTCATAAAGGATGTTGTCATAACATCTTCTACCATGACTTCTTTATCCGTTCCAATTCCAGCGATCCCCACTATAACTGCGTCGTGATCACTATGACGCCTTGCATCATCTTCATCAGAAATGATTGAATTAATATTCAACACGTCCACTTTCGTATCCACTACTAAGTTCTGACTAACAAGAATATTGTCCAGTACTTGTGAATTACCTCCATAATTATATGTAAACTGTTCAGCCAATGGTAGCTCATCAATCATATTAACCAATACTTGCTCTTCTCCTTCACCTTTTAGTGCTTTAACTGAATTTGAGAACTGGAAATCATTTAAATCACCTAATGCAACTATATTAGCTTCAGGATTTGCAGCTAGAATAGTATCAATAAAGTCATTGACAAGTTGTGCTTGCTTAACTCGCTCCACTTCAGAATGCTTTATTGCAGGTTGGATATTGCCATAAGTTGCATTATCTCCACCCTTTGAACTAAAGTGGTTAGCTATAACGATGACTTCCTCTCCTCTAAAGATGAACTCTGCTGCAAGAGACTTTCTTGTATCATTAAATGCTTCCTCAGTAGCTGCTATTCTCCCAGGATTTAACGTTAAATGACCTTGCTGGTCTACTTCAACGGTATCTGTTGAACCACCTTTAGCCACACCGGCTTTTAGAGTAACTCTATCTGGATTGTATAAATAGCCTACACGAATATTACCGCCAGGCTCTCCACCTTCTTGATCATCTACTGGTGGAATATCCGTCCAAGCATACTCCGGACCGCCTAATTCTTTTATTTTATTAATAAATGCACCATAAACTTCACTAGCATCGACTACAGTACTACCAGTCCCACCTGCCTTACCATCATTATCTTGTACTTCTACAAGACCAATTATATCTGGTGAACCTAAATCGTTCACAATGGCATCTGCAATACCAACTGTTTTACTTTCTTTATCATCTCCGCCATGATTATAAACATTGTATGAAGCAATAGTTAATTCGTCCTCATTTTTGTCAAACTGAAGACTATCCTCTTCCCTATCTGCATTAGTGAATGTTGGTAACTCCTTTGTGATATATACTTGATATGCTCCCCATTCATAGTCCATTAATCCTTCTACAGTTTCTGATGAGGTAGCACCTGGTTCAATCGATTTAATATCTCCAAGACTAACTATCGCCCCATTTAATTGAAGAATTTCTGTATTTACATCATCTTCTTGGAGAATAACACCACCCATAATGGATAGATCTTCATCTTCTTTGGCTATGGCTCCATTGTCAGGAACAACTGCTAATACTCTGTTATGTTCTGGAGCCACTACAAGTGGATTATCTATTACAACTCTCATAGATTCTAGAGATTCATAAAAATCTATAGCATACTTTGATTCATCATACTCTTCAAAGTTATCACTACTAATTAAATCGTGTGGCACTGTACGTCCCTTTTCACCTAAACGTATTGCTTCTGGTAATGCATTGCCTTTTGACACAACCTCTACGTCACTGGCTTCAATAGAAGTCACAGTTAATTGATTTTCTTGGTCATAGGCATAGAAATCCATTTCTTTAACATATTCATTAACCATTCCTGTTACTTTTACTTTATCCCCAACTTCAACATCAGTACCCGTAAAAACGAAGATGGCATCTGACGTAGCACTCTTCCCATCACTTGTTTCAGCCTGCATGTAGAATCCTGTGATTCTCTTACCGCCCATAAAATCAAATTTATAATCCAGTATGCCTGTAACAATTCCTTCTACCCTTTCAACAGTTTTCAAAATATAAGGTGATTGATGAGACCCTCCCTGGATTTCAGATATTGTTACCTCTCCTACTGACTCTAATACCGTTAAGTCCAATGTCAATACTTCACTATTTGTTAACTCTTCTTTAATTGCTACTGCTTTTAGTGTTGTATCACTATTAATAATGATTGGTTGAGTATAAAGGAAAGAGTTACTATCTGGTTGGCTTCCATCTAATGTGTAATAAATTTCTGCACCTTCTGTTAGTGTTAAGAGGATTACTTCCGCCCCTTTCTCAATTGAACCTGATTCTACATTTGCTTTTATCTTCCTAACTCGACTTGAATCTTCAGTAATATCCAACTCATTTGGCGAAACTAGTACATACTTTCCATATGAGTAATGAACAACTCCCACAACACTTTCATAGATTACACCACTCTCAAGCCATGTGCCATCTATGGGTTTAAGTCTAAAATCACTATTACCATTTTCCACTTTAAATTCTCTTCCATATTCAGGTCCTGAAATCACCTTTACATTTTCTACCTTAATTAGTTGACTTTCATAAGCTTCACCTATATCACCGAGACCCACAACTGATGGCATAACTTCACCTGTACCAGTTACTTTAAAGTCTGATAAATAGGCTACATCTATATAGCGATAGCCATAATAACTACTTAACTCACCATATACTTCAATGGTGTCCCCTATTTTCAAATTCGGTTCACCATTAAATCGAATTCCAATGGCAGCTGTATTATCCTGAATAAATACATAGCCTTCAGCCTCATTTTCTGTGACCGTTCCCATAACCTTCACAATACTTCCATCATCATTATTCTTGGCTGTCGCGATATCCATGACAGTTTGCTCATCTCTAATGGTATATTCGAAGGTTACCAAGTCACTATCTTCAAGCCCATCTTTGATAGCTTGAGTTAATATAGTTGTATCCTTATTTATTTCTATAGGATTTTCATATTTCACCATAGATGGTGAGGTCCCCTCAACAGGATCTATAGCATACTTTATGATGGCTCCCGAGGTTGTACAAGCCAATGTTATTTCTGTCCCTTCAGAAACTTCACCTGAAGGTTGACTAGCTGAAACATTAGCCACTTTAGTAGAGCCATAGCTAGCTATATGCGATCCTAGATAATCAAAGGTATTTTTAGCATATTCAATCCATTCACCATTATCTCCTGGATCTTGTTCACCTGTAAGACCTTTCATTACGTTCGGCTCTCTCACATATGTATGGTCTTTACCAAAATCCTTATCACCAGAAATACCAATTCTATCTATTTCTTCTATATCACCTTTATATAAAGCAACTTGATCATCACCATTAAATGATATGTTACCGGTTCCATACGATAAATTTTCATCTAATTTTTGAATAGTAGACTCGTCAAAACTACTATGATATACTACAAATACTTTGCCATGGTTTAGTGTCTGTCCTTCTTCAAATTGGTACATGAGATTAAACTCACCATCGCCATTATAATCCTTCATCAAATTATAATTGCTTAAGTTTACAGTATTTCCTGTACCATTATAAATTTCTATGGCCTTATTATAACTACTTCCTTCAATATACTCTGAAATAAATAAATCTTCAGCATAGGTCACACTCGCCTGAACATGTTCAACCCTATACATGTTCAAACAAGATAGAGTCATCACAAATACCATTACCCCACTCAGTATTCTCTTGATGGTACCTTTTTTCATTTGTTATTCCTCCTCATATTAATACATTTGACAGCTTATTGAGATTGACTCCCTCAATATATTCCTAAGTTGTTTTAAAATGAGTGGTTTATACTTGAATCGTATTCCACAAAATTTAATACCTGTCGACCAACAACTAAACAAGGAATAATTCACCATCATGATTTTAAATATATCATATAACAATATTTTTTACAACACCTCTGCTATTTTATAGAGTTATTTTAGTAATATTACATAAAAAAAGTGAAGTAATTCTGCTTCTCCCATTAATCATTTGGTAAAAATTAATAGAGGATGACTAACTTGGCAACTAATCATCCTCATAATCTTACATTATATTTAATTTAAACGTTTTAATCTCATAAGGTTTTATATCAAATTCAAAAACACCACTTTTTACCACAAGTTCATTCATTTCATGTCTTTCTTCAAGATCGCACTCATAGACAGCTTTAATCTCTTTAAAGAAATTAATCTTAGCTTTAGTTCTTCGATTATAACATTCATAAACACGAAGAATAACCTCGTTACTTTCTTCTGCTTGTTTAACGACTTCCATTATAACATTCTCTTGATCAATGGACACAAAAGACAACTCTTTAGGAAGATCTCCTTCTTGCTTGTCAATGACGGTTGTGTAGACAGGGCAATTTAATCGATAGCCCATCTCCACTGTTTTAGCTTTCTTCCAATTGCCTGTATGTGGGTATATTGAATAAGTAAAGTGATGTACTTCGCGGTCAGCATCCTCATTTGGTGATGTCGCTGATTTTAATAATGTCAATCGCATAACACCATCTTTGATATCATGCCCATACTTACAGTCATTTAATAAACTTACACCATATGCATCTTCGGATAGATCTGCCCACTTATGTCCACATACTTCAAATTTAGCCGTATCCCAGCTGGTATTCCAATGTGTTGGACGCTCTACATTACCAAATTGAATATCATAAGTTGCCTTTTCTGCATGTATATCAACAGGGAAGGCTGCTTTCAATAATACTTGTTTTTCCTTCCAATCAACCGTTGTTTCAAAATCAATACGATCAATATCTCTATAGATGGTCATTAACTGTGTTATGGTTGAGTCCACAAAAGTTTTTTTAATTTCTAAGGTTCCTTTAAGAGGACCTTCTTCAACTACTTTAATGCTTTCAACATCGTTAACTTCCCACATCTTTTCTTGGTAATAAATATTAATATCCCATGCATCGTAATGAATTGGCTTATCTTCAAAAGCTTGAATCACATTAGCCCTATATCCTTCTTTTAAAACTTGTCGCTGAACTCTTTTATCATATAGTGAAGTGATATTAGCATTTTCATCTAATTGAATGTCAAAGAACTTATTCTCTAAGTGAGATGTTGTTACAACCATCTCACTCTCTTTTGGTTGAATATCCTTTATAGGAAATGCCTTATATCCTTTAGCAGGTATATTGTCGGCATAGAAAGTTATTCTTTCACCATCTATATCCAAATCAATAATCTCATTTCTATTAAAAGATGTAGGATTATAGACTACAACAGATTTCTCATCAATTTCTATGTTAGATGTAATTGCATCCATTGCTTTTTGTTTCAGTTTTTTACCTTTTTCTATAATCATTTCATATTGTTCTTTGGAATCCTCATATACTTTCTTAATGGATGAACCAGGTATAATATCATGAAATTGATTGAGACAAATGATTTCCCAGCCCTCTTGTATATCAGCCTTAGGATAGTCTATTCCTTCAACTAAATTTCCTATTGTTGATAACCATTCTACGTCTTCATATAAGAATTCTGACTTTCTGTTATAACGCTTATTCCTTGCCATACTGGTTAAAGTACCACGATGGTATTCAAAATACAATTCCCCTACCCATTTAGGCAATCTAGGGCTATTACCAACCCTCTCATCCAATGTTTCAAAATACTCCGTTGCAGTTGACATCTGTACAACTGGTATACCTGGAATACCCTTTTCAAGACGTCTAGCAGTCTCTAACATCTCTTTTGTTGGACCACCACCACCATCCCCATAACCAAAGCTAATTAACACTTCATCATGAAGATCTTTTTGTTGATACCTTTCCCAGGCTCCTTTTACAGAAGGTGCATCAATAAAACCATTATATGTTGTAAAATAACGTTCTGGCAGGTTATCAAAATTGGCAGTAGTTATAAAATGAGTTAGAACCTCTGATCCATCTAACCCCGCCCACTTAAAAGAGTCATATGGTAGTTTGTTATATTCATTCCAACTAATCTTTGTCGTCATAAAGTAATCAATACCTGATTTTTTTAATATTTGAGGAAGTGCTGCACTGTAACCAAATACATCTGGAAGCCATAAAATCTTATTTTCTACACCAAACTCCTCTCTAAAAAAGCGTTTACCATGAATGATTTGGCGTACTAATGATTCTCCAGAGCTCAAGTTGCAATCTGCTTCAACCCACATGCCACCTTCTGGTTCCCATCGCCCTTCTTCTATACTTTTTTTCACAGCTGCATATAATTCTGGTCGTTCTTCTTTTAAAAATTGGTAGAGTTGGGGCTGACTTGACATAAATATGTATTCAGGATACTGTTTCATAAGCTCAAGAACCGTCGCAAAACTTCTTTGAACCTTTTGCCTTGTCTGAGCTAAATCCCAAAGCCAAGCAACATCTATATGAGTATGACCGACACACTTGGCTACAATTCCTCTATCCTCACAGAATTGCCCGTAGAATTCTTCAGTCAAGTAAGCGATCGCTTCCTCTACACTTTCATTAAATTCCTTTGAATAGGGTTTTCTTAAATCTAAAAGGTTGATAGCTTTCTCCAAATAACCAATTGTATCAATTCTTTCCTTATCTTCTTTTGGCAATAATTTTACTACTTCTAATGGTACATGGATATCATAATATAATTGCTCCACTTTAGTATCCAATACAGAAATAAGATTTTTACACTCTGAGAGTTCTTCAATCATCCCCCCATAAGCTTGCAAATCAATAACATATTTTTCACCTATCTGAGCCTTTTCACTAAGTAAGGTTTCTCTGTGATTGACGTCTAATCCTTGTACCAATGTCCCATTTTTAAATATTAAGAATTGTGGATTACTTGCATCCCAACCGTCTTCATGACCGGTTTGTATTCTATGCACAACTGTTTTACCACTATAATTTTCTGGAATCTCAAATACAAACCTGAACCAACAACTCTGATCTTTTCCTCCCCATCTATCATTCTTAAAAAAATCCACCCATGGTGTAGAGCATTCATCAACTTCTACTGGTTTATGATAAAGTCCTTCTTTCATCTTTAATTGCTCAATGGTTGTCGTATCAACGTACTTAAGCTCTCTAAGTTCCTTTAAAATACGTTCTATTCTTTCTGCTCTAAAAAACATAAAGGCACCTCCTGAATTCTTGAGTATTATGCTAATAACATCATTATATTCGAAAGGTGCTTTTATTAAAATATTAGTATCGGACTTTGTTTTAAGTTTTTTAGACATCTACAGTATTTATTCGGAATACTCCTGGTGGGTATCCTTCTTCTCGCTTGAAAAATTGATTAAAATAATATTCACTTGAAAAACCTAACATCTCGGATATTTCTTTAATGGACTGATCTGAATTTTTGAGTAACTCTTTAGCTCTCTTTAATTTAATCTTATTAATATATTGTTTCGTAGAAATACCCGTTTCTTTTTTTATAATGCGGCTAACTTGTTTATCGCTTAGATACATAAATGTAGCTATATCCTTTGTGATAATTGGACTATGAACATTATCTTCCACATACTGCTTAATCTGTTTAAATCGATAATCACCCTTTTTATGTTTTAGAGGAACTTTATAACTAATGGTCATATCTTCATTGATAACTTGAACTGTTGATAAAAGAATCAAGAGAATATAATGCTTTATAGCACTATAAAAACCTATCTTCTCCTCATAAGCACAAATAAGTACTTTTTCAAATAAATCAAGTATACCATTATTATCATCAAAGGGTTTACAGACAGCTTTTTTAAGTCTTTCATTCACAATAGTTTGTTCAATATCTGTGTCATTATTAAGGGTTATGGCACAATTCATACTGTACTCAACATATTTTTTGCCATCAATATTGAGTTGCTCATGATATTCACCAGGTCTTGTTATATAGAATTGATTTTTTTTAATTGTAAATTCATGTTGATCTGTTCTAACTATAGATTCACCTTCAGCTACAAAATGAAACTCATAAGTAGAATGGGTATGTCTACCTATTTTCCAATCATTTTCAATAGCCATTACCCTAAACCAATACATTTCAATATCAAAAGAATCCATTTTGAATTTTAAATCAAGCTGAGATAACTTTCGTGATGCCTTTGCAATGTCATGCACCATAACTCCTCCATTAAGATTTTTTCTTCATTATTTTAATCTTACAACTTAATCCATTTCCCAGTTTCATAAGATTCTCTGACTGCATCCATTACGTGTATATTCTTAATACTTTCCTCAGGTGTTATAGGAACATTACTATCATTCTTAATTGCGGAAGCAAAGGCTTCAAATTCTAATCGATATTGGTCTACTGGATCAAATTCAACCTTTCTTTTGCCTAGCCCTGTTTCAACAATAATATTTCCCTTAACATCAGGAAAATCATTAAAAGGTATAGTGACAGTTATCTTTCCACCTGTACCATATATGGTAACCTCTTGTTGATTAGAAGTCTGTGTCCCCACTGTGAATAGACACCTAGCAGTACCAAAATCAAGAATACCTGAAGTAAGTACATCTGTACTAAATTCTTGGTCTTCTTCTGCTAACGCTATTACTTTCCTAGGTTCCTCATCTAATAGATATCTGGCTGTAGAGATGGCATAACATCCTATATCATAAAGAGCACCGCCTCCATAGGCTTTAATATTTCGGATATTTTTTGAATCCTTATTATTATATGTAAAAATTGAATGAATAGCAGTTACTCGCCCAATCCCACCAGTTTTAACAATTTCCTTTGCTCTATTCCATTTAGGATGAAACCGATACATAAAGGCTTCCATTAACTTTACATTTCTTTCCTTGACATATGCAGCAACTACTTTAGCTTCATCAGCGTCTAAGGCTAGTGGTTTTTCACAAATAATATGTTTCCCTGCATCTGCACATTTTTTAATCCATTCAGCATGCATATGATTAGGTAGTGGAATATATACAGCTTCAATTTTTTTATCTTGAAGAAGCTGATCGTATGAATCATAAAATACAGGGATATTCCATTCTTTGCTTGCTTTTTTTGCTTTCTCTTTATTTCTAGACGCTATGGCATAAACTTCTATTTGATTGGAATGCTGAAGTGGTAAACAACATCTAAGAAAAAAGTGGCCCGAAACCCCAAGTACACCTATTTTCATTTTCATAACAGATTCCTTCCTTTCTTTTTTCTAATTATACCTCATGGGTGCTGAGAATGAAATGCATTTTATTAATAACTTCATTAAGCTAGTCTTAAAATAATACTATCTTAATGATTGGCTAATTCATCTAACGCATCATCACAAACCCTGAATACTGTCCATTCATCCATAGCTTCCGCACCAATACCATAATAGAATTCAACCGAAGAAGTGTTCCAATTTAAACACCACCACTCTAGGCGACCACAATCACGTTCTTTGGCTAGACGCGCCAGATAGGAAAGCATCTCTTTACCTATGCCCTTTCCTCTCATCTCTGGTTTTACATATAGGTCCTCAAGATAAATCCCTGGCTTTCCTAAAAAAGTTGAAAAATTATGAAAAAATAAAGCAAAACTTACTGGCTTACCTTTGTATTCACCTATAATAACTTCAGCTGCTTTTTTTACAAATAAAGAATCATATAATATTTCCTCAGTTGCAACTACTTCATCTAAAAGTTTCTCGTATTCTGCAAGTTCTTTTATAAACCCTAGTATTAATGGCACATCTTTTTCATTAGCAAATCGAAGATTAAATTCTTTTGTAATTGACTCCATTCCTTATTCCTCCCAATAGTCTTTGCTCAATTATATCACAACTTTATTTTACAAAAAAACCTTTAATTTGTCCGTAGATTTTCAAACTTTTATTGTATATAATAATAATTAGAATATATAGTTCAGCAACTCCCATAAAATTTTTATTATTATTTTTAGTAAAATTAAAAGAAATTGTTGATAACGAACATGTGTTTGTATATAATAATACTATGGAAGGTGAAGATCATGAAAGTTATCAACAGATCAATTGATGTCATTACTTGGACAAAAGATGACGGATCTATATATCCGTTTAAATTTCGAATTACAGAAGATAGTGATGAACGACACACTTACAATATAGATAAAATTCTAACCATAGATGAAGACAAAATACTTGGGAAACCTATTTATAAATATACCTGTCTTATTCAGATGAGTAATATACAAAAGATTTGTGAGATTAGATACCATAAAGATACGATGAAATGGTCATTATTCAAAGTATAGCAGGAATCGATACTTCGCTAGATCATTTTTACATGTAATGTATTGAAATTTACTACACCATACTAGTGATTTAGCTCAAGAAAGGTGATATTATGATCGGTGAACAACTTAAGCACCTGCGTATGGAGCATAAAAAAACCCAACAAGAAGTTGCTGACTTGTTAGGGATAAGGTGTAAAGCATATGCTCAATATGAATCCAATGAACTACAACTAAGCTTTAATCAATTAGTTGAAGTAGCAGATTTATACCATGTTACAATGGATTATTTATTAGATCGTACACATATCAAATACTCAGATGATCCATATGATGAAAAGTTACTTATATTATATCAACAATTGAAAGAACGCCCTCTTTTAAACAAACTATTAGATATTGCCCTTATCGCCACTGATGATGAATTGACTGAAGCCTACAACCAGATAAAGTTTAAAAAATTAGGATAAAGTTAATGAACAAAGTAAAAGGAGATAGATGATCATCTATCTCCTTTTACTTTGCCGTATCATGTTTACAGGTTAATTATGTGTACTTATCCTAAGCTTTTAATATGTACTTTTCCTTTTACTCACCTCTAATTAGCTTTGCCAGCTTTCCTATTCGGTAACATTATATGTTCCATAAGGTTCATGAATCCTTACATAACAGTATAAATAATAGGAAATCAGGTAAAATGGCCTAAATGGATGTAATAATTAGAGATTTACTAGTTATTTACTTGATGTGCTTTCCAGTTATCATTATAAACTAACAATTTGTTAATGTCAATCACTAAAGTTAACTTATCGTTAACTTAATTGATAAAGCCAATTTGTTAGTGATAAACTAGACAAGAGGTGTTAAAATGTTGAATAAAAGGTTGAAGGAACTACGTATTCAAAGATCGTTGACTCAAAAAGAAATAGCAAATATATTTAATATGTCAAATGCGCGATATAATCAATATGAAACTGGTAAAAGAACACCCGACTATGAAACACTGAATACATTTGCAGATTATTATAATGTTTCTGTTGACTACTTATTAGGTCGAACACGTTTAAGCAATTACGAATATGTTTATGAACCAAGATTTTTAGAACTATTAAAAGAACTTCAGAACCGCAGTGTATTGCAAAATTTATTGTTGGCTGCTTGTGAAGCTAGTGATGATGAAATTCTTAAAATCCATGAATACATTGAATTTATTCTGTATCAAAACGCAAAAAAATCTTAGATTAAATCAACAAATTCTTTTTACAGAATATTAGTACATACTTTCAGCAAATACATATTATTAATTAATATATACATATTACTTATGCAGTTATAGGTATCAGGTGGAGCTTTTTGCTCCACCTGTATCATATAGAAAAGTTCCGCTACTTCTTCCTTTAGAAGTTTTTTCTTTCGAAAATATTCTTAGTATTCATTAAAGGTTCTGTTTAGAAAGTAAGCCAACTTTCTTTCAAGTCACTTTTTTCATATACTATACCAATCACACTTGTAGGAGCTCATCATGATTAGAAATAAAGTTAATACCTTAAGAAATTTAATTGTGGGAGTTAATACCTCAATTCCCCTAATTTCAGGCCAGAGTGTAAGAGCTATAAATTTTGATAATGCAGCAACAACCCCTCCGTTCAAAAGCGTTATGAATGCTGTCAACAATTTCTCACCATGGTATTCCTCCATCCATAGGGGGGCAGGGTATAAATCTGTCATATCATCAGTTCGTTACGAACAAGCTAGAAAAACAATTGGTGAATTTGTTGGTGCTGATCCAGATCTAGACGCCATTATCTTTGTTAAAAATACAACTGAAGCTCTTAATAAACTGTCCTATCGACTTTATGAGCAATGCTCAGATTGTGTTATTCTATCCACTTTAATGGAGCACCATTCTAATGATCTACCTTGGCGTGAAAATTATCATATTGACTACATTGCCATTGATGAGTTAGGTCGCTTATCTTTAGAAGATCTTGAGATGAAACTAAAATGCTACAGTGGTCGAGTTAAATTGGTTACAATAACCGGTGCCAGTAATGTTACAGGTCATATCAACCCCATTAATGAAATTGCTGATTTAACCCATCGTTATGGTGCTAAGTTACTAGTAGATGGAGCTCAACTTGTTCCGCATGCTGAAGTAAACATGAAAAGTCATTCAGATATAGAGCACATTGATTTTCTCGTTTTTTCTGCTCATAAAATGTATGCGCCTTTTGGTTCTGGTGTATTAATTGGACCAAGAAATTACTTTGAAAAGGGTAGTCCTGACCTTAAAGGTGGCGGAACTGTCAAAATTGTGACAAAAGATATTGTTCTTTGGGATGATCCTCCACATAAGGATGAAGCAGGAACTCCAAATCTGATGGGTGTAATCGCTTTAGACGCTGCTATCAAAACTCTCAAAAAGATTGGTATGAAAAAGATTGAAGATTATGAACGCTACTTGACACAATACGCTCTTAAGAGATTAATCAAACTAGAAGATATAGAAATCTACGGGGACTATATTCAATCAGAAAATAAAGTAAGTATTATTACCTTTAATATTAAAGGTATCCCACACGATATTGTAGCTAATTATTTATCCTTGGAATGCGGTATTGCCGTAAGGAATGGATGCTTTTGTGCCCAACCATATGTTCAGAAGTTACTTCATGTAACAACAAATGAAATAATGAATCATATAAAAAATCCAAATAAACCTCATCCAGGTATGGTAAGGATGAGCTTCGGTCTCTATAATACCATTGACGAGATTGATGACATGATCAATGCCCTAGAAGAATTAATTACACATAGATCCTATTATTTAGAAAAGTATGAACATCTTATGGATAGTATATCATCTCGAACATTTAATCCTCTAAAGGATGGGGATTAAACAAGAAAGTATGGTTCTTTTAAAGCAAATCGCAGTACTTTCTTACACTAAAAAAAAGTAAGAGGTTTATCATTTAACATGATCCCTTTTACTTTTTCTATTTTCCTTAAATTAATATTCGATATTTATTATAGGAGTTCCCATATAAAGCAACGTTTGATCTCTAACATCGTCATAAGTTATGGCTACATCAATATTAACTTTTTTTCCTGAAAAGATGATAAATTTGTTAATGTGGCGTGAATAGCCATAGGCATTATAAAACTCATGAGAATCTAATTCATCAACCACTCTCATATCCATATAACTTTCTATTTGCTTAAATAGATCTGACTTATTCTCTAATAAATTTCCTGGGGAATAACCTACTAATGTATGATTGGAGACTGGCTCTCCGCCAAAAGCTCTTAATACATCTTCAGATTTCTTCATTAAACTTTCTACAGCTTCAAATTGATCAAAGATATGATAATTAATAATTGCATAGTAATTGCCATTACTAAATTTTTGTACTTGAATTTCAGTTGTAACACTTTTGGCCTCTTTTGTGATTGTACAAATGGTACTGTTTTTTGAATCAATGAAGTTAAACTGATAAGGTTGCTCAAGTCCTAATTGCTCCGCAATCATCATACACATTTTATCTGCTGTATAGCCATAATAGTTTTCAGTATCCTCATTTAACTTAATCCAAATATTTGCTTCCGCCCTTTCAAGCTGAAATTCTACATCCTCATAACAGTCAATCATATTTCTTTCATCTGTCGCATATGTAATCAGCTGAAAACCAAGAAACAGTAAGAAAATAAAAAGCAAACTAGCAATGATTGGTTTCTTCTTCATATTTATCACCCATTAAAATCATTGCCAGTCTGCCAAAAATTTATACGTTATATTATCAACTTATTACTTTACATCTTTCAAAGATAAAATTCCTCGGTTCAAGAGAATAGCACAATCTTCACGCGTGGCATTTCGATTAGGCTCATTATAAAAAGCATCACTATATTGAATCAAATCTGCTTCATATAAACTTTGCATATTGTCATCAGCCCAATGCTTACCCCCAGTATTCATACTAGCTTTATCTTTTGCCTCATAGAATATAAATGTACGGTCGATCATAGCTGCTACTTCACCAATCGTCACTCTATCCTCTGGTACAAAATTATTACCGTCTTTTCCTGAAACAATTCCTTTATTAGCTAAAGCAATAATGTAAGGTGCTGACCATCTATCACTGCTCACATCTGAAAAACCAGAAGTTAAACCCACTTCAATTTCTAAACCTGCAACTTTTGCTAACATAACAGCAAATTCTTCTCTTGTTACTGAATTGGCAGGTTTAAAGGTGCCTTCTGGGTACCCATTAACGATCCCTTGATAGTATAAGTTTAGTATAGCATCTTTACTTTCACTTTCTCCATTAACATCCGAAAATGGTTGGTCATCGTCGCCCTGCATCAACATAATGTTAATAGGAAATTGAATCTCATCAAGAAGAAGAGAGATTTCAGCAACACTATCATCCCCTACACCTGTGTCATAG
Source organism: Vallitalea okinawensis (assembly GCF_002964605.1). Taxonomy (NCBI): domain Bacteria; kingdom Bacillati; phylum Bacillota; class Clostridia; order Lachnospirales; family Vallitaleaceae; genus Vallitalea; species Vallitalea okinawensis. The sequence goes on from NZ_PQDH01000007.1 coordinate 96,974, forward strand.
AAAATAACTGCCATATCATCGTCAATAACCTCAAATCCCTGAATTTTGATGTTTTCATCCTTTGCCTCAGACCACTTTAGCTGCACATTAGCTTTTTGGTCTGATATAGGTTCCATTTCGTATACAACACGTGCTTCAGCACTAGCAACGGTAACTGTAAACATAAATACTAAAATGCTGCTTATTAATCTATAGACATTCTTCATGTTTATCACCTCTAATCAATAAATGCATTGAGCATATAGAATAAATTCCCATAAGTTAAAGCTTCATTAGGATTTTCTAATTCTTTTTCACTGATGAGCTCAATGTCATAAGCTTTAGCCATTATTTGGTCTCGTTCTGATAATGAAGGGTTAGCATAAAGCTGCTGACCTTCTAGTAACTCATAGGTTTTTACTAAGATTTCCGTTGCCTCATAATGAGTAATGGTATCATTTAAAGAAATATTATTTGAAACAATTCCAGCTCGAATGAGTTGTGTCATTTCTTCATCATATAAGTTTTGATCAAGTTGAATATCTTTCTGACCATTAACTATGCCTAATACTAGATTAGCTATTTCTTCAACTTGTACTGCTTCATTAGGATCATAGTTATCTTCATAACCTGTTATATTATAGTCTTTTAATACTTCTTTTCGATAAGTCTCACTCCAATGGCTAACATTTTTAACTGTATCCTCATTGGTAAATAATCCATAGCTACCAACTACTTCTGTCTCAAAAACAACAAGACCTGCATCTTTTTCTAAGTAACCATTGGCTCGTGTCCATTTGCTGGTTTCAGGATTATAGACGTATGCATCAGCTTCTTTTTCAGTAAACTCATATCGACTGTTGGGTCTTAACTTAACATCAAAAGCTTCTGAGGTATACACAATATTATAACTGGTCATCTCATTTGTAACATTAATATTCATATCATAAGTATCTGACAATGTATCATCTACACCTTCAGGTATATTGTTTCCTTGCTTGCTTTCTGATACTTTATCGATAGTCATTGTCACAATTGGTTCACTACCATATTGATAAAAATCATTGGATGCAACATTATTAAATGTATCATAAGGTAGCTCAAGAAGCATATTACCTGTATTGATCATCAACGCTACCTGTTGCTCTTGAAAAGCCTGCATGATCGTGTCCGGTATCGTTATTACCCATGAATCAATAGGTTCTTTTTTATATTTACGAATATCAACTTCATAATTTTCACTATGATTACTAATCAGCTCGGTAATTAAACGTTGATCCACGTTATTATCATCATCATCATCTGAACGAAAACGATATTCAAGTTGATTTTTATCTTTATCGTAGATTAATTCAAAATCATCATCAGGTAGAATTTCTTTACTTGGGTCTACCATCCCATCATACTCTTCACCTGTTATTGAAGTAACTAGGAAAATTGTAGGTGAATATTTATAGGATTCTTTAACAATTTCCTTACTAATTTCAGACATGGTAATTGTAACTTTTGTTTTCATTCTGATATAGTAAATTCGATTAGCTATAAGGTTTTCTACAAGGACTAGATTTTTATCCAGTATCTTAACTTGTCCTTGTGTACCACCTATGCTTTCATCTGTTATTTCAGCCCTTATGGCATCTAAGAACAGTGGATTATCGGATACTTCTAATAGATAAGAAAACTTCTTTTCAACTTTATTCTGCGTACCTTCATCTTCTTTTCCATAAGTATCATCAGAATCTAACACCCATTCTACAGTAATATAATCCTTACCTATAGGCTCATCAATATCGTGCTCAGTAATTTTTAAATAGGACCCCATTCCCACACCTCGAGGAGGATCTGGAGCATCTAAATCAGTTGTTTTACCCATTACAGGTGAGCTCCAACTGGAGGATTCCCCATTTGCTTTTGATGTGGCTTGAATCCAGAAATAATAAGTGGTATCAGGAAATAAATCATCAACTACTGTACTATAATCATCAATGAATGATGGAATACTTCCCTCATCATAATCATTCGTGATATCCCATTCAAATTCTTTTGATTTGGTGAACTCTTCTTCAGTACCATATCGAATGCTATAGTCAAAAGCATCATTATAGTCCCAAATTAATTTCATTTCAACGTCACTATAACCACTTGTTACTTCTAGGTAAGGAACAGTTGGTTTGGGGGTGAGCGGTTCATCGGTTTCTAAAGTTTTAACGACAGCAGTTGCTGGATAATAACTCATTAAAATATCACCATTGGCCATTTCTCGATAGGGCTTAAGCAAAAAGAGATAGATTTCATTTGGCTGCAACCCTGTCTGCTCATAAGAAATAACATTTGTATCGGCAGGGTCTCTGACTACATCAATGTTTTGCCAGTCTAGTTCAACCTGCCCACTTGCTTCTTTCTCCATTAGATCTTTAACGTATTGGTCTAAGGTATAGTCTGGACTAGTTTCACGAATAATTTTTAATTCTTTTTCAACATCTTCATAATCTAATTTTAAAAGATCATACTTCACATCAGAAACCCCATAAGGGTCTTCTCCCATATCAACTTTACGTGAAATAAAATTATCATCAAACTCTGTTATACCTATATAATCTCTTAGCTCAGCTACATCATCTTGGGTCAACAATTCAAAATACTGACCACCAGTAACTGGATCTTCGTAAACATCTCCATTACTATCTACCCAAACCTCATGACTCCAAGCTGTTATTTGAGTATTGGGGTCATTAGCGTCTTCTGGTTTTGACGACAATATTTCATACCACTCTTCATACCATTGAAGCTTTGTTGTCGTAGTCGTTACGTCAATTACCTCTAGTGGAGGATTGGACATGGTTGGTGGTGCAAAGGCATCACCATCATAACTAAAGTAAATGGAGGTTAATGCAGGATCAGATAGGATAAATTCTTGACCATACTTCTTTTTAGCTAATACTTGTATGTAATAAATTTGACCTGGGACAATATCCCTCATTTCTGCTGCTTCTGCATCATAATACTGGTCTAAAATATATGAAAAGCCTAATACAGTATCATCCGTATTCTTTATTTGCAGCTCTTCTTCTAAGTTTGAACTGTATAACTTGTCTTCTATTAACTTATCAGCAGTTGCCAGTGCATTCAAATCATCAGTTACCCATATATCATAGTAAACATTAAAGTCTGTAATAGTCTGTCCATACGTTGGCGATGTTGTATCAAAATCCCTGTAACGAAAGGCTGACCAAGTAAAATTAATTTTATCTTCATTATCTATAATATGAAAAGTTCTATTTTCATCATAGAGGGCGCTTATACTCTCCGCTTCATAAGTATCCCCATCAATTAAATAGTTTTCACGTAGTAAGCGTTCGACAGCATCTTCAGCTGAAAGCCCATCAATATTCATATAGTCTTCTAGAATAGCCCCTACATCCCCTTGTATCAGATTCGAATCTGATAAGAAGTCTTTTAGGTATTCATCAACACTTTTTGGGTAAGGTTCTGGTATAATAGGTTTAGTAGGTTCTATAACTGTTTGATTAGGTACAAATAAAACTTTCTCTGATTTAACCAAGTCATCATAACCATCGTATTCCAATACTAATTGATATTCTAAGTTAATGCCTTGCTTTTGAAGAATTTTATAATAATCTACTTCTGCACCATTTTGGCCTGGGAATTCTACAATTATTTGACCTTCTGTTGCACCATCAACAAATTCATAGATACTGGTCTTAACCAACTCGTGCTTACCATCATTAATTTTAAAACTCTCACTAATATCCCACTCAAACCGAATATATTCACCGTCATCTAAAGCTTCAAAATAGATAGTCGTATGGATTGGGTAAATATTGGGTTGTGTATTGTAAACGACAGCCTTTGTTCCTAAATCAACAATGGGTTCTACAGTAATGGCATAAGGCTTACCCGGTTCTATGTTTTCAGAAAGCGTATACACTAATTTTCCACTTTCTGTATCCTGGGTTGTTTGCCCCTCTGTGACATCTATTTGATACTTCTTAGCACTGTTTTCAAATTTACTCCTAGGATCTCCATCCTGATAGTCTACCTGCGCATAGGTAATACGATATGTTACATTACTTTCTGCAACGTCATCAAATTTAACATCAATATTACTGTCCGTTGCTTCTAATTCAACAGCTAAGTCCGTCATCACATAAATGGTTTCATTATAACTTGGACGAACGGGTACTTCATCCCCAGCTAAGTTAATATGCGAATGTTCAGGTATAACCTGAAATTCGTATAACGTACCCGTTTCTAAATTACTGATAGTGTACTGTTTTTCGCTGGAATCAGTACTATCATATGGAAAAGGTATTGTACTACTTCCTGATGATGATGTATCATTGACCTCAATCAAATAACGCTCTGGTTCATGTGCTTGTTCATTTGCTCCTCCACCAGGTGTTCCTGGATCCCATGGTTCGGGATCCTCCCATGCCAAGGTAACCTTTGGAGATATCATTGCATTTCCTGTTATTGGATGGTATCCTTTATCTGCCGATACATCTGTAGCACTTAAGCTCTCAATAGGTAATTGTATATTTGCAGAAACACCTAAAGGATTTAACATGACTAGCATAATGGTGGTTAACATGCTAGCTATCAGTCGTTTATATTTCATGAAATCTCACCTCTCTACCAAGACCTGTACTCTATTTTTATTAATGCATTAAGATAGTCTTCAATGGACATACTTTCATCTGGCTTCATATAACCTCGATCCAGTTCAATAACTCCCAATTCAGCACCTCTTAATAATGTATCTTTATAATCAGGTTGCGTCTCATCAATATCTTTTATAGCAAATCGATTACTTATTCTTACAGACTCTAAGTCCATATCCCCTTTATATGCATAGCACTGAACCATCAAGTAATAAGCATCACCATTAGCTATACTGTCTTGTATATGTTTGTTTGTAACGCCTTCAATTCCCTGTTCCTCTAACCACTCTACAGCATTTGCATCTTCAGGCGCTCCTAGTACACGTGCCATTGAATAAATAAAATTGTATTTAGTAATCTCTTGGCTCACATCACTCAAATCAGCTATTGTAAAGAAATCTGTCAAACTGTACTTGATTAGTAAATCATTTATTTGGTCGGCATTTTTTGCCGAATCGTCTATTAGCTCTTCTTGAGTAAAGCCCGCAAATATATATTCTCCAGTGGTTTCAACATCACTATAGATCTCAAATGCATTACTGGTTGTATCAAGTTTTATCCAATTTGAATTATTTCTTTTGTAAAGCCCTATTGCACTGTTATCATTTTTATTAAGAGATATCGTAATAGGCTCGTAGACTTCGTAAAGAGTTTCTGTAGGATTTTTATAAGTTACTGTTTCAATTTCATTTTTAACATAAGCTCCATGGTTGTTTCTAATATCTTCAACTTCCTCATCAACAATTTCTAGTAGTTCTTCTTCATCATAGGATAGCTTATCTAGTTCTACTATTAGTTTCTGTTCAACTGACGTCCGATTAGAGTATATAAGTGACTCCAATTTGCCAAAAATTTTCTCCTCTAAATTTAATTCATTACTATCACTAGCAACTAATTCAATATTTAGTTTCATCAAATCACTAACAGTTTTTTGTCCATTAATATTACTATTATAATCTCTTAGATCCAACTCTATTTTAATAAAATAATCGTGTAGGCCCGATGAATCGTCAACTTCTTCGATCATGTACTCAAATTCATCGACTTTAGATTTCCTGAGAGTTTCTGAGTTTAGAGTCACCGATAAATCATCTGATTTAATAGTAAATCCTATATCATCCTCTTCCATAGTATTGATCAATGGATGCGGTAGATAAATTAATAGTTCTTCATGATCAGAAACATCAATACTATATTCGTTACCTGCTGTCGCTCGTAGTTCATCAATAGCCTCATATTGTCTATATTTGATATTTAATATTTCATCTGTATCTTCAGCAATCCAATAAATTGTTCGGTAAAGTTCATCTGTCTTTAGATCATAATACTCCATATAATAATTCAGAAGGTGTTCACGTTCATAAGTATCTTCATCAAATTCTGTACGGATAGTGATTCTATCAGAGTAAGATGAGTAGTTGGGATCATCTTCATTGGTTCTAACTCGTACTTTTACACTGTAATTTTTCCCTGGTGTAAGTTCCTGGATTTCATAGTAATAACGTACATAACCTTCTGGTGCTTGGATGGTATCGTCCGTTGCTGAGTCCCCTAATAATACAAAATCCTCCAAGAAATGATACTGATCATTATAATTGGCATCATCTTGGCTGTAAATATAAATTTCAGGAACATAGGCAGCTATACCAGCTTCTGGAATAGCTACATCAAAATAAATAATCGCTTCATAATATTCGTCATAACTGTATTTATAGTAATCCTGAGTTAAGTTGATAGGTGCCTTTAATGGTTCTGATGTATAAGTTAAAGCTGTCCACTCTGAAGCTGGTTTATTTCTATCTATATTAACCTCTAAATTGGTATCGCCATCAGTATCTTTTTCTACCCTTACAGCTCTTAAGTAGTAATAATAGACTTCATTTGGTTCCAGCATGTCATCAATCATTGTAACGTTACCTAAGGTAACATCGTGGTTATTGGTTACAGATTCCCATGCATGTATTTTGGGATTATAGATATCCATGGTATAACCATTACCATCAGCATCGACAATCCGCCATCCAACTATGCTCTCTTCTCCATTAGTAGCATTGACACCACTCTCAATGATTTCCTCTTGCGGCGTAGTTGCTGAAAAAGAATCGTTTAGGGTCTTGCCCTCAACTCGCACTATTTCATAACCAATGGTTTCATCAGGTTCTACTTCCTCCATGTTAATGACCCAACCTAATTTAATAGTTGAAGAACTAAGAATTTCTATAACGCTAAAATCTTCAGGAACCAAAGGCATAATCTGAACAGGTCCATCAATATTAAGAGTTGTAAAACTTAATATTGGTGAAACTGTCGAACGTCGAATATCATCAGTATCCACTTCAATACGAGTCACTATTTCTATATGATAAACTTGGTTACTGTCTACCCCTTCAATATAGAACTTTTCTGTCCCTAAATATTCATCCTTATCACTTTTCACTTTAATTGATACAACTTCATCATTACGTAAATTATCTAATTGAGCACTTAAATCTACAGATGGTATAGCGGAGGATGCGTCCACATATTGACTAAATGTACTTGTTCCATTATCTGTTTCATAGTCTCCTAGATTTACATGTTCAAGACTATCCTTATTTTGTGATATGTAAACTTCATAGTACACATCCTGTGCTGCTTTACCAACAGGCTTTAACATGTATTCCTCGAAATTACGAATATCAGCTATATCCCATCCCAATTCAAACTTAATATTACTAGTACCTGTCATAATGTTTTCGTGTTGAATATTCGTTACACTAGGTACGCCCACTTCTGTATGTGATAAACTTAATCCTTTTGCTATGGATAAATTACTATAAGAACCATCTTCATAATCAGCATCAGTATCCGTATTGCGCATATAGACTGTTCGCATTCTTAAGAAGTTTACATTAGGTAATTCTTTAATACCATCATACTCGATATCACCAGCTCTTAAAACCGGGGTATATGTACCTGCTTCAATCTGTTCATCGCTGCTAACATCATATACCTTCATCCATCCTTCATCTGGATCGGTTTCTTCTGATTTGAATACAACATCATCTACTCTAAAAGTGTTGTTATCATCATTATAACCATTAACATAATAATGCTCATTACTTCCTGAAGAAGTACCTGACTCTTCGGTTACCTCAACATCTCCACTTCCATTAATACTCACTTTAAATACTTTTATAATATCAAAAGATTTAGATCCCGTTCCATTCTTTGGTTCTTCATTAATTAATAACTCATAATACAAATCGCCAGTACCAAGTAACTCCATGAGTAACTCTTCTTCTGGTGCTTTCCATGTTACATCTATCGTAATCTGAGCAGGTGGGTCCTCCACTGATCCTGTTTCTGAAGGCAAAACTTTTATATCGGAGATGTCTTCTATCTTTGTTATCGATGGCGGAACCAGTTCATCAGGCTGTGAAGTGTAATGGAGTAATTGTGTGTATAGCTTACGAGAATTTTCTTGTCCATCAAAGGATATCTTTATCTTATAGTAAAGCCCACTTCCACCTTCAAACTTAACGGGTATATAGAGTTTACCTTCATAAGGGTCTGTTCCAATCTCATGTGTATAAGTCAACCATTTCTCTGTATCAATTTCCTCCCCATCAATCAACCAAGCTTTTTCAGGTGAAATGTACACATCATATTTAATCACATCATCCTCTATCCCTTGATAAGGCGTTACTTCTAGGTAAGCTTCATCTATACTCTCACGCTTAATCACATATTCCAAATAGGTATATGCATAACCTCCATCGGGGATGTAAGTCATAAATTGAACATTAGGAGTCTCATCATTACCATCACCATCATAGTCAAACGGCGATCTGTCAAAATTATTTTCTTCGTCAGCACCATCAACCTTTTTAATATAAACCTCAACCTCATAGATTGTACTTGACTTCAAGTCACTCCAGTAAACATACTCATCACTAGATGAAACATCTGCTACAGTACTATCCGCCACTAGCTTAGTTGTATATGTATGAAGTCCGTCCACATTATAAAATGGATTAAGGGCATCATCTTTATTCAGATCTATAGATAAGGAGGTAGATATACCATCAGAGCCATATTCTGAAATATAAAAATTCCCTACAATGTTGTTTGAATCAAAGAGTGTAGAATCTTCTTCATATTGATTGGTTGAATAATTCCAAATCATTGGATGATTAAAAGTAAGATCGAAACCAGGACTAGCTCCTGGTTGCATGCCTGCTGCAGTATCTACATCTTCAAGAATGGTTTTATTATTAATACCACCATCAACATAATAATGAGTTGGTTTAATTGCAAATCCATCTAATTTAGTTAAAACTTCTATGATGTAAGGTCCTTTAGTTGTACTATCATTACTTGTATAGGACAATATAAATGGAGTTACTTTACCAGGCTCAATACCATCCGTTTGAAAATAAAAACGATCATTTGTATCTTCCCACATAAAATGTACAGTTTTACTATTCATTTTAAAGGTTGCACCTGGATATAAAGATCCTTTTGTAATATCTTCAAAAAGAACAGCAGGATCTTCAGTTGTCAAAGTTACTGATGATCCCGTAGTCACAAAGGGCAAACCAGATGTTACATCAACAAGATTCGGGGAAGCATCTTCTAATAGAAAGTTCACAGGTGTGGTCTTATAATCTACCTCTTGATAATCAGAGGATATGTTATGGGTTATATTATTCCAATCACTTCCATCATATTGATAGACTCTATAATATAGATCCAAAGTATTATCATCTTTTTTCTTAACAGTTACTTCTACTTTACTATTATCTTTTAGAAAGTAATCCAGTATGTAGTCACCTGTTTCTTCAAAGTCCCAATAGAATAAAGCTTTATCATCTTGAGTTTCTGATTGAATTTCTAACCTATTGGTTAAGCCAGAACCTTGCTGCCAACGGTAGTCAATCTCACTTGCTGCTTGAACTTTCATTGTATGCATATTAACCATCTGCATCATAAGACTGAGACAAACTATTAATGCCATTACTCTTGTCCTTAAATTTCTAGACACCATCATCATTCCTCCTACATACATCACTAAAAGCAATCCCTATTCCACATATTTAAACAGGCATTGCTCTTCTTTCCATTTAGTTTTCCTATTGTATATTAAACATATTGAACTTAATTGATAAAACAGCTAACAACCGAGTTCTATATGTTTTCCTTGGTTGTAAAATTAATTCTTAGTCAATAGTACGCGATTTAATACTATAATATAAGTCAACTAATATATCGGCTATATTGAGGCTTTTCTTAACTTCTCGGTTAAAAATCTTCAAGTAAATCCTTGGTCCAAATAACACGTGATAATAAGGACATTTCTTGATCTTTATCTAATGTCATTATAGATGCTAGGCTTTCTAGTTCCCATTCATAAGAAATAAAAAAATAAGTGATATCCTCCAGCTGAAATGTTAAGTTAAAATTCTTACTTTGGTTATGATTAAACTGGCTTTGAATTTCCTTTAGGTTCTTAGAAAATATGCTAGGGAAATAGCTTGCCTCACATAACGCTTCATATGGCGGTATGTAGCGCCACTCCCTTTCATTGTAAAATTGAACAAAATCCTTAGTTGTATCATAACCATCATAACTTTTAATGTACCAACTGAAATACTTCATGCGCTCTAATAGTGTCTCATCACCAATGTTATTAGCTTTCTTTAGTACAACATCAAATGCATTTTCTTTGGATGGATTAATTGCTTCATACATAACCGGTGAAATACTTTGCTTAGCAGCCCACTCCTTTCTTAAACCTACTCCATAATTGCCGTATTTCTTTATGTGTTCCCCCATTTGCGATAGAGGTAAATCACAAAAGCATACCATAGGAATAGCTATTTCCTCTTGCTTCCTTTTTTCAATGACGCATCGTGGTTTAAAGCAGTTATTCTCTATAATATCTCTAAGTTTCTCAAAGCTATCTGTAAAGTGAAAAACTGATCCAGCACTTATTCTCCCCATCCCATCTATCCTTTCAACATAACTATGATTATAACTCCTTATCGACTATTGCTATGTATTATCTGTGTTTACATGTAATTTATGTATTCTAATATATTTTTCATGCAACCGGTTGACTAATTTCATAAATTATTATAACATTGAGAATAGGTAGATCATATGTATCTCTAAAAACAAGAAAAGTGACTAGCGTCACGTTTCAAGTATGTGCAAGAAAGTATGGTACCTTGCGAGCAAAACGCAGTACTTTCTTACACTATAAAAAAATGTTGCAGAAGGATTTTAATATTAAGCAATACGTTATATACTATATGTAAGTCCATAAAACATCAATAAACGCTAATAAAACTAGGGAGGAAATAGGATGATTACAAGAGAAGCAATTTATCATGTGCCTAAGGGTAGTTACTGCTATGCATACGATGAAAATACCATGCACATTAAACTGAGGACAAAGAAAGATGATTGTGACCAAGTCTTTTTAGCTTATGGCGATCCTTATAACTGGGTTACAGAAGAAGTCGATGGTAAAAAAGAAAATCGCTGGGATAAAGATGAAATTCCCATGGAAAAAGTAGGAACAACTCAACTTTATGATTATTGGTTTATAGCAATCCAACCAGAGAGAAAGCGACTACGCTACGGTTTTTTATGCAAAAATGCAACCGATTGCGTCTTCTATGGCGATAATGGTATCTATGAAGTTGAAAATGGCCAATCAGCTGATGATACTTCAGAATACATTGCCTTTCCCTATATGAACCCTGTCGATATTTTCCAAGGTCCTGAATGGGTTAAAGATACTGTATGGTATCAAATCTTTCCTGAACGTTTCTGTAACGGTAACAAAGAAAATGATCCTGAGGGAGCTCTTCCTTGGGGCAGTACCGAACCAACCCCAAATAACTTCTTTGGTGGAGATTTAGAAGGTATCATTAATAAATTAGATTATCTTAAAGACTTAGGTGTTACTGGTGTCTATTTCACACCTCTTTTCGTATCACCAAGTAATCATAAATATGATACAACTGACTATATGGAAATCGACCCTAGCTTTGGTACAAAAGAAGTTCTCAAAAAGCTTATTGAAGAAGCACATAAACGTGGCATTAAAGTCATGTTAGATGCTGTTTATAATCATGCAGGTTGGACATTCGGACCATGGCAAGATGTTCTTAAAAATGGTGAGCAATCTAAATATAAAGATTGGTTCTATATTAACCGTTTCCCATTATTCCCTAAGGGTATCGATCCTTTTAACTTGCCAGCGCATGGTGAAGGTGACTATAGAGATCTAGGATATGATACTTTTGCGTATACACCTTTTATGCCAAAATTCAATACAGAGAACCCTGAAGTTAGACAATATTTATTAGATGTATCCACTTACTATGCAAAGGAATTCAATATTGATGCTTGGCGCTTAGATGTAGCCAATGAAATTTCTCATGATTTTTGGAAAGACTTTAGAAAAGCTGTAAAAGCTGTAAACCCTGATCTTTATATTGTAGGAGAAGTGTGGCATGAATCAAGCGCCTGGTTACGCGGCGATCAATTTGACTCAGTAATGAATTATCCTCTTGGTAACGCCATCATTAACTTCTTAGCTAAGGGTAAAATTGATGCTGAGGAATTTGGTGATAGACTTGTTGACCAAATGCATCGTTACAGTGAAAACATCAATGAAGTCATGTTCAATTTATTAGATAGTCATGATACACCACGCTTGTTAACACAATGCAAAAATAATAAAGACACCTTTAAATTAGCCTATGTGATTCAGCTTTCTCAAATGGGATCACCTTGTATTTATTACGGAACAGAAATCGGCTTAGATGGTGAGCATGACCCAGGCTGTAGAAAATGCATGATTTGGGATAAAGAAAAGCAAGATCGTAAGATATTCAAACATATGCAAACCTTACTACAACTTCGCAAGGACTATCCTGCTATATGTCGTGGTAGCCTTCATATCATGGATACAGATGCTAAAAAGAATGTCATTACGTATATGAAACAATATAAAGGTGAAAAAGTATACTACTTGATCAACAATAACTCTGAGAAGAATACAATTACTTTACCGCAAGAATTAGTTGATCAAAAAGTTAAAGACCTATATAATGGGAAGGATTTATCTCTAGATATATCTTTAACTTTAGAAGCTTATGGTTTTAAAATAATTAAATTATAGTCACTATAATCAAGTCTAAAAAGACAAAAATGGATTACCCATTTTTGTCTTTTTTAATATTTCTTAGGTTATACTATCGATACCAAGAATCCTGTCACCAATAGTGATAATTACCTTCGTTCCTTTACCAACCACTGAATTTACTTGAATCCCATAATCTTCACCATAATAAAGTTTAATTCTTTTATCAACGTTTTTTATACCAACACCGCCTAGTTTTACACCTTGATCTTCTTTACTCTGATTCATTTTCCCAGGATTAAATCCTTCTCCATTATCCTCTATGGTAAAAATTATCTTATGTCCTTTTCTCATGGCGTTGACTGTAATCTGTCCACCATTTTCTAATCCTCTTATACCATGGTAGATAGCATTTTCTACTATAGGCTGCAGGATAATTTTAGGGATTTTAACCTCTTCTAAATCCTCTTCATAATCAAGCTGGTAATTAAGTTTTTCTCCATAACGTTCTTTTTGTATAAATAGGTATTGACTAACATGTAAAAATTCATTATGGATGGTTGTTAATTCACTTCCGCCACTTAATGATAATCTGAAAAATTGAGCTAAAGCCTTCGTAATAGCAATGACTTTCTCACTGTCATTGAATTCAGCCATCCAGACAATGGTATCTAAAGTGTTGTATAAGAAATGAGGGTTAATCTGGCTATGAAGTACTTTAAGTTCATATTCACGTAAGTACCTTTCTTTATGTGCAATCTCATCCATAAGTTCTTCTATTCTCGCTACCATTTTATTAAAGTGGTTCCCTAGGCTTCTAGCCTCAAAGCATCCTTTTTCTGTGATTTCTACTTTTTGAAGTCCCTTTTCTATATCTACCATTGCTTTTTCTAACTTATTGATAGGATCAGTGATACGACCTGCAAAAAATGTACCACTAAAAGCCACCCCTATAAGAAGCAATATGCTCACGATAATCAACGTTTCAATTAACTGCCTTTTAATATCTTCCAAACTATCTAAGGAGGAAACACCTATCAGTGTCCAATCTGCATTCTTTAAATGGTACGGCTGAACTAATATTTTATTTTCTACATCATAACCTTTCGCCATCGTACTTAATTCTATAAGCTCGTCTTGCAATTTTATATCTGTAAAATAGGCTGGGTCTTTATGATAAACTACATGTCCCTCATCATTGATAATAAAGGCACAACCATCCCTTCCAAGATCTAGATCATTAAGATAGTCTTCTATTACTTTATACTGAATATCAAGAAGAAGTACACCAATATTGCTTCCCTGTTCATCCTTAATCTCTCGGCTAAGTGAAATAACCCAATTTTCTTTATCCATGGAAAAATTCTGCATCCTAGCCGATGTTAACACAGGCATTTCATTATAAATAGCTGCTACATACCAGCTTTCTTTCATCATATCATTGGACATAGACATATGAAGACTCTTTTCATTAGACATGATTCTTCCATCTTTTCCTACCATAATAATGGATTGGATGAAAGGGTCCGTTTCCATGGATGTTTCTATCATTGCCATGATGTTTTTACCAGCCTCTTCATTCTCCTCAGAAATTTTAAAATAATTAATTGTATCTGGATCCTTAGCTAATATGAATGATAATGCTTTTAGTCGCTCTAAGTAAAGATCAATATAATCACTGCTTTTTTGTATAGCAGTCTCTGTAGCATTTAATGACTCCTTCAAAACAATACCAGATATACTAAAGTAAAGAATAACCCCAATTAAGAGAATTGTAAGAAGACCAGCACCTAATGAATAGGCAGCTATTTGCACGCGTATTTTTTTTAAGAAGTTGCCTCTCATTGGCTTCACTCCTTTACCTTTTCTCTGTATTTCCCCGGGGATTCACCGTACCACTTTTTAAAACAAGCACTGAAATAATTAGGATCTTGAAAACCAATAATCTCGGCTATTTCATAGTTTTTCATCTCTGTACTTAATAAAAGTATTTTTGCTCGCTCCATCCGATTGCTTAATACGTATTCTTTAAAAGACACATTAAAGAGCTTCTTAAAAAGTCCACTGAGATAACCCACACTTAGCCCCATTTGATCAGCTAAAAAGACTAAATTCAGATTGCTATTAGAAATGTTCTCTTCAATTAGCTGATGTAACTTAGCTTGATAACCGCAATCTTCTTTTACACCAGAACTATTGGCTAAGTCCTTAATAACTGTCTTCACTTCATCATCTACTTTTTCATTTCTAATCTTTGTAATCAAATTTTGCAATAACTCATAGATGTCTTTCTTAGAAACAGGTTTTAGTATGTAATCATCTACGCCTGTTTTCAAAGCCGCCACTGCATAATCAAAATAGTCATAACCAGTAATAAAAGCAATCTTTACATTTTCCTTTATTCCTTTTGACTTGGCAGCAAATTCTAATCCATTCATCTTAGGCATGTTAATATCAGCTAGAACCAAATCAGGCAGCTCTCTTTTAAATATTTGAAGGGCTTCTTCACCGTTTGAAGCTTCATATACCTTATCTATAGATAATGCTTCAAAATCTATAAAAGTCTGTATCCCTCTACGAACAATAGGTTCATCATCCACAATCAGTAACTTATAAATAACCCCCACCTCTTTTCATTACCGCACAATAATTCCAAAAGAAAAGGATTGTTACTTAACAACCCTTTTCTTTATTATATACACATTATCACTTTGTTACAAGTTGAATAAGATCTTCATAACCGTTCTCAGCCATTTCATCTACTGGAACAAATCGAATAGAAGCACTGTTAATACAGTAACGTTTCCCACCTTGATCTTTTGGTCCATCATCAAAAACATGGCCAAGATGACTATCACCAACACGGCTTTTTACTTCAGTACGAATCATATTAAAACTTTCATCAACTGTATAATTAACCACTTCAGCTACTATTGGTTTTGTGAAACTTGGCCATCCACATCCTGAATCATACTTATCTTTTGATGTAAATAACGGTTCCCCTGTTGCTACATCCACGTAGATGCCAGGCTCTTTACTATCCCAATACTCGTTCGTAAAAGCTCTTTCTGTATCGTTTAACTGTGTTACTCGGTATTGTATATCTGTTAATTTCTCTTTTAACACTTCATCACTTGGTTTGGTATATTTTGCTGGATCGATATAAACCGCCTCCTCTAGATGACTAAAATCTATATGACAATAGCCATTTGGATTTTTCTCTAAATAATCTTGATGATATTCCTCTGCTAAGTAGTAATGGTTAAGAATTTCTACTTCCGTAACGATAGGTTTATCATGTTTTTCCTGTTCACTTGCTATAACCTTTTCAATAATAGGAAGATCCTTCTCATCTCTATAATAGATACCTGTTCGATACTGCTCACCACGATCATTACCTTGTTTATTTAAACTCGTTGGATCAATAACTTTAAAGAAAGAGGTTAATAGTGTCTCTAAATTAACCTTTTGGGGATCATACTTAACATGAACCGTTTCCACATGACCTGAACCATAAATAACATCCTGATAAGAAGGATCTTCCGTATTACCATTAGCATATCCAGAAGTTACATCGTATACTCCATAGATCCGTGACATATAAGCTTCAACTCCCCAGAAACAACCTCCTGCCAACCAAATTTCCTCAAACTGGCTATCACTAAAATCAACATGTTCATTTGGGTTACTAGGTATAGGAGATGGATCATGAGCAACAGCTGAAACAAAACTATTATCCATATCCCCAGTTGATAAAGGATCATCCTCAGCTAAAAATCTATGGGCAAATACCATTAATCCTATCCCAATCACAATTACTAATCCTACAGTAATAATGGCTTTCATTATTCCAACCACCTTTCTATGAACGAACTTTGAATATCATCATTTATATTTTTATATCTACAGCTCAGCTGAAGCAGGACGCTGAATCTGAGCGTTAGACAAATTTTATCGAAATGTATTTAGAAAATCTTGAAAGTACATCGCCATACTGCAATATAAATATTCACCAGCGGCAACCCAAGAAATATATATCTTCAGATACGATAGATATTTAATATATCTCCTCAAAACTACTCTTAATCTGCTCATTCCCATTATGCCCTGGAAGAGTCTTAACCAAAATACCATCTGACCCAATGTATACAGAAGTTGGATAACCTCTTACACCATAAGCCTTACTAATCTCTCCACCTTCATCTAAAAGTACTGTAATATTTTCCACACCCTCAAGTCCAGCAAACCAGTTCACAAAATCTTCTACACTTTGCTCCCCTTTATGCCCTGGCGATACAACAGTTAACACTTTAAAATCATTATCTTCACCAGATAGTGTGTTTAACTCATCAAGACCAGCTAAGCAAATGGAGCACCAAGATGCCCAGAACTTCACATAAACTTTCTCTCCATTATAGTCTGATAGGGCATGGGTATTACCATCCAGATCTTGAAGACTAAAGAGTGTTGCTTCTCGTCCCTTATTCATAACCTGTTCTTCCATTTGATCATCAGACATATTGTCATCTTTCATTTCGTCATTTTCCATTTTATCCTCAGACATGTTGTCATCCTTCATTTCGTCATTTTTCATTTCATCCTCAGACATCTTATCATCTTTCATTTGATCTTCCATTTTGTCTTCTGATTTATGGTCGTCTTTCATCTTATCTGAATTAGTATGATTCATTGTATCTTCTTGTTTCATTTGTGTTTGCTTTGTACACCCCACTACTCCCAAAACAACTATAAGAGCAACCACCAATACTTTTAACCTTTTCATAATTAATTCTCCTTTCATTCTACAATTCAACTAAATTTTATTTGTTATCGATATTTACATCGATTATCTACTCAAATAATGCGACGATCATGTTCAAACTATCTGTCATAAGCAAGATCCCCATAAAGATAATAATGATACCACCAACTATTCGAATCTTTCCCATATGCTTATTTAGTTTTCTCACATGTCTTAAAAGTAGGTCTGAGAAAATTGAGATAACTAGGAAAGGGATCATAAGACCAAGTGCGTAAACGAACATAAGCCACGCTCCATAGACAGCCTGCCCTTCAATAGCTGATAACCCTAGTACCGCTCCAAGTACTGGTCCAATACATGGTGTCCATCCAAAACTAAATGTAAACCCTAAAAGATAAGTACCTAGTAAGTCACTTCTTTTACTTCGCTTTAAGTCTAACTTCTTCTCTCTTTCCAAAAAATGAAGCTTAAAAAGTCCTGTTTGATGCATTCCTAGTAGAATAACGACAGAACCACTAACAACGAAAAAAATACGACTATTGAGGAAAGCGCCTAAGGCACCAGCGCCAAAACCAAGAATTACAAAACTAGTGGAAAGTCCTCCAACAAAGATCATTGTTCTTAATACTACACGAGGATTAATCAATAACTTGCCTATTCGAATACCCTTAATCTCCTTTTCACCATCTTCTCCTCCAAAATAAGAAATATACACCGGTAGGAGAGGCAAAATACAAGGTGAGAAAAAAGATAATAAACCTGCAATAAACACTGTGCTAATAAAAATCTGTTCACCTGCCATAATTAACACCGCCTTTCACATTACTTTATACATCGTTTTTTTATTTATCTTTGATTTAATATTATTTTACGATAATAAGAATAACTAATGAATAGAAAAAGATCATGACTTTCTATAAATAATTCATATCACATGATAATAACTATAAGAAAACTCCAAACCTATGTCCTTTTAAACACTGGTTTGGAGTAATTTTAATACTCTATTCTACATAAACTTACTATAGTATTGGTGCTAATAAACGAGATATAGATTCTTTGAATCTAACTTTCAATGGTCGCTTATTGTAAATCTCTGGTGTAATTTCAGTACAGTTTTTCATATCCTCTTCAAATATCTTTTCTAATTGGACAGTTGTTTCTTTATCATAGATAAACGCATTGACTTCAAAATTCACCTTAAAACTACGTATATCCATATTAGCTGTACCAACAGAGCTGACCAAACCGTCAACAGTTAATACCTTACTGTGGATGAATCCATCATCATAAGTATAAACCTTAGCACCAGCCTGAATTAACTCACCAATATATGAATAACTTGCCCAATATACAAATGGATGGTCAGGTTGACAAGGCATCATAATGCGAACATCAATACCTGCAAGGGAAGCTACCTTAAGAGTTTCTAATAAACTGTCATCTAAGATAATGTAGGGTGATTGAATATAAATCCGTTGCTCTGCCTCATTAATCATTTTAAGATAACCGTTACGGATATTTTGCCACTTGGAGTCAGGACCACTGGAAACAATTTGAACTTTTTTGTTACCTATTTTAAATGGATATTCAACCATATAGTACTTATCCATGGTACATAAATTTTCTTTTTTTATATAATCCCAATCTAAAGCAAAACGCACTTGTAATTGAGACACAGCATTTCCTACAATTCTTAAATGGGTATCACGCCAAGTTCCTAGCTTTCCTTCACCAATATATTCTTTACTAATATTAATTCCACCTACATACCCAATTTGACCATCAATGACACATATTTTTCTGTGATTACGGTAATTAATACGGATATTCATGAATGGAATAAAAGGCGGATAAAACTCACCAATTTTAACACCACAGCTTTTCAAATCTTTCCATATCTTTTTGGAGATTGTACGCCCACCCATACCATCGTAGAGTACACGTACTTCTACACCTTCTCTTGCCTTATTCTTTAATATATCAAATAGCTCTTCAGTTAGATAATCATACTTAATAATGTAATATTCAAGATGAATAAATTTTTCTGCTTTTAACAGGTCTTCTTTTAAAGCTGAGAACTTATCTTTTCCCCAAGTATAAACATCAATTGTGTTATTACTGGTTAGTAAAGACTTATTGCTATTTAAGTGAAGATTAATCATATCTTTATAACGGATATACTCCTCTTCTAAAACCAATTCATTATTTAAGATATTTTGTTCTTGTAAATGAACAAGTGAACTTAAATGATCTTCCACCTCTTTGATTTCAAAACGCTTTTGTCTACGTAAATCTTGCCCAATAAAGAGATACAGTATAAAACCAATACCTGGTATAAAAAAGAGTAACAATAGCCAAGCCCATAAACTAGCTGGATTTCTTCGTTCAAAAAAAACGATTATGATTCCCAATATAAAATTGATTGGAAAGATATATTGTCCAATAAGCCCAATGAAAGCCCCTATGGCACTAAGAATCATGCCAATAGAATTATAAAAGTCAGCAAAAACATCCATTGTAGTCACAACTTGATCCATAAAATCCCCCTATCCATTTTTTCACCTGGATTTATCATGTGTATCCTGATTAGTCCAATTTAATCAAGGATATATATTGAACATAATGCCCTTTTCTGCTCCTTTGCATCAACTAAAGTAATTTTATAGACGAAGCTGTTATCTCAATCCAAAAGGATTAGGTTCAATACATAATAACACTTAACATTGTGAATTTTTTAATTTTATACATTCATCATATATTATATCATATTATTTGCAAAATGTATTTCAAATAAAAATCCTTATTCCATTATTTTTTTAATTAAAGGTATTTAAAAATGACCCATTAAGTGATAAAATAAGTAATGGTAACTTAGGAATCCTTTAATTAAGTGATTCTTAAAGTAAGCACACTCTTAGGAAGTGCCGAAAGAACAGAGGAGGAATCGACTTGGACGCATTATCAATTATCGTCATTATATTTCTTATTGTAGCAGCTGTTTTTGTGATCCTATATTTTGTTGGTAAAAAACTTCAAACGAAAATGGATCAAAGCCAAGAAATGATTAGCCAAAATAAAATGATGCAATCAATTCTTGTTATTGATAAGAAAAAAATGAAAATTACCGAAGCTAATTTACCTAAAATGGTTGTGGATCAAGTACCTAAATACTACCGTTTTAGAAAAATGCCACTTGTAAAAGCTAAAATCGGTCCTAAAATTACAACTCTAATTTGTGATCCAAAGGTTTTTAAGACTTTACCTACTAAAAAGATGGTTAAAGTAGAACTTGCTGGATTGTACATTGTTGGTTATAAAGATGGAAAAAATCCTAATGCCAATAAGAAGCAAGAGCCAAAGTGGAAATTTTGGAAAAAGAATAAAGAAGAAAAATAGAACTAAAAATAAAGAAGTCAGTTTTAAACTGACTTCTTTTCTTTTAATCCTGCTCCAACAAAATCTCTAAACAATGGATGTACACGATTTGGTCTTGATTTAAATTCTGGATGGAATTGAACGCCAACATACCATGGATGATCTTCAATTTCTACCATCTCTACCAATCTCTCATCTGGTGAAATACCAGTTATCTTAAGACCGGCTTCAACTAAACGTTTTCTGAATTCATTATTGTATTCATAACGATGACGATGTCTTTCATATATAAGCTGTTCTTCATAAGCTTCAAACGCCTTACTTCCTTCAATGACTTTGCATGGATACGCACCTAATCGCATCGTACCACCTAATTCATCAATATCCTTTTGTTCAGGCATTAAATCAATAACTGGGTATTGAGTCTTTGGAACTAATTCCGAACTATGTGCCCCTTCTAATCCTAATATGTTACGCGCAAACTCGATAACAGCACACTGCATTCCTAGACAAATACCTAGGAAAGGGACTTTATTTTCTCTTGCATAACGAATACTAATAATTTTTCCTTCAACACCACGATCACCAAATCCACCTGGTACTAGAATACCATCTACATCTGCTAGAATCTCATGAGCATTACTTTCTGTGAGCTCCTCTGAGTTAATCCATTTGATATGAATATCAATACCATGATAGATACCAGCATGTTTCAATGATTCTACTATGGAAATATAAGCATCATGTAATTCTACATATTTACCTACTAATCCTATGGTCACTTCATCATTCAAATGTTTTTCACGATTAACCATTTCTTTCCATTCATTCAGTTTGGGCTCATCACAGTCTAAATGTAATTTTTTACACGCCATACGAGCTAATCCTTCATCTTCTAACATTAAAGGAACTTCATACAGTGTTTCTGCATCAAGATTTTGAATAACGCAATCTTCATCAACATTGCAAAATGAAGAAATCTTTCTACGCATTTCATTATTAATTTCATGCTCTGTACGTAATACTAATATATCTGGTTGAATACCAATGGAAAGAAGTTCTTTAACAGAATGTTGAGTTGGTTTTGTTTTCATTTCGCCTGATTTTCGGAGATACGGAATTAAAGTAACATGGATGTATAAAACATTTTCTCGTCCAACATCTGCTGCTACTTGTCGAATAGCTTCTAAGAATGGTAAACTTTCAATATCACCAACAGTACCACCGATTTCTGTAATAACAATATCTGCATTTTCAGAGTTTCCAGCCCGGTGTACACGGTCCTTGATAGTGTTTGTGATGTGAGGTATAACTTGAACTGTGGCGCCTAAATATTCGCCTTTTCTTTCTTTGTTGAGAACTGACCAGTAAACTTTACCGGTTGTCACGTTTGAGTATTTGTTTAAGTTTTCATCAATAAATCTTTCGTAATGCCCTAAATCTAAGTCTGTCTCGGCACCATCTTCGGTAACGAACACTTCACCGTGTTGATAAGGACTCATAGTTCCTGGATCAATGTTGATATACGGATCAAACTTTTGAATCGTCACTTTCTTACCTCTGGCTTTTAAGAGACGACCTAAGCTGGCTGCTGTAATACCTTTTCCTAGGCCTGATACAACACCGCCTGTAACAAAAATGTATTTCATTTTTTTCACCCCATGCTTTTAGTCATAAGAAAATACATACATATCAATTTAATTTTTAATCATAACTTTATCTATTTTAGTATTATTATGTACCCACGTCAAGAATTTTTTGCATATTTATATGAAATTATTAAATACGCATATATTCATCATTTCCTTTACGATAATAATTATTTATATTATATAAGAAATCGGGCACATATTGTTTATTCCATTATAAAAACAAAAAATTGCTTAGCTATTTATCCCATAGAAGAATATATACTATAAAACTTCCTATTAGAAAACAAACATAAATGAGCGCATATTTGCGCCCATTTACTGCTTATATCACTTTATCTTTAATATATCATATTATACATAATTTCAACTGCCATATCCATTTGTGGATCATACTCTTGTACAGATTCATATAAGGTTTGATTAAGTGCAGACATAGTCACGTAATCCGTCATTCCTGTAACAGGCAACCCCTGCTCTTCTTGAAACTTCATCATAGCTGAAACGGTTTGAGCATCGTAGAATGTGTCTGCTTCTTCAATATAGCCAAGATACATAAGAATATCCTCGATATCCTTAACCATATCATCTTCATATTCATACATGTAGATTTTATTGTTATCTTCAATATAACTTGGTACTACTACTTCAATATGAGGTTCTACACCAAGTCCATTAATTTTATCGCCATTTCTCGTAAAATACTCTTTAACAGTTAATTTAAAGTGAAGATCATCACCTAAACTATAAATCATTTGGACAACACCTTTACCGTAGGTTGTTTCTCCAATAAGAATCCCTGATATAGAATCCTTTATAGCACTAGCAAAAATTTCTGATGCAGATGCGGAGTTTTCATTGGTTAAACATATAATTTTAAAAGGTGTTTCCTCTAACTCACTAAAGTAAGCAGTCATATTACCGTGTTTATCAACTGTAGATACAATTGTACCATCTGGAACAAGCATTCTACACATCTCAACGACTTGATCTAAATAGCCTCCTGAATTATTACGTACATCTAATATTAATCCTTTGATACCTGCCTCCTTGGCTTCTTCAAGGATAGCTCCAAAATCATCTGCGATTGTAGCATTAAAGGAATTAATGTCAACATACCAAATATAAGGTGCATCAGGGTCTTTTGACTCTGGATATAACTCAATTAAAGGCGTATAGCTTACTGCTTTAACTTGAATTTCTTGTCTGATCACTTCTACCTCAAAGACATTAGTTCCTCTTCTAACAGTTAATATAACTTTAGAGTTAGCTTTACCTTTGATTAGGTCAATACCTTCATCATAGGTAACTTCAGTTAACTTCGTACCATTAACGCTGATAATGATATCTCCTGGTAATAATCCAGCCTTTTCTGCTGGTGAGCCTTCCATAGGCTCAGTTACCATGATACCTTCTTCTACTTCTTGAATATAGGCACCAATGCCACTATAGTTTCCAGACACACCTTCAAGAAATTGTTCATATTCTTCCTGCGTATAATAGACGCTGTAAGGATCTAATTCCTCGAACATCCCTTTTAATGCCGCTTCATATAATTCCTCTTTGGAAATATCTGAGCCAACATAGTTATTATCAATAAAATCCATAATCAATTGCATTTGCTCCATAGCATCATCAGATTCCATGGCATATACGTTGGAAGTAAATAGCATCATCATTACTAATACCATTGCTACTATTCTTCTCTTCATTACTACTTCCTCCTTATTTCTCATCATTTCTTTTGTAAATAGGATCATATTAACCTATAGTTCCTTCATATAAAGTTCTACCATGTCTTCATTAAGAAAGTCGATCAAATTATTGACAATTACTGCTGCTTCTGCTTTTGATATATAACCCTTAGGATTAATGCGTCCATCAGTGTAACCTGCAAATAGACCCAATTCAGTACCTACGTAAATAGCTTCTTTTGCCCATGGTGAAATATCTGCATCATCAACATAAGATGTCAAGGTTGTTTGATCCAGTGAAATGTGATCTAAACCAATGACGCGGATTAATAATGCAAATGCTTCTTCCCTTGTCAAGGGCTCATCTGGTTTGAAGAAATTATTCTCTCTACCTTGTACCAGTTTACTTTCCTTTGCAGCATATAACCACTCATATAAATCATGTTCTTGAGGCACATCAGCAAAAACAACAACTTCATCATCATAAAGATCCTTTGTATCTTTAGGAGGAAAAATGCCTAATGTTTTAGACAGCATAACTGTAAATTCCCCTCGCGTAATAGCTTCATAGGGTTGATAGGAAAGTGGTGTTTCATCAATGACGCCAACACTCATCAGCTTCATGACGTCGCTATAGGCATAATGACTTGAACTGATATAAGTTGACTGTCCAGGGATCTTCAACTTCTCAAAATCATTAATAGGTTTAAGATATGTTGCACCCTTCAATTGACTCTCTTTTAACTGTGGATGGTTAGTTTTTATCTCATAGGCTAATCCACCTTCAGTATCGATTATTTGGGTATAAGTACCAGCAAAACTTATGGCTGAAACATCATTGGACTCATAATAAACGTCCTTCGTCGAATTCATAAAAGGTTTCACTTGGATATTCATTTGCCAAGGTTCAGTACCTTTCTTATCAATATTAATCATAAACTCCTGCTTTTCAGCTTTGGACCAAGGCTGATCATAGCCATAGGAGCCCCCTTCAACAGTCAATTCTGCATAGACAGTATCATCAGACTTATAGATAAGGTGATAGGAGATGTTACCGTTATAATATGAAATACCTGGTGTAGAATCTTCTATAAAACTATAGAAATTTTTTCCTTCACCAAAATCAGACATTTCCTCATCTACAACATAGGTTGCTCCACCTACAGTTACTGTCTCCTCCCAGCCAGTGACCGTAGAATCTTTTTTAATTTGCTCACCATAGGGACTGTCATATTTAATAAAATAAGTTAATAATTCAACTTCTCTTTTAAGTGTAGTACTAAAATCTGAACTATACGCTTCAATAGTATAAGTTTCTTTAAATGAACCACTTTCTTGTATTTCTAGAACATCATCATTTCTTTCAATTTCTAGTGTACCACTGACTTCAATGGGCTCACCTGAAATAAAAATCATCTCTTTATAAAGAAGCGTTTCTTTCTTCTTCGCTTTGACATCTACTTGTTGTTCAATAGTTTTAGGAAGCATGATACCTTCTGATACCCCTCCGAAAAAGCCACTATCACCAGGTGCTGCTAATGCACTTATGGTAGTATTCGTAATCAGTAAAGATGTCAAGGCCAATGCTGTCAATTTTGTCTTCATAAGTACCCCTCCTTAGCCTTCTACAAAGATTATATAACCATTTACCTCTTTAGTGGTTCCTCCTGAACTAATGTACTTATTCATGAGGTTTTCATCTGTCATCACACGAATTTTATCACCACGTTCTAAATCATCTATAGACGCATATTCACCATTTTTAATAATGACACTATTCTCTGGTACTTGAATTTCAGATCCAACATTTTGCGCACTGAAATCATTCCAACTACCATTATTTTGATCATAGTAATAGGTATCACGTATAAAGAGCTTATCGCTATCGATCTTGTAGATTTCACCTCTTACACCATCTTGCACATAAGGCTGGGTAACGATATATTCAGCATGGTTACCTCTTACAAAGATCGTATACACCTCATCTACCTTTGTATCTTCAGTATAATCAATAAAATCACTCAATGATTTAACACCTGTATCATCAATAAATTTTGTATAGTAATCAATAGTGTATGTACTTCCAACAGGTGAAAAACTCCAAGTCATATCATTTAACTCTGAATGGGATTGACCTGTAAAGGAAACCACTTC
Source organism: Vallitalea okinawensis (assembly GCF_002964605.1). Classification (NCBI taxonomy): domain Bacteria; kingdom Bacillati; phylum Bacillota; class Clostridia; order Lachnospirales; family Vallitaleaceae; genus Vallitalea; species Vallitalea okinawensis. Next base: position 123,412 of record NZ_PQDH01000007.1, read on the forward strand.
ATCAATACTAGCTATACGCACACGATAGACTTTTATATTATCTGTAACGGGTGGTTGGGTAATATCAACAACAGCCGCTTTTGCTCCATTTAAGACAACCTGAGTATAGTCAGGAACCATGATGTTTTGCTCATTAACCAATCGACCATTACGTACAATAATTGTCCCATCATCAGCTTGTATGAACTTCTTATAATTATCTATCATGAACTTACCAACACCATTGGAATAAGTAACTGTATTTGAATCCAATACTTGATCTTTACCATCTCGATAAGTCACCTTTTTCACTTGCTCATCACCATAGTATTCTTTAACTGCAATATAGATAATGCCATTATATCCAAGGAAATGTTCGATGTAATCCTTTGAGACCTGCTCATCATTATAATAATACTCCACATCATCGGATAAAGTTAATGTTTTGCCAATTTCATAATCAACCCATCCCATTTTACTCAAAGTTGTTGCATCCTGAAGATACAATGTATTTTGTATATCATTGAATCTACTTATTTGACCACTGTACACATTCAGCACCATGAAACCGGCATCATCAATGATGACTTCCTTTACTTTTGTAATTTCATATCCTGGACTGATCACAGCACGATTAACTAAAACCTTCATCCAATCACCTGGTAATAACTCTGAAATTCCAACCTGTTGATCTGCTTTAAAAACAGGTGTATCAGAAGGTACATCCAGAATAACACGTGTATTATCCTCTAGTAAAAGATGCACTTGGGTTCCAAGAGCACCTTTAGGTACGATGAACTCTACTTTACCGTAATACATGCTGTAATTAGCTCTAGCAAATAAATGAGATACCTTCCCTTCCTCATCTAGTCTCATTGTTACTGTATCACCAGTTTCTACATCACTGATGTCTGCATCTAAAGGATCAAATCCAAAGTATGGAAAGACCTGATCATAATAGCCAACTTCGTCTTCGTCTTCATAATACTGCTGTTTTTCAACAACAATACTATTCTTATAATAATTTTTAGTGACTTCATTGCCTTTCTCATCCACAACCGTAATATATCCTAGATTTGAATTAACATCTATTACCACACCTGTCAACTCTTCATATAAAGCTTCCTGTCCAACATACGTAATGGCAATAACAATACCATTAGCAATGGTTAACTCCACTTTATTCTCTATTGGCGCTTGATTAAGAGGAATATCTTCACCATCAACATGGATAAAGTCAGTCCCATAAAGGGCACTTGCTAATTTTAACTTAAATTTCCCTCCATTAGCATCTTCAATAACAATATAACCTGTTGCAATATCACTTAATGGTTGAAGTATACCTTCAACAGTTTGCTCTTTAACTTTCCCTAAGTCATTGATATAGAGCATTTCACTTGCATCTTGATCAATCAAATATTCGATAACATCGTCTGCAAGAAGGCTTTCTAAGCCGGCAACTTGCTCCTCTCGATAAACAACCACATCTCTAATGACTTTTTGACCTATATTGTCTTGTTCATTGCTATATGTAACTTCTTCTATAGTACCTTCTTCAGTAAGAATGCGATACTTCTTTGAATAAATGATCTTTGTCCCCTCAAACTCTGTTAAATCTTGTATATCTACTATAATCCCGGTTTTCTTAATGATGTTCTGTGTATTATAATAAACTTCATCCATGTTTTTAAGAGTCTGAGCCATTTCCGCTCTTGTAATAGTACCTTGAGGTCTAAACGTGCCATTTGGAAATCCAGACATGATATTATTGACAAGTATTGCTTCTACATTAGCAATCTGATCTGGACTAATATCTTGCCAATCATTAAAGTCATAAACCCTTTGCTGTCCACTGATTGGTAATAAAGCTGTGGGATCAATACTATTAATACCTTCAACAACCCACTCAGCTACTTGCTCTCTTGTAGCCTGTCCAGAACGAATAAAGTTAATCTCTGGATCTAATACATCCTGCTCAACGGATAATGCATCTTGTAATTCATTAGCATTGATTAACCCTATTTGATTAGCTACAACGAGATATCCTCTAGACCAAAGATCCAATATCTCTTGAGGTGTATCTTGTTGATTGGCTATATTAATTGCCTCTTGCTGTGCATTAGCTTCTAAACCTAAGGCACGAAGAATAAAGGCTAAAGCTTCTTCATTGGTTACATTACGTTCAGGCTCAAAGAGATATCTTCCACCAAAATTGAAGCCTTTTATAATATCTAGAGCTCCTAATCGTGTTATGGCCTCTTTGGCCCAATGTGAATCACTCACATCATCAAATTGTAGATTACGTATCATGTCAGGTGCCTCTGTTCGACCTATGTAACTTGTCGTTATTTGTGTTTCAATGGGGTCGTCACTTGTATACAAATAGGATATAGCACTGACATTTAAGAATGAGAAATTGAATAATAATGTAAAACTAAGTAGCAAGGCTATATATTTCCTCATAAAATATCCTCCAAATACTTTAGAATCTAGAAGTAATTATACCATAATTTTCATAACAATAAAATGATTAACCTGCAAAAAGTACTTACTTAACCTGACTACTTCTGCTCTTCTAATCATAAAATATTCTACTTCATATGCTTTCACTGCATTAATTTTATCGGCATTCTTTTCAATAACCTAACCTCTGTTACAAAGCTTTAATATTTCAGTCTTAAAAACCGTGGATTATTCCACGGTTCATTTTTATATTATTTAATTGTTGACGATTTCCTTAAGATACTGTTCAAAATCATCTCTTAAATCGTCACGCATTAGAGCAAATTCAACAGTTGCTTTTAGAAAACCTAATTTATTACCCACATCGTAACGTTTGCCCACAAAATCATAAGCATACATATCTTCATCCATAGCTAATCGACGTAATGAGTCAGTTAATTGAATTTCACCACCAGCGCCAGTCTCTTGATTTTCAAGATAATCAAATATAGCTGGTGTAATGATATAACGTCCTAAAATGGCCACATCCGATGGCGCTTCAGATTGTTTAGGCTTCTCTACCATATCTTTTACATAATACATCCTATCAGCTTTTGACTCACCTGATACAATACCATACTTACTAACATCCTCTTTTGGTACTCTTTGTACACCTAAAATTGTCGTTTGATATTGCTCATAAACTTCCATCATCTGTTCTAAACAAGGCTTTTCAGAATGTATGATATCATCCCCTAATAAAACTGCAAAGGGTTCATTACCAATGAAGTTTTTAGCAGTCAAAATTGCTTGTCCTAGACCCTTAGGCTCTTTTTGACGTATATAATGGATATTGGCTATTTCTGAAACATCACGGGCGATCTTTAGCAACTCATCTTTCCCGCCTTTTTCTAATAAATACTCGAGTTCTAGCGACTTATCAAAATGATCTTCAATGGATCGCTTGTTTCTTCCTGTAACGATAATTATATCTTCAATTCCTGAGGCTACCGCTTCTTCAACTATATATTGAATCGTTGGTTTATCAACGATGGGTAACATCTCTTTTGGTTGTGACTTAGTTGCTGGTAAAAATCGTGTCCCCAGACCAGCAGCTGGTATAATTGCCTTACGTATTCTCATAGAACCGACTCCTCCACTGATTATGATAATTTAAAATTACTAAAATCATTTTGTATTTTTATGCAGATATCATTAACACCTACTGGACTATTATTAACTTCTAATAGGTAATTAATTTTGATTTCTCCTTGGTTATCATCAAAATCAATATCCATGCTTCTTGTGGTAATTCCCAATTCAAAATTCCCAAACATGGTATTATAATGGCTCACATGCTTTTTACCAACTTCAAATAGCATATTGGTACTGTTTTCGCCAATTCGAGATAACGTTACTCTGTTGTTATCAATCTTAACAGTAGACATTATATCTTTTTCTGTTTCCATTTCAGTTTCTTTATAAGTAATATATTTTTTCATACCTTTTTCATAGTATTTACCTTTTGTAATCACTTCAATTTCCTCTTTATCTTTTGATACAAGATCACTTTGAACACCAATTACTGAAACTAAAACGTCCTTTTCCATATAATCACCTCTTCTGTCGTGGGTTTACGTATTATTTATGATTTTACTCGAGGGCTAGCTCAAGTAACTGATCAACAAGTTCTTCTAGTTGAAGTCCTTTTTCTGCCCAAAGCATTGGAAACATTGAAATGGACGTAAATCCAGGTAATGTATTAATCTCATTAAACACAACTTCACCGGAATTTTTCTCTACAAAGAAATCAACTCTTGCAAATCCCTTTCCATCGAGTGCCTCAAAAATTCTTGCAGCATAACGACGAATTCTTAAACTTACCTCTTCTGGCAGGTCAGCATTTAGAACTGTTTTTGATTCTGCATTATTATATTTAGCATCAAAATCATAGAATTCTGCTGCTGGTAAAATTTCTCCAACACCTGATGATTGGATATTTTCATTACCTAATACAGCACATTCAACTTCTCGTCCGTCTATAAACTCTTCAACGAGAATTTTACGATCGTGTTTTGCTGCTTCCTTCAATCCTACAATTAACTCTTTACGGTCATGCGCTTTAGAAACGCCGACAGATGATCCCGCATTGGATGGTTTAATAAAAACTGGATAATCAAATGTCTTTTCTACATTTTCTATAACACCATCTATGGTTTCTAAATTTCTACGAAACACACCTACAAACTTTGCTTGACGTATGCCTAAAGTATCGACAACTATCTTCGTATAAAATTTATCCATCGATACTGCTGAAGATAATACGCCACAGCCTACGTAAGGAATTTTAGCCAATTCAAAAAGTCCTTGAACTGTTCCATCTTCACCGTAAAGACCATGTAAAGCTGGGAAAATCACATGGACCTTAACTTTTCTCATCCTGTCTTCTTCAAAGATCAGTAGTGATTGATCAGAGGCATCAGGACTGATTAAGGCTTTTTTTCCTGATTCTTTCCACTCATCTGTAGCTATCTTCTCAATAGCAGCATCATAATACAACCATCTTCCCTCTTGCGTGATTCCTACAGGATAGATGTTATATTTATCTTGATTAATACCTTTTATAATCGTTGTAGCAGAAACAAGGGATACACTGTGTTCTGATGATTGTCCCCCGAACAGTACAATAACATTCTTTTTATTCATTCTACTTCAACCTCACTTCAAGTCAAAACTTAATATTACTATATTATTATATTAGTGAACTCATTCAAAATTGTGCATTAAAATAATTAGTCCTACCAATTTATTCACTATAATGATACACGATTCATTTTGATAAATCAAATCCAAATGCGAATAACTTATTAGATTACAATATAGAAGTAAAAAAGATCTGCCATTAAGTATAGCAGATCTATAGGTCTAATCATTATTTACTTATATCTGTTCCCAAGTCATAATTGCCTGGAATGCCTTTTGACCTAAAGTCTTATTGTGCCCATCGATATACCATTGATCGTTTTCTAATGCTTGCTTATATATCTCAATAGCATCTCCCATACCACATTCACATAAGAAATTGACTTGGATATGAGTCATTCTATGGGTATTATGAAAGGTTTGATCAAATGTATTCTGTACCCATCGTATGTAGTTCACATTATTGACATGTTTATTAATATCGCAATCTGAATAGCCAACTATATGCTCATAATCTAAGATCCTGTTTACCGGCTCTTGAATTTTATCAGGCATTGTATTAATGGCATATTCTTCAACTTGATCATAAAGATCTTTGGGTGGTCTACTCGGTCTTTTCTTATTAATATCCATTAGAATCCATGCTGAAGTAGCTTTACATATTATATTCCCATGATCATCCCTCAAAATATAGTCTCTCATTGCAAAGAGTTTATTGATACTTTTGGGCCAAGTTGTAACTGTCACTTTTCCTCCATAAGTTGGCAGACTCATAATTTCTACATCAATTCTAGATAAAACCCAGTACAACCCCTTTTTTGCTAAATCATCAAATCCAAACCCTAAATTATTAGCATGAAGTGTAGCCGATTGCTGCATATAATCAAAAATAGAGCTTATAAATAGTTGATTATTGAAATCAACTTCATAGCTGCGTATATTAAAAATCTCCTCATGTTTTGTATGCATTCTTTTCATCTCCCAGCAAAAATGACCGTAGTTCATTTTTATACTTATCTCTACTATTATATACCAATTAATGGTTTTTATCAACCATTCTCCAACGCCTTCCCTCGTTTTAAATTAAACAGCCTCCAAGGTTAATTCATTCCACACTATGTAACCGAAAGCATGTAAGGGGTCCAATGGAGCAGCGAACCATGGACGGTGAGCCCGGCTGTCAAAGACATGGACGTCTTCCCAGCCGGCGTAATAGGACCCCTTTCATGCTTGACTCTTTGAAAACTAAATCTATAGAATATAACTCATTTTTCTTCTACAAAATCCCAGCTTTACTACACTAAAAAAAAGCAATACACAGGGTATCACTTTTTATTCATCTTATAGCTTTTACTCTTGTTCTCTACTTTGCCACCATTCAACAATCTTAAATTTTACTTTAACATCTAATTCAGATTCATCCTTCATGGCTAATACCATCTCATATTCATCTTCAGTGAGAATAGTTTCAAGCTCTTCTTTTGCTTCATCGGGTACTATACCATGGGTTACATCAACAAAACAGAGAGGTGGAAACATGACACACCACCAATTTTTGCCTTTTGCTTCACCAATTTGGATGCGTAAGGCTTCATATTCCCCTGCCGGTAAAACAACATCCCCATATTTTTTAGTAGGAAAATTGGCTTGTCCCAATGATACCTTTACATCATAAGTTCTATTCCATTCATGAATAACATCTCTTGCAATTGCCTCAATTTCTTCTCTATTCTCTTCAATTAGCTCTCTGGACTCATCAATACTACTTGAATCCTTTAATAGAGGAGTCATTGTATCTAGCACTGTATCACGTACTGCAAGCTTTAATAATTGATCATCTTCAGTATCACTGTTAGCAATTACATGAAAGCGAATAAAGTTCTTAGCTAGTTCTTCACCTGTATCCATGGCATAATCCTTGGTATAAGCAGTAATAGAGAAAGAAATAATTACTCCCAAAACTATTGCTATGTATATCATTTTACGATCTTTCTTCCAAAAGTCATTGACTCTTACTAATATGTTCCTCATGCTAACTTCTCCTCCCATTAATCATGCTAACAAATATCAATATGTAAATTATTCTTTTAGTTAAACAACAATCTTATTATTTTAATTATGTCCACCCTACAGCTAAATTATACCTACATATTTAGTCTTAAGACCATTTAACACTACTATACACTCTTCAGTTAATCCATACAGAAAGCACGTAAGGGGTTCTATGAAGCAGTGAGCCACGGATGGCGAACCCTGCTATTAAGACACGGACGTCTTCCTAGCAGGCGCTATAGAACCCCTTACGTGCTTGACTCTTAAAGATGTACTATATTTAACTACTTAATCTCCCCAAAACGTCTTACCTTCACTTCTACATTAACCTCAATATCAGAAGCACTAAAATATTCATCCCAATTATCCTTAGTCTGTAGATATAGATCTTTATCTTTTACCTTTAAGGTCTCATTAAGTCTTAATAAATCTGCCTTAAACTCATTTTTCATCCGTCTAACAACTGCTTCTATCTCATTCTCCATTTCTTGTGCTAGGGAATTTTCCATTAATGTAATATATTCTTCATCCGTTAATAAATCCTCTTCATAGAAGATGAACTCTGTAACTTCACCTTCTGTAAAAATATCAATGGTAATAAAGAGATGATTATCTTTCAAATCAAAATATACTTTTTCTTCTGAATTAGTAAACACAAAAGGAATAGCAGTACCCATAAATTCAAAATTAACCTGGGTATCTTTTGTCCCTTCTCTCACCCATGCTATACTTCTAACTTCGCTTTCATTAAGCCATCCTTTGAACTCAAATTCTTTCATAACTGCTGAACCACCTAGCATCACTTCATTGTCTTCACCAGTTACTTCTGGAATAATAAATGTACCATTGTACTCTAATGCTTCTTTCAACATTTCCCCAAGAAACATTTTATTGAAAACACTTACATATTGACTGTTATTCTTATAGATACCACCAATATATCCACCAACAACTTGTGATCCTTCAGGTTTTATATTTAAAATCTCATTAGCAGTGCTCCGAGATACAACGACAGGTAGGTTTCTAGAATAGGAGGGATTCCTTTCGAAATGATCAAAAACTTCTTTAACTTTAGTAGGGTCCGAAAGTAAATCAATGCCAAAAACAATCACCTCTAAATTCTCTGTATTGATTTGTTTATTAACACGGGTGCTCATCTTCTTAAAAGCCCCCAAAATAGACTGATCTGTTACATCTTTTACAAATGCAGGTTCCCCACCTGAACTTTGTCCAGTAATGACAGGCAAGTTAGGAATTGCTAAAGACATCATAAACTCATTACTATTTTCCTTAAGATCAATCCCCATCCCCAAGACAAAGGCTCTATCATTGATCTCTACCTTATCCCAACATCCTGTCAATACCATTAAACACATAACAATAATAAAAACATAGCTAATCCGTTTTCTTTTCATCTTTTGCGTCACCTAACTTTTTAAATTTTGCTATAACTAATAATATTAAAGGCACTACAAGGCTAAATGATAACCCACCATAAAGCAGGTAAGTATTCATCCAGTTGTAGGTTTGTATGATATTATCAGGAATCAGTGCTAGTATATAGAATACTGGCACTAGAGGCAAAACAATATAATCACGGTATTTTAGACCTAAAATATCTTGAATAAGGAAGGAACTAAAGAAAACAATACCATTAAAATAAACAAATGCTGTAAACATCCAGAATGTCATCATAAGGGCATCCTGTCTATCAACAAAAATTTGAGGTAAATTAATGACTTTCATCATGGGGATAACCGGCCAAATATGATTGGCTGTCTCCCGTACACCAAATGTCCCTATGGTTACAAAGTAGATGACCAGATGCATTGCGGTGACGATACCAATGCTTTTTAAGCTAGCTTTGGTGATCTTCTGTGGTTCTGTTAAAAAAGCTGCAGCAATCAGTATTAATTCAATAGAAATGAATCTTAGTGATACTGCATAGCTGCCATTAATAATTTCCTTATATTCTGCTACAAAGAAAGGGGCCAGATTGGTAAGTTCAACACTGAACAACCCAAATCCAAAAACAATGACGATAGGAATGAAGGCCATGTATATGAGCAGTTCTCCTACTCTAGCCCGCACCTCATAACCCTTTCTGGCAAGGTATACTGCTACTAATAGTATGAGTAGTAAGACGACCTCTATGGGTGTCCTATTCAATAGCATCTGATTGGTTAGTTCTCCAAATATCCTTAATTCAAAAGAACCGATGATCAGTAATTTTATTAAAAATAAAACACTTAATAAGATTGCAAAGAATTTATTTGTAATCTCTTCTGTATACTCTGTGAATGTTTTATGAGGAAACATTCGAGTTAATTTTGTAATTACCCAACCATAGATCATAGCCAGCAAGCCTGCTATAATAATAAGAATCCATCCATCCTGTTCTCCATATTCAACAGCTATTCTTGGAGTAACTAAGCTGGCAGCACCGAACATATCTAAAATGAGTAAAATCATAATTTGTTTAATTGAAATTTTCTGGTTGGAGATCATATTAATCACCTTGTTCATTATTTTTATCTGTTTTCAGACGTATATTTTCTTCTGGTACTGCATAATAACCTCTTGTCTTAAGTGCAAAAATCGGGAATCGAAGAATTGAATCTTTAACTGCTTCTTCTTTGTTCAATTCTCTAGCTACGTAAGGTGTAAGATATGGTATTCCAAAACTCTTGAGAGAAGTTAAATGGATCACCAATACTAATACAGCCAATATAAAGCCATATAACCCAAGTATAGCTGAGAATAATATAATTAAAAATTTAGTAATACGCATACCCGCTACTAATGACTGAGTTGGAACTGCAAAGGATGATATCGCTGTTAGTGCCACAACAATAACAATAATCGGACTAATAATATTGGCTTCTACTGCTGCCTGCCCAATGATTAAACCACCAACTATACCGATGGTGCTTCCAATAGCACTAGGTAGCCTAACACCGGCTTCTCTTAATAATTCAAAAGCCAATTCCATAATAATAATCTCAATAACTACAGGAAAGGGCACTCCTTCCCTGGACGCTGCAATAGAAAAGGCTAACTGAGAAGGTATCATCGATGGATGATAAGTCGTTATAGCAATAAATAAGCCTGGTAATGCAGTTGCAAAGAATGCTGCTATATAACGCAGTATCCGAACAAAACTGGAAATAACCCATCGGTTATAATAGTCTTCTGAAGCTTGGAAGAATGAATTGATGGTAGATGGTACAAGAAGTACTAGGGGCGTATTATCTACAACAATAGCTATTCTTCCTTCAAGAATTGAAGCTGCCACCTTATCGGGTCTTTCCGTCACTTGTGCTTGCGGGAATGGACTGAACCATTCATGTTCAATCAACTGCTCAACAGTTCCAGTCTCTAAAATAGCGTCTATTTTAAAGGAATGAATCCGTCTTTCTACTTCCTCCAACAAATCCTTTCGTACAATATCATCCATGTACATAAGTGCAACATCTGTTCTTGAACGCGTACCAATCTGCATTTGTTTTACTTTTAATTTTGTATCACGAATACGTCGTCTTATTAGTACCGTATTAAATCGAAATGCTTCTGAGAAAGCTTCCTTAGAACCTCGAACAACTGATTCTGTTTCAGTCTTTGGAACCCCTCTATTTGGGAACCCTTTTGTGGCTATCACAAATCCTTTATCAAAACCATCAACAAGTAAGATACTATCCCCAGCTAAAACAGATACCACTAAATCATCAAACTTTGTTACCTCTTTGAGATCAGCTGTTGCCATTCCACCATCTCTTAACAGATCAAAAACGGGTATCTTAGCATCTTTAGGCTCAGGGGGTATACCACGATCATAGACAATCAAAGGCTCTAAAATAGATTCTTCAATAACCCTCCTATCAACCATGACATCAATATACGCCATGTAAGCCCAAATCTTTCTATCCTTTCCGATAGGAAACTTTCTTTTAACAACATCATCACAGTTATGAAATAAACTTTCAAAAGTTTTGATATTTTCATCTAATGACGACATGAGAGGTACGATAACTTTATTATCTCTATTATGAGTTCGATCCTCTTTGAAGGTAACTTTTATTTTTCTCCTATTTTCAAACTTCTTTTTTTTCAATAAAATTCTCCCTCCCTTTAACAACTACTAAATAATCAACGTCACTACATATAGGGAAGCGCCTCCAATTATATATACATAACCGATTATTTTAGCTATTTTATATCCCTTATGGTCTTTACGTATTTCCAAACGTCTAGCATCGTGAATAAGTATAAATATCCCCGATAATACAACAAAAATAGTAATGTAGATGGAGTATATATTATCAAATTTATTGGATATGGATTCAAATATTACTTCGCCCATTTCAACAATCCCTTCTTAATTCTAATGTAGGAAACACTCATATGATTAATGTAATGTGCATATTTAGATCAAGGCATCAGTCCTTTTCTTGTTACATTCATTTTTTGTAATTATTCACATTTTATTCACACACAAAAGTATTCCCTAAATTATTAGTAAATCCACAGGGGTAACCCCTAAATTTATCTTCTATCATTACAAAAAGCTTCTAAATAGAAAAAAGAGATTATTGATATTTTCAATAACCTCTTTTAATACAATTTATTTAATTTCATAAAATCTAATTTTCTAAACGTATTAGATAATCCCATGTAATGTTGATAAAATCACTTGGATATCGATCATAACATTCTTGCATTAACTGTCTATCAGAGTCTTTTTGATTAACAAGTTCCCACATAGTATCAAAATAGAGTGACTGAAGCAGTACTTCCATTTCAACATCCTCATTATTTGAATAAATCATTTTCGCTTTTTTTTGGACCATTGACATATAATAATCTTTATTATATTTTTGCTCATATTGACTCTTACTAAAATCTATTCTTAAATCTGCCCATGTTTGGTCCCATTCAGCTTTACTTCTAGCCATTTCTTCTTCAAGTTGCTTAAAATACTCTTCTTTCTCTTGAATAACAGCCTCTACCATCATATCAAAACGATCTTCTTCTTGATTTTCTAAATATGCCTTATACTCAGCAAATGTTGAAAAACCATTATCTGTAGCAATTTCTTTATACTCTTGTTCTTTTGCTAAAACTGCCGCATTAATTTTAGTACTCACATCAATAGTATCTGTTTCTTCTTTTTCATACAGTTCCTTTAAGTCTTTAATCGCTTTTGATAAAGAATCATATAATTCTTTTGTTTGGTCATTCTTTACTTTCTCTCCCAACATCTTATCCATAGCTACACTTTCAATTTCATCTATAAATTGAGTTGCAGCAGAATAAATTTCTTCATCAAAGCCTGTGACTTCAATTCCTTTCATCAAGTCTTTAAACTCTTTTTGAGCCTCATAAGAATTCTCATTATCCTTTACCAATTCATAGAGTTGAGATGCTGCTATATCGAGTTCATCATAAGTACTCAGTTTAGATAGTTTTTTTTCTAAAGAACTAATTGGCTCTTGGCACAGATCTTGGGGATAAATCTGATCATCTCTAGTAAGTAGATAATAATTATAGACTTTTTCATAATAGGAGTTGTAATTTTCAATAGCTTCTTCAACTGGCTCTTTTGTTTCTACATTCCTAAAAAATGCATAATTTTTTAATAGTTGAGCTAAATTACTCAGTTCATCAAGAGTTTGCTTAATATAATCGAGACTATGCGGATGCTGATCTGGTTTTTGTAATGTTCTTATAGCTTCTATTTTAAATACACTAACTTTTGATTCAAAAATATCTAAGTTTGAAAAACTCATTGTTTCATCTGTTTCAATACAACTATATATCTTAAAAAATTGCTCATAATAAAGATCCATTTGCTCAACAATATCACCATAATGGCGATTATACTTTTGTTGCTCAGATAATGTTGCCCACTCCTTAGCCTCTTCCTCTTGTAACTGTTGTCGAACTTGATTAGCAGCATCTATGTAATCCAACTGAGTACTTTCTGCTTTGACGCTAAATGTTAAAGATAAACTTAAAAAAAATACAACTGCAGACATAAATCCGATTGCTCTTTTATTCCCCATGCTCCTCACTCCTTATAAAATTAGCGATACTAAATTGTAATAATTTAATTATTTTTACAATATATCAAATACATCCTTATTTTATCATAATATATTAATTTTGACTATAAACTCAAGAATCTTTTGCCTTGAATAATATGATTAACTGACTATACATATTATCATAACTTAAGTAATAAAAAACAGCCTCTAAACAATAGAAGCTGTTTTTTCACTATACTATTTATTATTGCCCTTGTTCTTCATGCATCATATTGATAACGGCTTTTTCTTGATTCTGAATATGTTGTTTAGCAGTTCTACATGCCCGTTCAACATCCTTTTCTACTAAAGCCTCAGCAATATCTTTATGTTCATCAGTAATTTTGTCGTGGTAAGATTCATTTCTTAAGTAAGCAAGACGATACCTAAACATCTGCTCTCTTAAATTATTAATAATCTGTTCCAGTTTATCATTAGCCGTTGATTTAAAGATGATATCGTGAAAGCGAATATCTAGTTGAACAAGGGTCTCTAAATCCCCTTTTCTTCTTGCTTCTTCAAACTCATTAATGGCTTCTTTTAATTGTTTAACTTCATGATCACTTATTTTAGCACAAGCAAGCTTTACTGCTAACTCTTCTAAAGCTGCACGTACTTCTAATACATCTCTTACATCTTTTTCTGTGATCTCTGCTACCTGCGCACCTTTGCGTGGTACCATTACTACTAAACCTTCCAACTCTAATTTACGTATAGCTTCTCGTATCGGTGTACGACTTACACCCATTTTTTCAGCTAATTGTTTTTCCATTAATCGTTCGCCTGGTTTAAGATCACCTTTAAGTATCGCTTCTCTTAGTGCATTGAATACAACGTCTCTCAATGGTAGGTATCCAGAAAAACTTACCTTTAATCCATCATCTAACATAGAAATAGTCCCTCGCTTCCTAATCATGCTTAACCTCGCGGATTATATATACTACTAAAAAATACATGTTTGGCAATACCATTATTCTTAATATAGGCTACTGCTTCCTTTGCTTTATTCTTATCATCAAATAAACCAAAAACTGTTGGTCCACTACCACTCATTAATGAACCTAATGCTCCTTGCTCAATCAATGTTCTTTTTATTTCATTGATGACAGGATATTCTTTTATCGTCACTTCTTCTAAAACATTACATAATTGATTGGCTATACTCTTTAAATTATTTTTCTCTATTTCCTCGATAAGATGATCAGTCTCTGGATGCTTGTCAACATTTTGTAGCTGCAGATTCTTATATACCCATGGCGTTGAAACCTTGATATCTGGTTTTGCCAAAACAACGTAACAATCGGGAAATGCTTTTAGAGGTGTTAATTGTTCCCCTATGCCTTCTGCTAAAGCAGTTCCTCTCATAATACAGTAAGGTACATCTGCCCCTATTTGTTTACCAAATTCAGCTAATTGGTCTTTCGATAGTCCTAATCTAAAAAGCTTATTTATCCCAACAAGTACAGCAGCTGCATCACTACTGCCTCCTGCCAATCCTGCTGCTACAGGAATTTTCTTGTAGAGATCGATATAAACCCCGTCCTCCAATTGAAAACTATCCATTAATAGTTTAGCAGCTTTATAACAAAGATTCTTATCATCTGTTGGTAACCATCTTAAGTTGACATTGATGAAGATTCCTTGTTTTCTCGTTTTACGCATGTAAACCTTATCATAAAGCTCAACTGTTTGCATAATCATCTTTACATCGTGATAGCCATCTTCTCTTCTTCTTAACACATCTAAAGAAATATTAATTTTAGCCCTAGCCTTTAGGGTCACTTCATACATTTAATCACCTTTTCTAATGACGGAATAACATTAGATATTCCTAAAGGTTATCTGTCTCTATTTACACGATGTCATATTGAATAATGTATACTTTATATTATATACAGTTTTACAATATAAATCAATATGAATAAGATTCACTAATATATTTATGGAAAATAATTTAAATACAAGAAAAGTGACTACGTACTTTTCAATTCTGTGCAGGAAAGTACAGTGCTTTCTGCACCAAAAAAGGGTGGCATATCCACCCTTCTTCGCCGGTTTTCTAGTATTCCATTAACTTTTTCACAACTAAGATTTTCTCTCCCGGAATAACTGCTTCACTATCTAATTCATTAATAGCCATTAGTTCACCTATAGAAGTATTATAACGCTTTGCGATATCCCATAAAGAATCATTAGGTTGAACGACATAGATAACGACACTTGGTAATTTTTCAATATAGTCCATGTCTTTGTCAGTTTCTTCAACTCCAACAATAAGATTCATTTCATGTTCGTCAAGTACATTGGTATCAAATCCCATAACACATCTCAATTCGACTTCACGACCAGAAAGCATGTTACAACTTGCATGTTCTACTTCGGCCTTTATTTCTACTTTGTGATAATCTCTAGCATCACGAGCTTCAATGACTTGCCTAAAAGGAATAATCTCATCGAAAGAACAAAGTGGGTTATTATCGTCTGCTCCAACATAAAATACTTTCGTAAAAATAACACCCTCTGCTACCACTTGATTATCCATGATTTCTAAATCTTCAACTTTACTGTCAGCATTCACATAAAGCACTTGCATAATATCTGGTAAATCATCTCTCAAGCCAATACTTTCTGATACATTAGCTTTCATCTGATTCTTAAAGATCATGTTTTGGAATTTCGCTGGTTCTGTGGATAAAACTAATTCTTTTGTTGGTGAATATAAATCAGTTATAATATCTTTTGATTCGATACTATAAACTTTTACATTCATTTCAGCCACAACTTCAATTTCAATAACGCGATCTTCACCATCTAAATCAGGCATTACTTGCAAGTAGTACTTAGATATCTTGATATCCGTATTGGTATACATTTCTTGTGTTGAACCATAAGACTCTACAATGCCATTGAAAGGTACCTCTTTTTCAATGAATTCCAACTGGTGCTCTTCATTTTCTCCAGAGTATAAAATACATACATGTAAGTCACCTTTTACAGCCACTTTATCATCTAATACCTTAACTTCTTTATTCTTGAGTGTAATATCACACCATAAAACTTCATTGATATTGGCTTTACCAGTTGGTACTGCCATTTCATCTTTAACAATGAATTTTTCCTCTTTATTGATAACCAACTGTCTGGTTTCAAATGGATTTTTTCTAATTTGGAGATCTTCAAGTCCCTCTGCACCAGTTATAATAGATTTAGCCATTTTTTCTTCTGTAATGACTCCCACATCAAGTATACAATTAATATTCAGTTTCCTTGAGTTGAGCTTTTCAATCCGTATATTCTCTACAAAACCATCTAAATGATATAAAGCTTCTCCCCTTACATCATCTACATTGATATACTCATCAATTGTAAAAGTAAGTGACATATTATGTACAGTTTTATTAGGTCCTTCTGATAAGTATAGAACATTACAATCAACTCTACCTGAGAATTTTACTCGGCTGCCATCAACATTCATATCATCAAACATTACTTTAGCATCAGATTGTAATATACGCTCTATATCAGGTTTAACATCTGGTACAATAACATCCTCCTGTAGAGGAATTTGTAGTGATTGTGCTTCTATTGTTGCTGTTGAGAATATGCTCTCTTTCATCGTTTCTATTGACATAGAAAATACCTCCCAAACCCTTTTTTCGCCGTTGTAGAAATACGTTATACTCCTGACAATGTGATTCCATTAGGGATTACAGTCTTAATGAGTATATACAACAACTTGCTATTATAAATATATTAGGACTGGGAGGTATTTTATGACTGATTTTTAAATTGACTAATGAATTTTTTGAGTATGCTATAAGACAAAAGTAGCTCTGCTACGTCTTCTTAATGAAGTTTATGTCGTTAGGAAAGCTCCTTAGCGTCAATTAACCTTTTGGGTTAATTGATTAAATTATTTGACTTTCCTATAAGACGAGAAAAAGAAATGTGGCACATGTAGCTTGTAAGTGAAACGTGAAGTACAGATAAGCTATTCACAAAGTGATAATTCAACGGTATGCGTTAGAACGTCTGCATAACTGTAAGACAAGTGTTGATAATCATTAGAAAGTTCATTTCTAACTTTCACCACAAAAATACTTGGGTAGGTATTTTCTAGAATACCTTCATTAACTACAATTCTTTTTCGCCCTTTATTAGCTCTTACTCTTACTTTACTACCAATAAAAGGATCAATTTGACTTTTGATGTTTACTAAATCTTCAGCTAAAACCAACTTATATTCACCTCAACCATATCTTATTGGAGTAATTACATGATTGCTAAGGTACAAGAAAATATACAGCCAATCGACTTATTTTCTATCACTATTAAAGTGTTGTATGCAATTCACTCTCTTATATTATTTACATTGATGCAAAATATATACATAATTTTACTGCATATTTCGGTAAACATCACAAAACCTTTTTAAGTAACATGCAAACTCTTCTATACAAAATTAAAGAGAGTAAACGCAAATTTACTCTCCTCTTATCTTATCTTACACATTCAATTATTTTGTAGAATGGACTTCAACATCAATTTCATCACCCATATCGGCTACTTTTAAAATAATACTTGGGTATGTAATAGCTGTTGCCACTACATCTTCTTTAGAAGGTTCTATCAATTCTGTTTTAACGATAATGACTTCACCACATAGATCAACACTTTCAATTTTGATACTATAACCTCCAGTTGGTTTTTCTCCATATCCGATGGCTATATACATTTCATTACCATCACTATAAGTAAAGAAGTAAGAATCTTTTTGCTTTTCAAACATCTTTTCTTTAATTTTTTGGGATACATCATTTTCATCCATGATCTCATATTCTAATGGTTGACAATCAGCATCCCTTGGTGTTTCATCAACACCATTACACCCAATTAACCCTAAACTGATACATACAACTAAAATAAAAGCAACTATCTTTTTCATGTATGTCACCTACTTTTTTTCCTTTGTAATATTTATACGAATAGCCTAATTATTTTATGACTATATCTCTTCAACTTAATATTTTATAAACTTTCCTGACAAATTTGAGGCGTGATGGTTAGTCACTTTTCTTAAGATTTATACTTCCCCTTTGGTGATCCTTTTCTACCTTTGCCCCGAGTTTCAAACCCACCTAATCCCTGTTTACCTGTAAAAGTAAACATCAATGCTTCATCAACTTTTAGTATGCGATCAATAGGTGTATTTGCTATCCTCTCTGATATAAGTACAGGATCTACTGCATGGATTAGAACTCTTTCAGGAGCACTAGCATAATTCGCACCAGCTTCAATAAGTGCTTCATAATGAGACTGACATGCTCCAGCAAAAATAATGAGTTTATCCATATCCGGTTCATACTCTCTTGCTTTTTTTACTGTTTCTACAAAGTATTTGGAACTTCTATAGCTGGCTATCTCATTCAAGTCTTCTGCTCCTTTGGAAAGGGCATCATGACCAGTAATAACCACAATATCTGGTGTATACTTTTTTATTAATTCAATGATCATTTTTGGTTGTTCTTGCTCCTTAACCTGCTCTCCTATAGCTTCCAAACCTAATAATTCATAATATTTCAAGCAAATCTTTAGATAATCTTTATCACCATCGATGTGGAGTACCTTTGTCTTTTTAATCATGTGTTCAGATGGTTCATAACTTTTTTTCTGTTCTGTTTCTTTATTCTTATTGATTTCATTGATCTTTTCATCGATTTGTTCCATGGCTGTCTTACGATTCCGATAGATCGTGAATTCATCTACAGGTATCAAATCATTCATAGGTGCATCTGCTTCGATACGATAATCCACACCCACTATATCTATATTCCCAAACCAATCTATATTCTTGACTTTAAAGTATATATCGCCACCATAGGATTTACGAGTTACTATATCACCAACTTTAAGCATCTTACCACTCCTTACCTAGCTCACCCTAGAAAAAAGGTTGTCTATGATATACTATGCTTAAAGATCTATGGACGTTAAAAAGATAGGGAAAATCCCTATCTTTTTATATCATCTTTTCTATTTTTCCCATAATGTCGTCTTCTAAAGCTTTCAAAGCTTCATTTGCCTCTGCATCTGAATCTGCCTGTACTCCGAAGTAGAATTTAACCTTAGGTTCTGTTCCTGAAGGTCTTACACAGAACCAACCATTTTCAAGCTTGTAATATAACACATTAGATGTCGGTAAATTGGTAGGTTTCACTACTTTAGTAGCAATATTAAGAATCTCACCAGCTTGATAATCCCTTGCTTCCATAACCTTTTGGCCAGCTACTTCTACAGGGGGTTCATTTCGCAATTTTTCTAATATACTCTTGATTTTTTGTACGCCTTCAACACCTTTCAATGTAATGGAGCGTAACGTTTCTTTATAAAATCCATATTTCTCATATAAAGATACTAATCCTTCATATAAGCTCATTCCTTTTGACTTATAATATGCAGCCAACTCACAGGCTAACATGGCAGCAACTACAGCATCTTTATCTCTTGCATATGTTCCAGCTAAATAACCGAAACTTTCTTCAAAACCGAAAAGATAAGTATTCTCACCTGTCTCTTCGAATTCACCAATCTTTTCTCCAATAAATTTAAAACCTGTAAGGACTTCAAATAAATCAATATCATTTTTATTAGCAATAGCTCTTGCCATCTCAGTTGTTACAACTGTTTTAATTAATGCACCATTTGCTGGTAAAGTACCCTTTTCTTTTTTCTGAGTAATAATGTAATCAGCTAATAATACACCGGTCATATTACCTGATAAAACAACATAGTCGCCTTGACTATTTTTCACCACTACCCCTACACGATCAGCATCTGGGTCTGTTCCAACGATAATGTCTGCATTTTTCTCTTTAGCTAATTCCAAAGCTAGTGTAAATGCTTTCGGATCTTCTGGATTAGGATAGCCTACTGTTGAAAAGTCACTATCTGGCTTTTCTTGTTCAGGTACAACATAGACATTTTTAAAACCTACTTCAGCTAATACACGTCTAACAGGCAGGTTCCCTGTCCCGTGAAGTGGTGTGAAAACAACAGTAAAGTCATCTGCTACTTCTTTAATAATATGAGCATTGATACTTTGTTCTTTAACTTGTTGGATATATAAATTATCTATTTCTTTACCGATAATGTGAAATAACCCTTCAGCTTTTGCCTCTTCTTCTTTGGCTACTTTAATAGCTTCAAAGTCTTCTACCTTATTAACTTCATCGATAATTTCACTGTCACGTGGAGGTGGTACTTGGCAGCCATCTTCCCAATAAACCTTATAACCATTATATTCTGGCGGATTATGACTAGCTGTTAGAACAATGCCTGCTATACATCCTAAATGTCTAACTGCATAAGAAAGTTCTGGAGTAGGTCTTAAGGATTCAAAAACATAAGTTTTGATACCATTACCATTAAGAACAAGAGCTGCTTCTTTAGCAAATTCTGGTGACATTCTTCTTGAGTCATAAGCGATAGCTACACCTTTGTTCTTCCCAGCCTCATCTGCTTGATTAATATAATTGGCTAATCCTTGAGTAGCTTTTCTTACTGTATAAACGTTCATACGATTAGAACCGGCGCCAATAATACCTCTTAATCCACCAGTACCGAATTCTAAATCTTTGTAGAATCTGTCTTCAATTTCTTTTTCATCCTTTTCAATGCTTCTTAGCTCTTCTTTTGTTGCTTCATCAAAGTATGGGCTTTCTAACCAAAAGCTATATTTTTCTTTAAACATCTTTTCCCTCCAATTTTTATTGAAAGATGCCTCCATGATTAAAGTAATCATACAGGCATTCTTTAGATTGTTATGAACACTTTGTTTCTTTTATTAACCATTTAATTGTTATAAACATCGCTAATAGGTGTTTCTAGGCTGTTATCACTATTATTGCTATTTGAATTGTCATTTCCACTGTTGTTACTATTCCCATTAGAACTATTATTACCATTTGAATTATCTGGATAATTATTAGAAGGTTCCTTTGGCTCTTCCTCAGTTTCACTACCCAATGGCGTCATAGCTGGAAATGTAAAATTTAAATCACTGGAACTATCAGCAATGTTGATGTTATAAGTTGCATTCTTATAACCTTCTTTAGTTAGTAAAACACTGTGATCTCCTGGTTCTAACTTAATGGATATAGGAGTATATCCTACAAATTTATTATTGACAAATACCTGAGCACCGATGGTTCCTGAGTTGATATGTACTTGTCTGTCAGGTTCTAGCTCTGGTTCTGCAACGGTAATATTATATAACATATATAGCTTATCTACAATTAGCTGTTCTTCATAGATTACTTTACCATTATCTACAATACTTAGTTTATATTCACCATAATCGAGTAGAACAGGTTCTACGATATCCTCTATCAGAATATCATTTAGATACATTAGTACATTCTTCCGATCAATTTTAAACTCGACTTGTCCCTTTTTAATTTGAAATTCATCTAAGTCGACTGTAGCAGTTGTATTTGGTAATACTACCACTTCTTCAATATAATCTTCATACCCTTCCTTCTCAAGAACTACTTTATGGCTTCCTTCTGACACTAAAATGGGCTCCATATTTTCTTTTATGATAAATGTTTGATCACGGTCCACGGAAATAACTGCATCGACGAAGAAACTATAGTTGATCAACTCAATATAACCGTGTCCATCGATGATCTCAATGGAACATAACCGATCTTTATATCCCTTAATTGTTACCTTATCAACTTCCGTCAAAGTATCCATTGAAAATGAACCACCATGATCAATGACAATTAATTGATCTGTATAATAATAACCTTCAGTACCACGGTATACCATTTTTTCTTCTTTATTGACCATTAATTCTTTAGTTGTGTATTCCCATGCTTCACTGGATAACCGGAATATTTCTGGTACTCCATTATTTTTATCATATTTAGAATAAATAATATCTCCTATCTGAAGTTCCTGTATGATCATTGGCTTTCCATATTCATCTAATATCTCCGCATTATCTAACTTAATGTTGATGTCTTCTTCTACTTCAACATTACTAACGATTACATCTTTATCACTATAATTAATGTCTAAAATAACACCTGTAATTTTTACCATTTCCTTTTTGAAGGTGATTATCGTATCATCTGTACTTTTATCAATAGTTTGAGCAGATTCATTACTGTTTGTAGCATTCTTATCCTCAGGATCAAGAATACCAAACATGATAACTGCCATTAATATAATAATTATAACCCCTGCTACACCTGTAGCCACCATGGTTTTAATGAGCTCATTTCCATTCTGCCTCTTCTTTTGTTCTCTTTTTCTGCTCATTTAGTTTCCACTCTCCTTATCCAAAAGCTTATCTTCTAACGCCAGGGCTTCCTTCTGCATCTTTTTAAGATTTTCTGTCATTATCAGTTTGGGTTGATGCTTGACACGAAAAGCTCTTTCACTCAGTCCTTCATGCAGGCTCAATATATATGTATCTATACCTTTGATTTCTTCAATAACTTCTCTTCTTTTGAATTCATCTCTTATTATATCAGATTTCAGCAATAATAAAAGGTTTCTAACATAGATTTCTAGGTCCATAACGTCCAATTGATTAAGACTTACTGCTTTATTTCCATAAGGAACAGCCAAATCATATACACCCTTATTCATATAGTAATCTCTTAAAAATCGATTTACCTCAAGATGATTCTCATTATAATCATCAACTTGATCTGCAATATTTTTAGCGTCCTCTTGACTTTCTTCAACGCTTGTCAGTTGCTTTACATGAGCTTCTGTATAATATGGATACAACTTAGCTGCATAAGTATACTCATCAATATAATAAGTACCTGTAACGATGAGAAAATATAGCAATAGCGTTGCTGTAGACATAAGACTAAATACCCCTATCGGTTTAACAGATATCTTTTTATAATAATTGTCCTTCAAAGAAAACATAAGAAGGATGATTACCCATATCATTAAAAATTGGAAGTCAAAATCAATCATACTATGACTTATGATGATTAGAACTATTAGTTTATAGACCTTTTCACTCTTGCTAAAAAATAGATAACTAACCATTAATCCTATAAAGCTCAAAGTTCCTAAAATGCCGATATCTAATGCTATCTGTAAAAAACTGTTGTGTATATATTTAATGAAATATACTCCTGATGCATATGCACGTTGTAGATAAAAGTAGCCGTAATAACCTAAACCAACGGGATTATCTTTGATTATATCTATACCATCTTCATAATAAATAAGTCTACTCTGAAACTCACTAACTTGGAAAGATGTTTCTTTAACACGATTAATACTCTCCTGAAAAATAGTGAACTGCGAAAGAACAACTCCCAGTAAAATACCAAGTGCAATCATTGGTAGTAATGTTTTAAGCATTTTTTGAAAGAGAAAAAGACCTATACATACTGCCCCAAAAGCTATAACGTACATACTACGACTATATGTCAAATAGATGCAGGCTATTATAAATGGTATTAAGAGATAACTTTTTGAAGAACCTCTCTCCAATAATATTAATAACGTTATCACCATGAATAATGCGAATGTATTGGCGTACTGAACAAATCCACCTAAACGATTATTTTGAATGAGATAGGAATTCATAAAAGGTATAAGCAGTATGCTCAACACTGCCATGACTATCCCTGCATACATCACACTATCTAACAGCTTGTATCGTTTTTCCATGTCATACTGCTGGATAGTTAAGTAAACAACACATATTACAATATACTTTAAGAAACCAAGAAAAGCCATTCCAGGGTCAATGGCAATAAAGATACTTATTCCATAGAGCGCAGTTATAGAAAGTAAAAATAAGGCCTCTAATTGAATGGGTATTCTAAATACTCCCTCTTCTATACATTTAAGGGTCAGAATAATGCAGCTTAAGCCTCCAACTAAATAAACACTATGTAAAAAATATCCCCCTCGCATAAAAGGAATCAAACCTATCAAGACCATCAAAAATATTAAGGATTTCTTCATGATTAACCTCATTATCTGTATTCTTTATACTTCTATTTTAGGTTAATCAGAGCAAAAGTCAAGCTCCTCCCCCTTCAAGGGGACGAGCCAAGGATTATAAGTTTCTTTTCAAAGATTTTAAAAATTCTTTTTTAGCCTCTTTATGATGAACTAACTCATTCATCTTTACATCATAGATTTTAGGCATCCAATGCCTCCTAGTGTTATAATGTTGGTTACTTAGCCGCCAATACTTATCAGGGAATAGCATCATGGCATAGAAAACCCTTAGTTCTTTATCATTCAATCCTTTTATCTTACTATAATTATCTAGTATTTCAAAACCTTTCTTCTCATCCCATTCACATTTACGCATAACCTTTTCATAGAAACGCAATAGATCATTTAAAGGTAGCTTATAACAACAATGTTCAAAATTAATGATCATCATTTGATTTTTAGCAATTTGTAAATTATGATTGGTAAACTTATCATGACAAAATACTTTTTCATCCCTTGCCTGTTTAATAAGAGCGGAATAACTGGATTCATTCATTACTTCTTTTGCTTCAAATGCATCTTCAATATAGTCGTTATAGTTTTTTATGAATAATATATCAAAATCATTCCATCTACTGGATTTTCGAACCTTTTTATACATATAAGTTAGTTCCCTATAGTGTTTTTCAAAAGCCTCAGGAAGTAAACCTAACTTATTGGTTATACGACTACTCTCTAAAGGTCTCATTCCTTTAGAAGCCACATGCATATTAGCTAAACTCTGTGTTGCCCACTTCACACTGTCAAAATCAGTAAAATCACATTCTTCCCCATCAATCCAGTTTTTAACAACATAAATGTTTTTATTATATTCATAATAAGGTTGACCATAATCTGTCTCATTGAACCGATCAATGTTGCTAAATCCTTGTCGATTGAGATGCTCTTTGGCACTATGGATGAAAAGCAAGCATTCCACCGGAATATTCACGGTCTTAACCATTTTTAGTCCTTCATTTGTCTCACAAATATGTGAACCAAAGGCTCGTTTGACTGCCTTTGGTTTAAGGCCAAACGCCCGTAATATCTGTGGATTAAACTCTCGCATACATCCCCACACCCTCGCTATATAAATTAAGGATACTATTCCTTTGTATTTAAGGAAAATTGTATTAATACAAGTACATTTGTATGATACCTGATCCCTGATATGGACGTAAAAATAAATTTACTGTCCTTATTATCATATTAAGAGATTTTCATCAAGAAATTCTCCTACTACAATAAATTTATATGATGTACCGTCACGGATTATGAGGACATGATTAATTTTTTATGAAATAAAATTGGTACTTTTAAATCTCTCTCTTTAGAAGGGTTTGTGTTAGACCCTTTAATATTTCTTTCTTGTTAAGTTCTGGATCCATTAAAACATACTTCATCAATGCTTCAAGAATCTCACCTATCACCTTGCCCTTTAAACCTAGCTCTAATAGATCGTTACCACCAATAGCTAAATCCTTAATTTCAAGAGGATCATTATTTCTCAATATCATATTATATAGCTCTAGAATCTCTAATAAATCTGAAGTCCTCTCATTTGAAAAATCAGGGTTTTGTCCCAAAGCATCAGCTACCTGTACTGCAATCAAATCTTCAAACAATTCTTTCCCGATTAAGTGTATACATTTTCGTACTTCATTTGGATCTGGCTTAAAACGGTAATCATGGTGTTCAATCAACTTTAAAACTGATTTAATCGTCTTATTATCGAACTTCAAGCGTTTTAATATTCTCTCAGCAATCTCAAGACTTTTAGTGTCATGGTTATAAAAATGATCTATACCAAAGTCATCTGTTGTTCTGGTAGATGGTTTACCAATATCATGCAGAAGCATTGTCCAACGTAATAGCACTGTAGCATCCACTGCTTGAACTGTTTTCATCGTATGCTCAGCTACATTATAGATATGGTATGGATTATTCTGCTCTGTAGTGAATGCAGGTAAAAATTCTGGTAAAATAAAACGCATTAATCCCAGTTCCTTTAAATAAAATAATCTCTCAGGGTAATTAGATAGTAGTAATTTATTTAACTCTTCCCGAATTCTCTCGACACTCACTTTGTCTATTAAATCCGATTTTCTCTTAATTGCCTCCCAAGTATTTTTTTCAATATCAAACCCTAGTTTGGCAGAAAATCTTACAGCCCTTAACATACGTAAAGCATCTTCCTTAAAACGATCTTCAGCCTTTCCAACGCATCGAATTATACCTAACTCTAAATCTTTTTCTCCTTCAAAGGGATCTACCAGTCCTTCGCCAGGATGATAGGCCATTGCATTAATGGTAAAATCGCGCCTCTCTAGATCTTTAACAATATCTTTCGTAAAAAACACTTCTTTAGGTCGTCTACAATCTTCATATTCTCCATCTATTCGGTATGTAGTTACTTCAAATGGTTCATTATCTAACATAATTGTCACAGTACCATGTTGAATGCCTGTATCGATTGTTTTATCAAAGAGAGCCTTCATTTCTTCTGGTAATGCCGATGTCGTAATATCCCAATCGTGAGGTTCTTTATTGATAATTGAATCTCTTACACAACCACCTACAACATACCCTTCAAAACCATTAACATTAAGGGTTTCAATAATATATTTAACTTTATCTGGTAAAGCTATTTTATGCATAAATATACCTCCAATCAAACCTAGATGAGGTCGTTTTTTTATAAACTGTATATGGGGATTAATTAAAGTATAACCTTTATCAACAAAAAAAAACAACTCTTTTGTGTATATAAAATTTTCAAAAGCAAATAATAGAAGTGTTAATTTGATTTCCGCTATAATCAAGTTAATTTTCATTTTATGAGATAGAGATATCTTATAACTATTTTAAGGAGGATATTATGGATAAGAATATGAATATTGGATGTAACGTAAACGAATGTCGTTATCACAATGGTAATGAAAACTATTGTACCTTACAACATATTGATGTCGTAAAGCATAATACAACTGCTACTACAGTTGAAGAAACTGATTGTGGAAGCTTCCAAAAAAGATAATTAATCTAATTTATAATTTAACCTAAAATCATCCTATGGGATGATTTTTTTATAGTATAGGAAATAAAGAGCCATACTTTCTTTCAATCGCAAAAGCAGCAGTCTAAGGCATCGCATTAGACCAAAGTATGCTCACATAGGATGAGTAACACTTTGTCATTTTTTTCGGTGTCAAGTTTTTAGTGTTATTTAACAAATAAAATTAAATATTATTGGTAAAAACCTAAAATTTTTTAAAATATCATAAATTCACTTTAAGTTTTTAAGTTTACATGCTAAAATATAAGTGATTTTAAAATAACAAAAGAGGTATTGCTCATGGACAATATTGATATTCAGATAATTAATTTACTACAAAAAAACGCAAGAATTTCTATTTCTGAAATAAGTCAATGTGTTAATTTATCTGTTTCAGCAGTAAGTGAACGATTGAGAAAATTAGAAAATTCAGGGTATATAAAGCAATATACAACTATTTTAGATCCTGAAAAAATGCAAAAAGATTTAACTGTAATTATGTTTGTAAGTTTAGAACGTTCACATTTTAGTGCAAAATTTCAAGAATTCGTTGAGAATGAAGATGAAATTCTCGAGTGTCATTATTTAGCAGGCTCTTATGATTATTCACTGAAAATCATAACTCGAAATACTCTAAGTCTTCAACGTATTATGAATACCTTAAAAAGTTTACCTGGTATTCGTAAGACACAAACTAACGTGATTTTATCTACTATGAAGAAACAATACTCTGTTAAGCCAAAAATTGAGGATTTTCAATAGTACATAAGTCATATGATTTAAAAAACAAAAAGAAGAATAGCTCCACCTATTCTTCTTTTCTAAATAATACTTTGTTATGCATTTAACAATTTTTTGATATACAATATCCTCCCTTATGCCCAAAAACATTTACTGTTTTTGGGTTATAATTTTGGATATAATATTATTAATAACATGTTACATTTATTTTACAGAAAAATTAATGAAAAATCAAGAAAAACTTTTTTTCCTCACTGATGCATGTTGAAAGTAAAAAATTCAAATAACTAACTAAAGCTTCTACTTCATCTTCTCATGTGAAATTGTTAAACCCACTTGAAATATGAAGTGTTACTATATCTTCTCTTTGAAATAAAGGTGATAATATGATTTTAAGAGGTTGTGAAATTCAACTATATATCTTCGATGCTTATTCTCTGAAGGATAAAAGACGCGTTATTAAAAGTCTAATGGAGCGTATTAGAAAACGTTTTAATGTCAGTATTGCTGAAATTGCTGAACATGAGCTCTGGAACAAAACCACCATTGGTTTTGCTTGTGTTAGTAATTCAAACACACAATGTGAGCAAGTCATCGAGACTATTATAAATTTTATCGATTACGATGAGCGCTGCGAAATTACAAAAATAGAGAGGATTTAATGATTGCATCCTCTCTTATTCAATACTTTTACTTGTCCTACTTATAATACTTATCAAGAATTGTAATGATCTCCTCGATCTTTTCTTCACCCTGATTATTCTCCATAGCAGTTCTAACACAACTGCGCATATGCTGATCTAAGATCTTAAGATTAGCCTTCTTCATTAACCCCTGAACAGCTAATACCTGCTTAGAAACATCGATACAATACTGCTCTTCCTCCAACATATTAATAATCCCATCAATTTGCCCCCTAGCAGTCTTCAAAAGATTAATAATAGCCTTATTATCCTTTTTCTCCATCTTCCTCACCTCACTATTACACATCAATTACATGTTTTTCATCGTTCTTAACTCCATGTAACTATAAAAATTATAACACATAATCTGATGATACCAAAAGCCTGTGAGGTGTTCTATGGAGCAGAGAGCCACGGATAGCGAGTCCAGCTGTCTAAGACATGGACGTCTTTTCAGCTGGCGCAATAGAAAACCTCATAGGCTAGACCCTATTATATATTTTTATTTACATATCTCTACACTTTCTCAATAGCTACAACTTCATATCCAGCATCAGTAATAGCTTCCTTTACAGCCTCATCTGTTACGGCATCAGAAACATTAGCTGTGGCATACTTCTCCTCAAGATTAACCACTGCATCTGTAACACCTTCCATGGCATTTAAAAGTTTCTCAACACGTGCAGAACAATGACCACAACTCATACCTTCAATTGATACTTTCATTTTCATTTCCCCTACCTCCATCATTGTATTTCTATTATCGTGAACTTTTCCCTCATATGATACAACTTCACCTTCAACTGATTCGGTTTTTAGCTGTATGTCTTCAGGATTTTTAGCTTTGAAAGCCTTTAGTCTTAAAGCATTACTTACTACTGTGATGGAACTTAACCCCATAGCTGCAGCTGCAAATTCAGGATTAAGCTTCCATCCTAAAAGACTGAAAAAGACTCCAGCTGCTAAAGGAATCCCTGCTGAATTATAGGCAAAAGCCCAAAAGAGATTTTGTTTGATGTTTCGAATAGTTGCCTTACTTAACTCAATAGCAGTAACAACATCAAATAAATCACTTTTCATTAATACAACGTCTGCTGATTCAATCGCTACATCTGTACCTGAACCGATGGCTATTCCAATATCTGCTCCTGCTAAAGCAGGTGCATCATTAATCCCATCTCCTACCATTGCCACTAGTTGGCCGTGTTCTTGTAATTCTTTCACTACATTGGATTTATCTTGTGGTAAAACTTCAGCAACAACTTTACGTATACCGACTTGACGTCTTATAGCTTCTGCAGTCTTCTTATTATCCCCTGTCAGCATAATTACTTCTAAACCCATGTCTTGCATAGCAGCAATGGCAGCCCTACTGGTTTCTTTAACAGTATCAGCTACAGCAATTATTCCAAGCAACTTTCCTTCACTAGCCACAAATATAGGGGTTTTTCCTTCATAAGCCAACTTGTCTGCTATAGACTCTCCTTCAGCAAGCATTATTTGATGATCGATTAAGAATTTCTGATTACCTATAAGAAGTTCTTTACCTTCTGAATAAGCTTTAAGCCCATGCCCAGCAACTTCTTCATAACTGTCCAGTTCTTTAAGCATTAACTTTCTACTATCAGCTTCATTAATAATAGCTTCCCCTAATGGATGATCTGACTTTTTCTCAGCTGAAGCTGTCATCATTAATAAACTGTCTTCATTCATTCCATTAAACGTATAGATATCTGTTACTTTAGGTTGACCTATTGTTATCGTACCTGTTTTATCGAGAACCACTGTATTCACTTTATGCAGAGTCTCTAGAGCTTCTCCATCTTTAATAAGTATACCATTGCTTGCACCTTTTCCTGTACCAACCATAATCGCCGTTGGTGTTGCAAGACCTAGAGCACATGGACAAGAGATAACGAGAACTGCAATCCCAATAGATAATGCAAAAGTGAAACTAGCTCCAACAAGCAACCATACAATAACAGAAGCTAATGCTATAAGAAGAACGGTTGGTACAAATACACCACTGATTTTATCGGCTAGCTTTGCAATTGGTGCTTTTGTACTTTGCGCTTCTTCAACAAGCTTAATAATTTGCGAAAGGGTTGTATCTTCTCCAACTTTTGTAGCTTCAACAGTGATAGCACCTGACTTATTGATAGCCGCTCCAATAACAGCACTACCTTCTTTTTTTGCTACAGGTATACTCTCACCTGTCAGCATGGATTCATCTACTGTGGTCGTACCTTTAACAATCATACCATCAACAGGGATTTTAGCTCCCGGCTTAACTAGTATCTGATCTCCTTTTTTGACCTGCTCAATAGGTATTTCCTTTTCAACACCATTTACAATAATAATTGCTTTTTTAGGCGCTAAATCCACCAAAGCTTTTATGGCTTCAGAAGTTTTTCCTTTAGCCCTACTTTCTAAAAATTTACCTAATGTAATTAAAGTAAGAATGACTGCAACAGACTCAAAATAAAAATCCATAGCATATTGCCCTACTAACTGCATATTTCCAGTCTGAAAACCTTCATTAAGCCTAGTCATGACAAATACTCCGTAGATCAGTGCTGCCCCAGTTCCAACAGCAATAAGGGAGTCCATATTAGGTGACCCTTTTATGAGTGATTTGGTTCCAGAACGGTAGTACTTAAAGTTGGCTATAACAACAGGAAGTACAAGTAATAATTGCACCCATGCCATGGTTAAGCTGTTTTCCATACCCATTAAAAAGCTTGGTGCAGGTAGTCCCATCATAGGTCCCATGGCTAAATAGAAGACTGGAATAGCAAAAATCACTGATATAATAAATCGTCTCTTTAAAACCTTTTGATCCTCTTCAAAAGAACTCAACATATGGTCATCTGCATTATGGATTTTAGCCCCATATCCTGTCTTTTTCACTATGGATATAATATCCTCTGAGGATACATTCTTTTCATCATACTCTACTTCCATACTATTGGCTAACAAGTTAACTTGAACTTTTGATATACCTGCTCCTTTATCAACATTTCTTTCAATTGCGCTGGAGCATGCAGAACAAGTCATCCCAGTAATATCATATTTTTCCTTCTTCATAGGATACCTCCTTACCCCTCCCCATAGGGGGTGTATTTATATTTTATATCATATGCTCTTTTCTTAGTTTTGTCAATAATTATTTTAAAATACAATGGAAACACTAGTATTGACTCACTCCTACTTGACAAAACTGAAATTTCCTCTATAATTAGAGTTAATTAATAATCATTATTAATTGATATAATTAAAATCTCTCCAATGAACGAGGTGGTATAATGAAAATAGCATTCTTTGATACAAAACCCTATGATAGAGAAATATTTGATGAACTTAATGAAATTTATCATTATGATATAACATTTTTTGAAGAAAGATTAAATGATAAGACTGTTAAATTAGCAGAAGGTTTTGATGTTGTATCTATATTTGTTCAAGATCAAGCCTCAGCTTATGTCATAGATCAACTTTATAACTATGGTATTCAATTAATTGCACTTCGCTGTGCTGGTTATAATAATGTTGATTTTAAAGCTGCTAAGGATAAGATTCATGTTGTTCACGTACCAGCTTATTCTCCACATGCCATTGCTGAATTCACGATTTCCATGATTCTAACCCTTAACAGAAAAATTCATAAAGCTTATAACCGGACGCGAGATCTCAATTTTTCTTTGAACGGTCTTCTAGGTTTTGATATGTATGGCAAAACAGTAGGACTTATTGGTACAGGCAAAATCGCAAAAGTCTTCATCCAGATCCTAAATGGGTTTGGCTGTAAAGTTCTGGCCTATGACCTCTATCCTGATAAAGCTTATGCCAAAGAAATGGGATATGATTATGTTTCATTAGATGAACTCTTTCGACAAAGTGATATTGTTTCACTTCATTGTCCTTTAACAAAAGATACGGAATATATCATTAATAAAGATAGTATTGCTAAAATGAAGGATAGTGTTATGATTGTCAATACTGGACGTGGTAAGCTGATCAACACGGTTGATCTCATTGATGCGCTTAAATCAAAGAAAATAAGTGGTGCGGCATTGGATGTTTACGAGGAAGAAGATAAATATTTCTATGAAGATTTTTCAGATAAAGGCGTTAAAGACGATGTGCTTTCAAGACTCATTACTTTCCCTAATGTTCTTATTACATCCCATCAAGCTTACTTTACTAAAGAAGCCTTAGGTAATATAGCTACAACAACAATGGACAGTATACAGCAATTAACTGATGGAAAAGAATTGGTTAATGAAATTGGTTATGTTTGTGATGAAAACGGATGTGTTATTAAACGCCTAAGTTAATTACCTTAGGCGTTTTACTCCCTCTTTAAAGGGTGATTTCAATGTCTTAAAACCATGTCAATGTCATTAACAATGTCAGCATCAATTTCTCCTTTTGAAGCTAATTCTTTTAGCATGTCAACTGCAACTTCATGTTTTAAAGATCCTCTATAGGGTCGTTCTTCAACTAAAGCTTGATAGATGTCCAGACACATTAAAAGTCTCGAGTTAAAATCAAGCTCATGTGCTTTTTTACCATAAGGGTAACCTCTTCCGCTCAGTTTTTCATGATGATTGGCAGCCCATTCTGTAATATCTTCAAAACCGACGATATCTTCAAGACACTTTCGTGTATAATAGGAATGCTCCTGAATTTTGGCGAACTCCTGAAGATTTAATTGACTATTTTTATGTAAAATATCATTACTAACGACCAGCTTACCAAGATCATGTAAATCTGCAGCTATCAGTAATTTTTGCATCTCGTCTTTACCCTTCTTATAATACTCTGCCATGATACCAGTACTTTCTGCTAATAGAGCTGAATGATTTTTCGTAAAACTGGATTTAATATCTATAATCTCTCCAAAAATAGAAGTAATGCTTCTTAATTCATACCAATTCGTATCAATATGATAAAATGGCATAATTCTACGGAGTCCCTTATTAATATTGTCATCCATCAACTCCAACCAAAATATAATCTTTTCACTGGCTTTTACAAAGCTTTCTACCACAACCGGTGCAAACAAAGTACCTTCGCTGTCTTTAATAAACTGAATTATTTTTTCGCGACTTTCCCGATCTGAATGCATCACTCTAAACAACTTTTCTATTTTGTCTGCTAACGAAATGATTTGTGAATTAAGAGGAATCTGATTACCCGACAACCCAAACATTCCACTACCATCATAGGCTTCATGGTGATAAAGGATAACATCTTTAGCATCAGCATATAGTCCCAAAGAGTCAATGATTTTTTGACCTTCTTCACAATGCTGAATATCATATTTTTTTCGATCTGTTTCTATCTTATCTTTTTGCAACCAATTCTTACAGCGCCCTATATCATGAAGTAAAGCTAAGGAGATAACTGTAAAAATCTCTTGGTCGTTATACCCCAATTCTCTGGCTATGGATGCAGAAATATAAGCTACTCTCTTTGAGTGATTACTAGCCACACCTAATAGCTCTATTTCAATATAGTCCAATGCATAAGATAAGGATAGAATTAAATTATTTAAGCAGAATCTCATCTTTGTCACCTCAATATATATATCGGCACATCGCAATAATTATATAGAACTATTATTAATTGAAAAGATTTTTAAAATTTATTCAATTCCTTTATTAATTACAAAGGATACACTGCTGTATCGCATGAGACCCTTTGCTTTGGGTTAAAATAGGTTTAGACGAAATAAGAGGTTATATATATAGGATTGAGGTGCTTTATGAAACTTGCATTGAATTTGGAAGACAATAAATTATTAATAAAATCTAGAATGCCTCTTGATAAATCTTTCGATTTGATTGGCAGAGATATTGAATTTGCTGGTACAAAAGCTTTTATGATCTTTGTAGATGGGTTTGTAAAAGATGACATCATGCTACGTATATTAGAAGATCTGCAATGGTTAGATGAAAGCGCAAGTATCAACGACCTACGAGGCTTTGTAGAAAGACATATTGGCTATCTGGAAGTAGATTACTTTACTGACCTTGATAAAATGGAAACAGCAGTTTTATCAGGAAATGTGGCTATAGTCTTTGATAATCAAACTGAGGGCTTACTTTTAGATGCTCGGACTTACCCAGCTCGCGGTCCTTCAGAACCTGATTTAGAAAAAGTAACCCGTGGTTCTCGTGATGGCTTAGTGGAAACCATTGTCTTCAATACAGCCTTAATTCGTAGAAGAGTTCGCGATACAAGACTTATTTTTGAAATGAAACAAGTTGGAAAGCGATCCAAAAGCGATGTGGCTATTGCATATATTGATGGCCTTGCCAGCGACAAAATCTTAGATGAGTTACGAAATAAAATCGATGAAATAGAAGTTGACAGTTTGGTCATGGCTGAAAAATCCTTAGAGGAACTACTCTATAAAAAGAAATGGTATAACCCATTACCTCAGACACGTTTCACAGAACGTCCCGATGTGGCTGCTGCTCATTTACTAGAAGGGCATATCGCTGTTATCGTTGATAATTCACCAAGCTTATTGCTCCTACCAACAACTATTTTTCACTTTACTCAACATGCAGAAGATTATTATCAAACGCCATTTATCGGTACCTATACAAGATGGATGAGATTTTTAGCTCTTTTGGCTGCTTTAGTCGTTACGCCTGTTTGGTTACTTCTTGTATACTATGTGGATTACCTACCAGAGTGGTTACAATTTATTGGCGCCAAGGAAGAACAAACCATTCCTTTGTTTATACAATTTCTACTGTTGGAATTCGGACTTTATGTACTGAGAATTGCTTCAATCCATACTCCAAGCGCCTTGTCGACCTCGCTGGGTATCATCGGTGGCTTACTTCTTTCCGAATTCGCTGTAACGGTTGGTTGGGTGAGTCCCGAAGCAGTATTATATATGGCCATTGTGGGTATTTGTACTTTCTCCTCACCTAGTATTGAATTCTCTTTAGCCATTATCGTTTTCAGAGTGGTACTCTTGCTGTTGACAGGTGTTTTTGCTTTCTGGGGATATGCAATTTGGGGTTTTGTAATCGGTATGGCCTATTTCATCATCATGGTCTTCACTACAAAAACCTTTGGAGGTTTTCGATATACATGGCCACTTTATCCATGGAATGCTCAAGCAATGAGTAACCTGATCTTTAGGAAGCCTATTATCGAAATCAAAAGAGATCGGTCTACCAATAAGCAGTAATTACATTTGATAAACATTTTAGTTCATTTAATTGACGCTTGTCTACCTTCCCTATATAATAGATACTGTACAATCCAATAGAACGAATTAATTTCATATCCAACATAGATACACTACGAAATGGGAATAGGGGTAGACAAATGAAGATTAATGTAGATACTGAGAATCTTGAGTTTTTTCAATGTTTCTCATCAGAAACTCGATTAAAGATGATAGAGCTAATTAGAGATGAACCTAGGAATATTGGTGAACTTGCAGGTATACTCAATATTTCATCAACTATCGTTGCTAGGCATATAAACATGTTACAAAAAGCTGGTGTCGTTGAGGCAGAAAATTTACCAGGTAAAAGAGGTTTACAAAAAAAGTGTAAACTCATCTTGGATGAAGTAACTCTGGACTTCAAGTTACCAGTTGCTGAAGTACCACAGTATGAAAGCCTCGAAATTCCTGTAGGTCATTTTTCCAACTATCTCATTCAACCTACCTGTGGTATTGCTTCTAAAGAGAAACTCATCGGTATAGTGGATGATCCACGATATTTCAGTAACCCAGAGCGAATGACTGGAAGTATTTTATGGTTTCAAAATGGCTGGATTGAATATAAAATTCCAAGCTATTTATTGACACCTTCTGCAACATACTTAGAAATTTCTCTAGAGTTATGTTCAGAATACCCCCATTACAAAAATGATTACCCATCAGATATTTACTTTTACATCAATAGTCACTGCCTAGGTAAATGGATGAGTCCAGGTGACTTCGGAGACAAAAGAGGTATCTATACACCGGATTGGTGGTCTCTTGGAACACAGTATGGATTATTAAAAACAATAAGAGTCACAAAGGAAGCCACCTATATTGATGGTAACCGACTTTCTGATGTAACTATAGAAGATTTACTTCCTTACTTTAAAGAAGATTTAACTCTACGTATAGCTGCACCCCAGGAAACAGAACACCCTGGAGGTATTACACTATTTGGTCAGGGTTTTGGTAATTACCCTCAAGATATTATAGTTAAAGTAGGTTAACCAAAAAGCTATGTTTAAAGATTAAACATAGCTTTCTTTATGCTTCAAACTGACCATTAACCTTTTAATCCTCCAATACTCACTTTCATCCATATTGATACTTATCCTTAATGTAATATTCTTACAAGGCTAAGCCTTCCTTTCACAGTTTCGAGTTGCTACGATATTGGATCCTGTGTCCAAAATATTCTCTATTATCTTATCTCCTACATGAATAGGTGCTTGGATTTTCGCTTTATTAATAGCCTCCATACATGCCATAAGCAAAGACTTTGGTACAGGTTCATCAGTCTTTACAGATATCATAGGTACCTCACCATTTTTGATCCGCATGGTTGTTGTTAGAGTTCTTGTAGGGTGAGTACACTCTGCTTCAGCATAACCGATCCCTCTTTTGCAACTGTTCCCTTCAACCTTTGTTACCTGCCCTTCATTTGAGGTTACCTTCATATGGCAACCAACCGGACAAACAATGCAAACCATTTCTCTTACTTCTTGCATTCTCTCACTCCTAACCCTGATTGTTGAATTTCTACAGTAACCTCTGAATAACCCTCCATGTTTACAATCATCTGATCGGTAATAGGGATACTTTCCATCTCACCAGGCGCTAACTTCCTTTTCTTCTTACTATAAAGAATCTGATCATCGCATCGCACTACTAATTTAACATCACTATAAATGTCAAGAACCCTAAAGAAAAGTTTATTCTCCTTTTGCAATAATTGATGGCGTATGTGATGGGGTATAACATACCTGATTCCTTCTCCTGCTTTGGTGACTATGGGATCCTCTTGCTCTGAAGAGTGCTTACCCCGTAAATAAGAAGCTGCACACCTTCCAGCAACTCGACTTTCATCTGTTACAAAATCCACTAAATCATGAACATGAACTACATTGCCGCAAGCAAAGACACCTTCTATGGATGTTTCCATGGATTCATTAACAACAGGACCTGAAGTAATATGATCCATGTTAATACCAGCCTCTCTAGATAATTCATTTTCCGGAATAAGTCCTACAGATAAGAGAAGTGTATCGCATTCAACAAAACATTCTGTCGATTTTATAGGTTTTCTATGAGCATCTACCTGGGCTATAGTAATGCCTTCCAGACGATCCTTTCCATGAATCTGAGTAACGGTATGTTCCAGTTTCAACGGAATATCAAAGTCCTCTAAACATTGTACGATATTTCTTGTTAGACCTCCTGAATAAGGAAGTAGTTCACAAACCATTTCAACTTTTGCCCCTTCCAATGTCATTCTTCTTGCCATAATAAGTCCAATATCACCTGAACCAAGAATAACAACTTTTTTGCCAGGTAAATACCCCTCCATATTGACGAATCTTTGAGCTGCCCCAGCTGTATAAATACCAGCCGGACGCATACCTGGAATATTAAGAGCACCTCTTGTTCTTTCTCTACAACCCATGGCTAATACTAAGGCTTTTGCTTCTATTTCTAAGAGTCCATCTTCTTCATTGACTGCTAATACTTCTCTCTTCTCGCTTATATCCAGTACCATTGTATTTAACTTGTAATCGATACCACGCTCTTTTACTTCTTCAATGAATCTCCAAGCATATTCCGGTCCTGTTAACTCCTCTCCAAAAATATGAAGCCCGAATCCATTATGAATGCATTGTTGCAATATTCCGCCTAGTTCACTATCTCGTTCAATAATTAAGATATCTCTTATACCTTGGTCATAGGCTTCAACTGCTGCCGCTAAACCTGCTGGACCTCCACCGATAATGACAAGTTCTCTTTGTTCCATCCTCTTCCCCTCCTATTTAGTCTTACCCACAAGTAAATATGAGCCGCTTCCTTGCTTTGTTACTTCTTCCATAGGTAGATCCAGTTCTTTAGCCAATAAATCCACTACCCTAGGTGAACAAAATCCTCCTTGACACCTTCCCATACCGGCTCTTGTGCGTCTTTTCACAGCGTCCAAGTTAGTTGCTCCAGCTGGCCGATGAATACACTCTATAATTTCTCCTTCCGTTACTTTCTCACATCTACAAACGATTTTTCCATAGCGTGGATCTTTTTTAATGAGTTCTCTTCGTTCTTCATTGGTTAATTCACTAAATCGTTTAAAAGGTTTGCGAAGTAAGTTCAAATTTTCTACTTTATTTAACTCTATTACATCACCTATTTTTCTTAGTAACTCTTCTGCTATAGCAGGCGCCGCAGATAATCCAGGAGATTCAATCCCTGCAGCATGATAAAAGCCTTTTAGCCCATCCGCTTCCTCAATAACAAAATCTCCAGTAGATCCAACCGCTCTTAATCCTGCAAAGGAACGGATAACTTCACGCTCATTGAAACTAGGAACTGAACGTTTAGCACCTCTTAAGACCTTTTCTAAACCTTTCTGAGTGGTTGCTAAATCTTCTTTTTGACTCTCATCAGCTGTTGGTCCTACGAGTAGGTTACCATCAACTGTCGGTGTAACTAATATTCCTTTCCCTACCTTAGATGGAGGTTGAAAGATAACTCTACTGACAGTATTACCCTGACTTTTATCCAAAAGCATATATTCCCCTTTTCTTGCATGTACTTCAAAGCTATGATCACCAACCATCTCAGCAATAGCATCTGCAAAAATACCCGCGGCATTGATCACAACTTTAGTTTGTATAGAATCTTGATTTGTTTGAATTCTATATCCATCTTCCTCTTCACTAATAGATTCGACTTCATGTTCTAATTTTAATTCCACACCATTTCTTACTGCAACTTCAGCAGCAGCTACAGTTAGTTCATAAGGTCCTATGATTCCTGCTGTAGGCGCATATAAAGCACCTATGATATCTTCTGATAAGTTCGGTTCCATTTCTCGTACTTCATTCCCATTGATAATTTTCATTTCAGGGACACCGTTATCAAGACCTCGTTGATACAATTCCTTTACTCTTGCCATCTCTTCATCATTGAAAGCAACTACGAAAGAGCCAATTCTTTTAAAATGTACTGCTAAATCTTTTGCTACCTGCTCCATCATGGCATTACCTTTAACATTTAATTTTGCTTTCAATGAACCAGGCTTCGCATCGTATCCAGCATGGATAATGGCACTGTTAGCCTTTGTTGTCCCCATTGCCACATCACCATCTTTTTCTATGATGCAAACTTGCAAATCATAGAGTGAAAGTAACCTAGCAGTTAACGTCCCTATAACACCAGCACCAATTATTGCTACATCATACATTCCTATCCCTCCAAATTTCATCGATTATTCAATATTATTTCCTATTACTTCAAAGACCATGAACTCTATACAAAAATGTGCTAAAGACAAAAAAAGAGCCATACAAAAACAAAGCTTTAACATAAGCTTTCTTTTTATATGACTCCTTTTCTCCATTGGTCTCAATATTCATTTCCTATTTATGTTAATGATAACATATTCCTTAAAGCATTTCAAGAAGAACATAATTCAAAAGCACCTCGTTCATAATAGAAGTAGATATGTAAACATTTTATGAATTCGATTTAAAAAGCTTTACAAATAAATCTGAGTTCTCTATAATTTAGTTAGTCGACTAAATAAATTCAAAGGAGCTATAATTATGGATCGAAAACATTGGGTTGAAATAATGAAGGAAGTGCATCCAAATTTTGAACATGAATTCCATCATATTTTTTTTAATTGCATTCACCAGCATCGACGTCTTATCCGTGATGCTCTTAGCTCTATTGGACTTTATAAAGGTCAACCTTTTTTAATTCAAATCTTATTTCACATGGATGGCAGAACCCAGAAAGAGCTTTCGGCTATCATGGGTATTCAGCCTTCAACAGTCACGCAAATGGTTCATCGTATGGAAAAATCAGCCCTACTAGAAAAACAAGCTGATCCAAATGATCAACGTGCTACAAGAATTTATATCACAGAGAAAGGGAAAGAAGTCTACCATCAATTGGAAGAGCTTTTTACGCGTATGGAAGAAAACTACTTTAAAAATTTTTCTGAAGGCGAGAAACTCATCTATAAAGAATTAACCAAAAAATTAACCTTAAATATTGAATCTAATATTGATGCACTTAAAG
Source organism: Vallitalea okinawensis (assembly GCF_002964605.1). NCBI lineage: Bacteria > Bacillati > Bacillota > Clostridia > Lachnospirales > Vallitaleaceae > Vallitalea > Vallitalea okinawensis. The sequence continues at coordinate 164,488 of NZ_PQDH01000007.1, forward strand.
ATAAAAGCTAGATATTTATTTAGCTAACTAATTAATTTTCAGTAAGGAGGTCGTCTATGAAATCGATCATATGTATGCTCCGTTACCTTAAACCATATAAGGCTATAGCAATACTTGGTCCACTTTTTATCCTATTCGGTGTTGGTATGGATCTATTACAACCCTATTTAATGACTTTAGTATTAGATAACGGTATAGCTGTTGGTGATATGAGCTATGTCATCAAAGTAGGTTCTGCAATGATTCTTGTTGCACTCTTAGGTGCTGGTAGCGGAATTATAAGTACAGTTTTCTCCAGTAAAGCAGCTATGAACTTAGGTGCAGATATAAGGAGTGATTTGTTTAAAAAAGTTCAAAGCTTATCTGCTAAAAACATTGATAAATTCAAAGCTGGAAAACTGATTACGCGATTAACAAATGACATAACTCAAGTTCAAATGATTGTTTTTCAATTATTGAGAACTTTTGTAAGAGCACCCTTCCTATTAGTTGGTGCTATCTCATTAGCCTATATTACAAGTCCTGAATTATCAAAAACACTTATTGTTATTGTTCCTGTTCTTATTCTTGGGTTAGTCATTGTTATCAAATTTGCTTATCCTTATTTTCGAAAAATGCAGGATAAACTAGATAATGTCAACACTGTATTACTTGAAAACATGGCTGGCATCCGAGTAATTAAAGCTTTTGTAACCTCTAACCACGAGAATAAGCGTTTTAAAAGGACCAATGATGATTATATGGATATCGCTATCAAAGCTAACAGAATCATTTCATTAATTTTTCCTGTTATTATGGTCACCATATACTTCGGGCAAGCTGCGATTATTGGTTTAGGTGGTACATATGCCATCAACAATATTATTGAAGTATCTGCAATTATGGCTTTTATTAATTATTTAATGCAAATTTTGATGGCATTAATGATGGTGGCTATGATCCTTATGAATTTATCTCGTGCTGAAGCCAGTGCTAGACGTATAAATGAAGTATTTACTGAAGAACCTGATATTCAGCCATCAGCAGATAACATTAAAAATTTTCAGCTTAAAGGTAATATTGAATTCAAAAATGTATCCTTTGCATATAAAGATCAAGCTGTCTCAAATACTCTTAATCATATTTCATTTAAGGTAAATACTGGAGAAACAATTGGGATAATTGGCTCCACCGGATCTGGTAAATCCACATTAGTTAAACTATTACCACGATTATATGATGTCAATGATGGCGATATCTTATTTGATGGTCGATCTATTGGATCATTGGATATTAAAGAACTTCGTCAACAAATTGGTTTTGTCACACAGAAAGCAATTATATTCTCTGGTACAGTGGCAGATAATATCAAACAAGGAAAGGCTAATATCTCCATGGAAGATATGGAAGCCGCGGCTATGAAAGCTCAATCCTATGAATATATCAGTCAGTTTGAAAAAAAATACGAACACGAACTTACACAAATGGGTACTAATCTATCTGGTGGTCAGAAGCAGCGTTTATCATTAACTCGTGCCTTTGTTCGAGAGCCAGCTATTCTAATACTTGATGACAGTACAAGTGCTGTTGATGCTCATTCTGAAGAAAAAATTCAAAAAGGACTGAAACAAATGGGAGAAGATACAACCGTCATCATTATTGCCCAAAAAATCTCAAGTCTTCTAGATGCAGATAAAATAGTAGTCCTTGATGATTTGGGGAATATGGATGGTTTCGGTACACATAAAGAGCTATTAGAGTCCAGTGATGTTTATCGTGATATCTACCTTTCTCAATATGGAGAGGAGGCGTTAGATGATGCAAAATAGAAAAGGTTCAGGTGGTCCAATGGGTGGCGGCATGGGCGGAGGAATGCGAGGCGGTATGCGCGGACCAATGGGCGGTAGTAAAAAAGCGAAAGATGTAAAAGGAACTATTAATCGGATTTGGAGCTATTTAAAAGAGTATAAAGCTGGACTATCTGTTGTGTTTATGAGTGTTATCATCACCACAGCTTTAAGCTTAGTTGTACCTTATTTAATAGGTGTGGCTATCGATAAATATATTCTGGAAGGTGATATGACTGGCTTGATGAAAATTGTGGGTGCCTTTATAGCTATCGCTATACTCAATGCTATATTCTATTGGTCTCAAACCTATACCATGTCTAAAATCGCACAAAAAACTGTTAGAGATATACGGCAACACGCCTTCACCAAGCTTCAAAATTTACCTATTAAGTACTTCGATCAAAACCCTCGTGGTATACTAATGAGTAAACTAACCAACGATATTGACTTAATTAATACCACACTTTCACAGAGTTTGACTCAGTTGATTTCCAGTTTTTTCATCGTCATTGGAGCAGTCATCATCATGTTTAAAACTAACTGGATTTTGGCTCTTGTTGCTTTAGTTATAGTTCCTATTATTATTCTCTTTACTAAATTTATTGCTAAAAGAACTTTAAAAGCATTTGGCGATCAGCAGAAGTATTTAGGAGAAGTCAATAGCATAGTTGAAGAGTCTATTAATGGACAATTAGCCATTAAACTATATTCTCAAGAAGAAAATGTTATCGATAAATTCACAAAATCCAATAACAATTTAAGAGACGCCGGTGCCCGTGCCCAAATTTACTCAGGTATCATGTTTCCTGTTATGAACTTTATGAATAACTTTTCATATGCTTTAATTATCGCTGTAGGTGGTGTATTAGCTGTTATGAATATGGCTTCTGTAGGTATGATTGCAAGTTTCACTAACTACGCTAAGCAATATTCTAGACCTCTTAACCAAATTGCTCAATTATTCAATACGATTCAATCTGCCATCGCTGGAGCGGAACGCATCTTTGAAATGATGGATGAAACATCGGAATACGACACAGATATCTATGAAAAAACAGTTGAACACTTAGCAGGTCATGTGGAAATGAAAGATGTCTTCTTTGGCTATGAAGAGGATAAGATGATCCTTAAAAATATCTCATTTGAAGCTAATCCTGGTGATACCATCGCTATTGTAGGTCCTACAGGCTCTGGTAAAACAACTATCATCAATTTACTCAACCGTTTTTATGATGTTAATAGCGGCGAAGTACTGTTAGATCACACCAATGTCAACAATATTGAAAAAGATAATTTACGGGATAAAGTGGGTGTAGTTCTGCAAGATACCTATTTATTCACTGGGACCGTTAAAGATAATATTAAATACGGTAAGCTTAATGCTTCCGATGAAGAGGTGGAAAAAGCGGCTAAACTAGCTAATGCTCATAGTTTTATCAAACATCTTGGTAAAGGCTATGATACCGAGGTCGTTGAAGGTGGTAATAACTTAAGCCAAGGACAACGCCAACTCTTATCCATTGCTCGTACCATACTTGCTAATCCCGATGTCTTGGTGCTTGATGAAGCTACATCCAATATTGATACACGAACAGAAGCTAAAATCCAAGAAAGTATGGATTATTTAATGCAAGACCGAACAAGTTTTGTCATTGCTCACCGTTTACAAACCATTAAAAATGCTACAAAAATACTTGTTCTCAAAGATGGTCAAATCATAGAATACGGAAACCATGATGAGTTACTAGAGACAAAAGGATTCTATTATGACTTATACACAACGCAGTTTAAGATAGATAAATTATAAATATATGAAAGCCCATGAGATTAAACCTATAATCACATGGGCTTTTAACATCGATGTAGTCTCTACTTTATAGTATCATGATTAATACTTTTTCTTTTTGCGTTTTTTCCCATTTCCAGTACAATCATCTGTATCCCAAGATTGGGATTGGAAAGCTAGCAGAATACATATCCATTGATCAGTTGTCGTAAAGTGAATGAAAATCCCTCCATCTTGCCAAACACCATTATCTTTTTGCCATTGCCTGATATTCCCTTGGTTCATATGGATATCGTGCATCCCCATGGAAGGGGAAAAGCCAAAGATCCTATCTGGTTTACAAGAGTTACTTGATTTCCATCTAGTGCCATAGACATAGACATCAGCATTATCAGATTCTATAGCTCTATTCAAATAGAAATTTAGTTTCTCATTTAGATCATTATCTGGACCAGCTTTATCATGGGGTATTTTTTTCATATTCTCTCTATGAAAGCCCAGATCACTTCTAATATAATCAATAGAGTACCTTCTAGCGTAAGAGAAACCATAAGGTAACTTACTGATCTGTCCTGTTATGCTATGCCTAAATCTCTTATCTGTATAAAATAAAACCTCAGACTTAGGACCATCTGACTTAATGTTAACAGAGACCCGATAATCTTCACCATTAGCCCTCACATGAATATGAAAATGGGGCCGATTGTTATCTCTTTCTTCTTGCGTCGCTATAGCCTTACATTTTAAAAGTCCATACGATTGTAAACTCATAAGGATACCCCCTTCTCTTGTGTCCATCACCTACGTATCTAGATACCATAGTAAATAAGAAGTTCTATAGATCAACTCATTATAATGAATGGAAATCATCTATATATACATTATATCAAATATAAAAGACCTATACCATCCCCACCTCCCCTCTAAAACATGGATGTCTTTTCTGCCAGCGTAATAGATCCCCATGCATGCTTGACCCTAATTTAGTTGACTATCAACCTAGTCTATCCAACACCGAAAGCATGTAAGGGGTTCTATGGAGCAGCGAGCCATGGACGGGGAGCCTGGCAGTCTAAGACACGGACGTCTTTTCTGCCAGCGTAATAGATCCCCTGCATGCTTGACCCTATTATTATTTCTTGAATATATAAAAAGCCCATAAGAGCCTTTAACTCTTATGGACTTCTAATTAATTCAACAACATACTTTTCGGTATCCTACCATTAAAGCTATTACCATGGGCTGTATAGAAATTTAACTCAATAAAATCTTCCTCATCATAATAGTACCTAGGTGAATCAACACTATTCTCAAAGTAATAAGCAATATGCTCGGGATCAGTTATGGTTTCTTCCCAATACTCACTATCCTCCAACCACTCATACAGCTCTACAGAAGTAAAATCAGTGACTTCAAAGATAACAAGATCATACAACCCTTCATCCTTTAACCATTGCAAAGTATTGATACAATTCGATCCAATATGCAAGTAACTGTTGATTTTGTAATCATGCTCACGGTCATAATCACGATCATATTCAACATATAAATTAGCTAAATTTTTATTAGTTAATCGTTCATCATAACTCATGTTTGAATAATCCATATCCATCATGGCTGCTAACTCTATAATTTGATCAGGTTCAGTTATGGAGAAGCTACCTTTTGATGAGTTAACTTCAATCTGCTCAATATAACTTAGATGATCTTTTAACTTTAATTCTTTTACTTCATCTAATTCATAAAGCTGTTTAGATAATGTTTTATACGTCTCTTGTGGAAAATCATAATCACGCATAAGTACGTTGCCATTCTCTAGATAATAAGTAAACTGAATATCTGGTCCATAGGTTTCATAAGCACTTAAACGATCTTCTTTGTAACTCTCAATAGCTTCTTCATGAATAAGCACCAAGGTTTGAATAGCTTCTGGATCTGTGATAACTACTGAACTTCCTAAACCATCAAAATCACTAATAAGATAGGAGTCTATTTCCATGTATTCAATGTCCGGTATATCTGGGATCCTTGAAATATAGCCTGCTACATCAAAGATCATTCCGAAATATAGTATAATGATGACAACACTGTAACCTGCTAAGCCTTTCCACTGAGGCAATATATTAATCTTCTTATGAAGGAACATTGTAGCAATAATATATCCTACTACCCCTCCAATCAATAACCAGAGTAATGTCATATCAAATTTATTGTTTAATAACGCAACAAAGAATGCTGCAAAAAAGATGGAGCCAATAATAGCTGCTAAGTATTTAATGGCTACGTGAACCCATTTAAATGCCACCCAATCATTAACTGTTTCCATTTTACGTTTTTTATAAAAGAACAGCCCCAATCCAATAGCTAGAACTAAATAGACAAAACCAACTATATAATACGTGGAATTGAAGACTTCTTCATAGGCATCATATCCATTGAATAAAAACAATGGCGTAATCTTCATCATGACCTCGTTCCAATTAAAATAATAGGAAGGATAGCCATATAGAAGATGCCCAAGTAACCCTTCACCTAAAACCAGAACTGTAAGGGCAGGTATCCCTAATAAAGAATAGGTTAACCCGATATGAATAAAAGCTGAACTTGATAATGTTGCTACAAAAATGCTGACACTAAATAATATCACATTAATGAACATATAATGTAAGGTTGACTGTATAATATGATTCATAGGAATCTCTATAAGTTCTTTACTGAACATTCTTAATACCAATACCAGTAATCCGTTAACCAAGTATGGTAGAATCAGCATGGTAATACCAGCAAATAAATTACTAAAATATATTTGGGTACGTGTAAAAGGTAAACTGTGTATATGATTAATCGACTTCGTTGAAAAAAGGAAATTATAAATCAAACCTAAAAATATGGGTAAAGTAACTGTCAACATGATTAATAATGGATTGTAATAAATTATATCCAGTGTTTCTTTCTTCATTAATATAAGTACCAAAGGATAAGCAAAGAAAACTATTACGGAGTATATAATGGATACAACACCAAAGATACTAAGTTGATTTTTCCATAATTCTTTAGAGAATAACATCTTTAACTTCATAGCCAGCCCCCCTCACTTCATATATAAAGACTTCTTCAAGTGTTAGTGGTAAAACATCTAATACTAAAGGCTTATAACTATTTATTTGTTTTATAAGCTCTTCTCGGTTACCCTTAACGATTAATGTGTAGACACTTCCAGTCTGTTCCTTATTAAGAATAGTTAAGCCATATTCTAGAGAAGCATCCATATCCCCCTCGAAAGCTACCTGCACCTTCACTACATTAGATTTTAAATTATCTAGTTCTTTTTCAATAAGTACTTTACCATCATGCATAATCCCTACAGTATCACAAACATCTTCTAATTCACGAAGGTTATGGGAAGAGACTAAGATAGTTGTTTTACGTTGCGCAACATCTTGAATAAGTAAGGACCAAATTTTTTTACGCGCAATAGGGTCTAACCCGTCTACAGGTTCATCCAAAATGATCACTTCTGGAAAATGACTAATTGCCAACCAGAAAGCCACTTGTTTTTTCATCCCTTTAGACATTTTATTGACCTTCATATTCTCATCAATGTTAATGATTTCTTTTAACTTCTCATAGCGTTCCCAGCACCAATTAGAAAAAATATTACTATAAAATTTAGCCATACTTTTCACTGTATACTGGGGAAAATAATATAGATCATCTGATATGTATGCTATACGGTCTTTAATCTCTATATTCTCATAAATCTTTTCACCTAAAATTTCAATGTCACCACTATTTTGCGTGTATATACCAACTAAATGCTTGATCAATGTAGTTTTTCCTGCTCCATTTGGTCCAACAAGACCATAAATGGATCCTTCTTTCACATGAATATTAACATCTTTAAGAATAACATGATCATCTATTTTCTTAGTAAGTTTCTTAACTTGAATCATTTCCTATCACCATCCTTTACTGCAAAAACCCGTTTTATTAACTCCATTATTTCATTTTCACTCAAACCAAGATACTTTAACTCCTCTAACATCTTCTCTATCTCTTCTTTAAGCTGAGTAATTTTGCTTTCATTATGTACACCATCTAAACTACTGACAAAATTACCCCTTCCAATAATTGTATAAATATAGCCTTGTCTTTCTAGTTCACGGTAAGCCTTCTGAATCGTATTGGGATTGATCGTTAGCTTTCTTCCTAATTCTCTAACAGAAGGAATTTTTTCATCAGGTTTTAATACCCCTTTTATGATTAAGTTTTTCATACCATCAACTATCTGTTCATATATAGGTATTCCGCTTTTAATGTCAATACTAATCATGCTTTTCCTCCCTTCTAACCACTTGTCATGCCACTTAATGCATAACCCAAGAAAAGTGATGAGGTCACATTTTCTTGGGTCAGATACTTATTTTAATCCGTATTACATGTAATAATACACTCATTATACTCCCTTTCATAATATTTGTCAATTCAAGCTAATCATCTTTTTTACTTAAACTTGACCGTACCCTCTTCTCACTTCCGTTTATAATACGTTTTAAATTAGGTATATGTTTATAAACGCTCATAGCAGCAATGAAAGTAACGATCAGTAGGCTAACTACATGATTGTGTATCAGCAAGGTACCACCAATCAGAAGGATAATCAACCCCATTGTTCCAAGAACGATATAATCCGTTACCAATGGAATAACTACCATAACTAGTATTCCTAATAAACCTAAGCGAAAATCAATAGCAAGTAACATACCTAATAATGAAGCTGTTCCTTTTCCACCTTTAAAAGACATAAAGAAAGGAAAATTATGACCAATAATGACAAAAAGACCATTTAAAAAAAGAATATTATATAATTCTATTTCTGGTACACTATTTTTAAAAATCAAACGCATAATAGCAATTGAAACAACTGCTTTTAATATATCTAAAACCGCAACAATTAAACCATATTTAGCTCCAAATGCAACCGTAGTATTGGATGCCCCTGCATTACCATTACCTAAGTCACGTATATCTATCTTTTTTATGAATTTTCCTATAAAATAGGATGATTGAAAACAACCAAATAAATAACCCACAAATGACGCTATAAAATAATTCATCATTTAAACCCCCTTAATCGTGTATTATTTTCTTTAATACACCTAGCACACTCAATATATCATCTTATCTTTTTTTCGTCAATCCCCATGCATAATAAATTTTTTCATGCACATGATAAAAATGTAAATACTATTATTTTTACTTTTTATTTAAGAAAGGACTTAATACCATGAGAAAACCTTATTTCACAGGATGGTATTTCCGCGCTACTGATTTAGAAACAAATTATAGTTTATCCATCATCGTAGGTACACATTATAGCATAGAAAAACACTCGAGTTTTATCCAGATCATAGATACTACAGAGAAAAAAACTTACTATATCAGCTATCCATCCCATTATTTAAAACTTAACGTGAATCCCTTTTATATTAAATGTGGAAAGAGCATTTTTACAAAAGACTTTATGTATTTAAATATTGATACTCCAAGGATTCAACTTCATGGTCTGCTAACATTTGATGATTTATTAGACATAAAGCGCACAGTGACATCACCAACTATTATGGGACCATTCTCTTTTTTTAACTTTATGGAATGTTATCATCATATATTATCTCTTCATCATTTTGTGAACGGTGTCGTAACATTGAATGGTAAAAAACACTTCTTCAATCAAGCTTCTGGTTATATCGAAGCTGATTCAGGAACATCCTTTCCTAAAGACTATGTTTGGTTACAATGTAACACCTTTAACACAAATGATATTAAGTTTATGTGTTCCTTTGCTCACATTCCCTTTCTCATCACATCATTTAATGGATTAATTTGTGTGTTAAACATTAATGGTAAAGAACACCGCTTTGCGACCTATAACGGTAGTCATGTAGAACGTTATCTTATTAACTCATCAAAGGTTTATATGATTATCCGAAAGAAGCATTATCGTTTGGTGATTAAAGCCCATCTCAAAAATGGTCGATCATTAATCTCTCCACAATTAGGTACCATGAACCGCCCAGTTATTGAAGATTTAGAAGGTCAAATCTCTATTCAATTCTTTAAGAATAATGCCTTACTTTTTGAAGATCTAGGAGAACTATGTGCCATTGAGATTAGTCATAAATACTAAAAAAGTTCAAGGATCTATGTCCCTGAACTTTTTTACTTAATGGACTTTTTTACTATGTTGGTTGATAAAGAATGCTAGTAGGAAACCAACTACTAAAAAGATAATATTTAAGATGATCTGTTCAAAATTAATTCCGTTCATCTCATTGTAAAGAATATAAATAGAGGCTAACATCAAACCAATAATAGAATAGGTTGTTCCCCCTCTAAAGCGCTCCAATAAAACGGTTAAAACTTTAGACAAAAGAAGTACACCTAGAGCGCATCCTAATGCTAAAAAGATGAGTGGTACTATCATCATTTCTTCAATAAAATAAAGAATATTATAATACTCTCCTAAACTTACAAATAATGCTGAGCCTGAGAAACCTGGTAAAATCATGGCACCAGCCGCTATAATACCAATGAAGAATAACCATAAGTAATATCCTAGATCCATTTCTGTTATCTTAAAAAAGAAAATCTTATTTGTCACTTCAGGTAAGTTGTTATTCTCTCCGATATTTAAAGAATTTGTGATATATAAAAATCCTAAAATTGTTCCTATCATAATCAATAAGCGTATGAAGGATAGATTCATATCTTCCTCATGAAGAACCACTATGCTAATGGAGCCCAAAATCGATCCTATAATGAAAAAATAAAAATACTCTGCTAAATGAGGTGTATCTAAAATATAAGTTATCACACCTGAGAAAATTAAGATTGCCAATGCAGCACCTACACCTAAGAACCCCAAAAAGAGTAAATATTCCTTTCTTTTTTTGTTTCTGTTAGGTAATAAATCGCTTATGGCAATTAATAATTTTTCATAAATCCCCAACATATACGCAATGGTTCCACCTGAAAAACCAGGTATGACATTGGCAACACCAAAAATCATCCCTTGTACAAACGTTTTAATCCAATTCATTCTATACCTCCATCATCTATCCTGCTATATGGTACATTATAGCAGAAATAAGAGGCTTGTAAAGGGATGAAGTGTTTATTTCTTACATATAAAAGCTTGACCTGAGTGAGCTGGCATGGTTAATGAAAGACTTTCTAGTTCTTTCCCCACTTCCTCTTGTAACCAAAATTCTACTACATCATAAGCACCATGTAAATCAATCTCTAGTGTTCTTTCATCATCTTCCCAGTTAAAGCATACCAGTACATAACCCTCCTCATGAGGTAAGCGACCCACTTTAAAGGAAGTGTCATCAAACTTAGCAGCTTCCTTCATTGGTGGTAAAATTCTCTTTAGTAGTTCAACACTTTCCTCACTCATTAATTCTACAATATCAGACCCAAGTACCATTCCTCCACTAGCTAAAATATGATTACGATGGAAGGTAAATTCTTCTTTAGTTGTCGCAGAATGCTTTATTCCTGTCTCATTTCCTGCTACATCTACAAGATTAACTTCGTTATTCTCAAGGACAATACAATCTGGATCATTGATCCATAGACGATTATGTTGCCAATTACGATAAAAGCACTCTTCTGCTAGGGTATGGATTACAATCCACTTTCTCATAATGTCTCCTGAGATGCGCATGCCATGAACTACACCTAATGAAGGCCACATAGGTGCATTACATCCTAGGATAAAACTATCTTTACCTGCTCCTTCTATGACAGCTTCCATACCTCTTCGATAAGCTTCTACCTTTGTCGCCCTCTTATCATAGTGAACACCTTCTGGCATAGCTCCCCATATATTAGCGTCCAACTTAAAGTAAGTACAGCCCCATTCTTCGTTTAAAACTCTAAAAGTTTCACGTAAAAACTCTCTAGCTCCAGGATGCGTTCCATCTAACATGTACCAAGGTCCTAAACGCCATCCCCCAAAAGTAAACTGATCTGAAGGTAAAGGTTGACCCTCTTGATCTTTAATGAACCATTCCGGATGCTCTCTAAATAGCTTTGATTCCTTTTGCGCTATAAAAGGTGCCACCCATATAGCAGCTTCAAATCCTTTCTCTTTAATATTTTTTAAGAGTCCTTTGATATCCATACCAAAATCTTCATTGGGTTCCAACCAATCTCCCATAAATGGTTGATAACCGTCATCGATCTGTATGTATTTCAAATCTAAATTATGCTTAATAATAGCTTCTAAATTCTCTTCTATGATCTTTTCGTCAATATGAGGACCATAGCAATACCAAGAGCACCAGCCAGTAGGTATTTCTTCAAAGGGTAGCTTTGGATGGTTCTTACCTATTGCTTCTGCAAATATTGCTAAGAGACTTTCACGGTCATTCCCTTCCAATGCCATAAATTCTTCCAGTTCCCAAGTCTCTCCTGGTTCAATCTCTAATCCTTCTAAATCCAAAACAATTTCATATGCCGAAGCATTAAAACGTATTTCACTGCTGAAACGATGACAGGATGTAAAACCAAGAAGTATATAATCATCGATCTGCTTCTCAATAACAGCTAAATTATAAACTGTTCGATAATCTTCTTTTTGTTTGAATTTATAGTGTCCTTGCTCTGTGTATTTAGTTATAGCAACTTCTTTATCCAATGTTCCCTTGTATTGAGATAGCATATTATACCCTTCACCATAAAGCTTGGTGTCACCAGGTAATCCATGCTCACCTGACATGATAATCACTTCATCTAGTTTAACAACTTCATTACCTTTATTGGTTATTGAGGATTTTAGTAGGCTACCATCCCAAAGTAAAGATAATTCCACTGTTGTTTTATCATAATCTTCTGTCATTTCAACGGAAGATTTACTATTCATAAGCTTCTTTATAAAATCCATGATTGACCTCCAAATAGATATTTATTTTTTAATACTACTTTAATAATAACTTGAAGGATTTTATAAGTACATGGACTATTAAGGGAGTTTTATGTACATTACACAAAACTCCCCTTATTCTAGTCCTTATATCGATTGCGATATTTCATAGGTGATACCCCTAACTGTCTCTTAAAAAATCGAGAGAAATAAAATTGATCTTTAAAAGCATATTGTTCAGCTATAGCTCCTACAGTCTGGTCTGTTAAAAGTAGGTCTTTTACTATATTTTGTAACAGTTGTTGCTTTATATATTCTTTCAAAGTTAAACCCATATCCCTTTTAAATTCTTTGGTTAATTTATCGACACTGATGTTGGTGTTATCACTGATTTCTGTAAGTGTAAGATCAAAGCGATTGTTGGTGGTGATATACTCATAAACATCACGATACTTAATGATTAACTTCATCTTATCCTCTGTTAATAATTCTTCTTCGAATAAAAGTTCACTAATCATTTCAAAAAGTGTACCATGACACCAGATCAGGTCATTAACCTTCTTACTAGTTATTCGCTGACCTAGTAACTCCAATTTTTCAAAATCAAATTGCTTAAATAAGCATTTATCTAGGGCATGACAGATATCTTGTCCTGGTATAAGCTGCATATTGAATCCAATCCATATTTTCTTCAAATAGTAATCACAGGATAAGTCGTAGGGTGTAAATTCTGGTAGGAGATAGGCATATCCTTTTTGAAGCCAAATGGTCTCATATTCATTCTCAACCATCCCTTCACCATCTAAAACAATATATAAACGATTGAAATAATCACATGTTCCTTTAAAATTCCAGTGACTATCCAGATCACTATAACCTAATGATAATATATTAAATTGTAGATGATTCATAACTAAATTACTAAAATTTAAATCTCGATGCATTGTATTCTCCCCAATACATTTTCCTTTTCTTCTATTATAATTGAATTGATAGGGATGGACAACTATTTATAAAAGTCTTATTCATGATTTAATAATATAGTTCTTATAGCCTGTCAATAGAGGGGCTTGATCTAATAAAGAAAACACCCTAGACTTGAAAGGTTCTAGGGTGTATAATCTCTACATATTTTTCTAGAAAATAAAAATCAATTTTTATAATAAGGCTTTCATCTCATCAGCTAATTGTTCCGCTAATGTACCAACAACAATTTGCATGTTCTTGCTTGTTGGACGAATAACACCAGATGCCCCTAATTGCTTAAGTGTTTCATCACTAACTTTTGAACCATCTGCTATTACAAGACGTAGGCGTGTTATACAAGAGTCGACATCTTGAATATTCTCACTGCCACCTAAAGCTTGATAGAAATCTTTCGCCACATCTGCTAAAGATTTCATTTTAAGAATCTCATTAAGATTACCTGCTTCATCATCTTCCCGTCCTGGAGTTGGTAAGTTGAATTTCTTGATGACTACGACAAAGGTAACATAATAGAGCACGCCAAAGACCAGACCAAGCGGTATAACTAACCAAGCATTTGTTGAGATATTAAAGTTTAATAAGTAATCAATAGCACCTGCCGAGAATGTGAAACCACATAAAACATTGAGTACGTACGCAACAGCCATTGCTAGACCTGTGAACACTGCATGGATAACATATAATACTGGTGCCAAGAACATAAACATGAACTCAATAGGTTCAGTAATACCTGTTAATAATGATGTTAAGGCAACAGATATTAACATACCACCAACTACAGGTTTATTTTGCTTCTTTGCGGTTGAGTACATCGCTAAAGCTGCTGCTGGTAAAGCAAACATCATAATTGGGAAGAAACCAGCCATGAATACCCCGGCACTAGGATCACCAGCAAAGAATCTTGTTAAATCCCCTACAACAACTTCGCCAGCTGCATTGGTAAATTCACCAAATTCAAACCAGAAAAAGCTGTTTAATACATGGTGTAAGCCAAATGGGATAAGTAATCTATTAAAGAAACCAAATAACCCAGCACCAAGAGCTCCTAAATTGATAATAGCATTACCAAAGGCATCTAAACCGCTTTGAATTGGTGGCCAAATGAAGCCAAATAACAATGCTAAAACTATACAAGTAGCAGCTGTGACAATAGGTACGAACCGTCGTCCTCCAAAGAATCCTAACCAAGCCGGCAATTTTACACTCTTATACTTATTATACAAAACTCCAGCAACTATACCTGCAATGATACCTGATAAAACCCCCATATTGATATCAGGATTAATAGTCTTTGTAGCTGCATCAATAATTAAGTAACCTACAGCTCCTGATAAAGCTGCAGCACCATGGTTATCTTTAGCAAATCCAATAGCTACACCAATAGCAAAAATTAATGCCAAGTTAGCAAATACTGCTCCACCTGCTTGAGCTATAAATGGAATATTCAATAAATCTGGTTGCCCAAAACGTAAGAGTAAACCTGCGGCTGGTAAAATCGCTATAGGAAGCATTAATGATTTACCAAGTTTTTGAACCTTAGAAAAAAATGATGTTTTCATAAAAACACCCTCCCCTGAAATATAATCTATCTATCTTTAGTGCTTCCATACTCATCTGTAATTTCAAGGGAATCTCTTTCGTCTATTTTATTATCTCAAGAATAGTATCATTTGGAGTAACCAATCCTTTTCGTTTCTTTACCTTTAATTTGGTAAAGGCATTTAAGTTTGTAATAATCACTGGACATATAGGTGATTTTTCATTTGCATTTATGATATGTAGATCAAACTCGATTATTTTATCTCCTCGTGAAACATTGTCACCGTCTTCTACATAACTGTTAAACCCTAGACCACCTAGCTCTACAGTATCTAAACCGATATGTACAAGAACTTCTAACCCTTCTTTCGTCTCAATACCAATAGCATGATAAGTTGGGAATATAGTAACTACCTTACCTGAAACAGGTGCATAAACCACACCCTTATTAGGATTGATAGCTATTCCATCACCAACCATTCTTTTACTAAAAACTTCATCAGGTACCTTCTCAATTGACATAACATGACCTTCTATAGGAGCATACACTTTAATTTTCTGCCTACCTAACATCTTCTCACCTCTTTATACCTATTGGTTATGAGTCATATAACTGAAAACTTCCTAAATGAAATAGAAGTTTTAGCTCAACAATATAAAAAGGCATGAACTAGATTCTCTATATGCTCTTGCATACATAGAACTTTGCTCATGCCTGATCGAATCAGTAACACGCTTTCTATATCCATTATAATACCATTTATTTACATTTTCAAGTTATATTTTTCTTTTGTCTGTTGTATTGCTTCTTTTACATGGCATGAATGTTTTGCTGAATAAATATGTAATGTCAAGAAACCAATCTCGTCATCACTAATAGCTATATTTAATTTTTTTCTTAATCGATTAACAGCTTCCCTACCAATGCGATATTCCTCTGGATATAAAACTTTTATCTCTTTCATAAATGGATTAACCAAATCAATACCTTGTTGCTTCCTCAAAACCAAGAAATGGATATGATCTAGTATAGCTAGATGCACCCTTTCATCCAATGGTTCTTCTATTTTTGTTTCAATAAAACTAATGATATCTTCTGATATTTTGATAATCTCCTCAGGTATATACTTAATAAGAGCTTCAAATTTAAGAAAATTTTCTTCTTTAAAAGATCTAAATATCTTTTCTATGAGTGATGGGTCTATCGCTGCATATTTTTGGGCATGATACCCGATTCCCTTACCCATAACGACAACATCTTCATTTTGATCTGTAGCTAGAACTACATTATTACCTAATACTTTCTTTACTTCATAGGCCATCACTCACCCTCCTTATCTTTTTTATGTATATGCTCCATGTACAAGCATCATTCCAAGTATTTGACATATGTCCAATTTTAGCATATGCTATTATATATACTATTTGAGGTGAGAAAATGAACATCAGTGATTTGTTTAAAACACTTGGGGATGAGAATCGATTGAGGATTATTAATTTACTTCTTCGTGGAGAATTATGCGTTTGCCAAATAGAAAGAATTATGACTATCAATCAATCCAATGCCTCAAGGCATTTACTTAAATTAAAGAATACAGGCATTGTCAGAACAACCAAAAAAGCACAATGGGTCTATTATTCTCTCTCAACAACTTTTGAAGAGGAACATAGTATTCTGACACATTATATTAAAGATCAACTAAAGGATGTTGAACCTTTTGCCAGTGACCTTGTAGCTCTTAATAAAGTTATTAGTTGTGGCGATTGTTATCAAGATGTATAAACCTAAGCAGTTTAAGCCTTACCAAAATAGCCCATAATCAATGATAAGCATCATTGATTATGGGCTTATGTTTCTCTATTATTTACTTTTTAGCCACTACTATCGTTGCATAGCTATTTTCTCCATAGACTTCTCCTTTAAAATTACCATAAGTGTCTAATGACTTGAATCCTACTTTTTTAAGAATCTCAATTAATTCATTTTTACGTAATGCTAATAAATTCACACTGTTAATCGTCTTCTTGTCACCCTTTTCAAGCTCTCCAATGAACTTGATGACAGTACCAGCAGGTGTATTCATGTGTTCATACTTCCTAACAAATTTCACTTGTTGCTCTTCATTTATAATGGTTGGTAACCCTTGTACTTTTTGATCAAGTATTCGGTCAAAGTTAATGATTTGGATGATTAATTTACCATGATCCTCAAGGCATCTGTATGCTTCTTGAATAAATGTAAAGATATCATCACGAGAAGGTAAGTGAACTAAAGAGTTACCAGTACACAAGACATTGGTTAAAGTATCATCGCCATAATACTTCTCCATTTCTAACATACTCCCAGTTATATAGCGTGTTATTACACCTTGTTCCTCACTCTTTCTCTTCGCTTCACTAATCATTGAGTTATCTAAATCTAAACCTTCAACTTTGAATCCTCTATCCATTAACTCTCTTACATCTGTACCAACACCGCAGGCAATATCAACTGAAAGCCCATCCTTATTCATGTACTCTGTTAGAAAGTTTACTTTCAGCTCATTCTTAGGGAAAACTTCATCGTAACAGCTACTCATATCTTCATAAAAATTCATTTTTTTAGCCTCCAAACTTCTATAGTCGCTTTTTATTATTATAACACGTTCCCCTCCATATAAAGCGACTTTTATTGAAGAATTAATGTAAGTTATCTTAGAGTAAAATCTACCATTAAGTTTTTTTCTAAATATTGCTTGACAAATCTTCTTCCCTTCTTTATAATCAAGATAACTAATTCCCACTGTATTAGTCGGAATTTGATTTTAGTACTGTTAGTCATATTTATGCTAGCAGATAAGAAAGGGGTAACTACAATGAATTCAACTTTAATCAATAAGTCAAACGTCAATATTCATACTCTTTTCTGTAAGGGCAACTGTTGCTGCTGTTGTCTTAATTTCTGTGTGCAAAAAAAATATGAAAAACATAAACGTTGACTAAAGTATTGAGCCTTGTATATATAAATTTTCTATTCCAACAAACAAGAGCACCTAATCACTTTAGGTGCTCTTTTTGAATGCAATCTTAAAATAGTCTTTTTAATATAACTAGGTATGATTTAAGTTAACGTCATTTAAAAATTAGGAGGAAGAGAAATGAAAAGAAAATTCATAATTTTACCAATCATCTTATTATTCACATTTATTTTATCAGCGTGCTCAAGTGTTGATGAGCAACCGGTGACAGATACTGTAGAGAAAAAAACAACTATTGTCGTTGGTACTGGAGGAAGTTATCCGCCATATACTTTTGTTGATGAAAAGAATAACTTAACCGGCTTTGATGTGGAGGTTTGGGAAGAAATCGGACGTCGTTTAGATATGGAAATTGATTTTACTGTTGCAGCCTTCTCTGGTTTATTTGGTATGCTTGATAATGGTCAAATAGATACAATCGCGAATCAGATTACTATAACAGATGAGCGACTAGAGAAATATGACTTTACAGCTCCTTATGTGTATAATGGTGCTCAATTAGTTGTTCATAAAGATTCTACTATTAGCAGCTTAGAGCATTTAAAAGGCAAAAAAGTAGGCGTAAGTTTAGGCTCCAATTATGAGCAAATGTTACGAGCATTTGATAGTAATAACGAACTAGAAATTATCACCTATGAAAGTTATAGTGGTGCTTTACAGGATGTTGCTCTAGGACGTATCGATGCAGTACTTGATGATATGTTAGCTGGAAAAACTTTCATTGAAGAATCAGGTATGGATCTTAAGCTAGGGGGCGACCCTGTAGAAGAAGTCATAAATGCTTTTCCATTTGTAAAGAATGAAGATAATGCGGAACTTTTAGAAGATATCAATGAGGTTATGACAGCTATGGCTGAAGATGGTACTTTAACTGAAATATCTTTAAAATACTTCCCAATTGATATTACTAAAAAGTAGGTGTATGACATGTTTGACTTATCGTACTTATTAGAAAGATTAGCATTTATAGCAACCTATATACCCGTGACCATGGCTTTAGCTTTATTAGCCATGGTTACAGGTACATTTGTTGGTACCTTGATTGCTATTATTAGGCATAATAAGATACCCTTTATTGATCAGATTCTTGCGATCTATGTTTCTTTTTTTCGTGGTACACCATTAATCGTTCAATTGTTCTTATTTTATTTTGGTCTTCCACAGCTTATTCCATCAGTGAGTACAACCACGGCTATTACCATGTCAGTGATTGTACTTAGTATTAATGCATCTGCTTATATCTCTGAAACAGTTAGAGCAGCTATCAATAGCGTTGATCAGGATCAGATGGAAGCAGCTATTTCCATTGGCATGTCTAAAGTAAAAGCTATGCTAAGAATTATTCTACCTCAAGCTACACGAATTGCTATCCCTCCATTAAGTAATACCTTTATTAGTCTTATTCAAGGTACAGCTATTACTTTTACAATTGGTGTAACAGAAATGATGGGTATTGCAAAAATCGGCGCAGCAGCCAGTTACAAGTTTTTGGAAAGCTATCTAGCGGTTGGTCTTCTTTACTGGATGATAACTTATGTTTCAGCTAAACTCCTTCATCTACTAGAAAAGAGACTTGCTAGAGCTTATTAAGGAGAATAGCCATGTTAAAGATTAAAGGATTAAATAAAAGTTTTGGAGACTTACATGTCTTAGATCATCTGGATTTAGAAGTAAACGAAGGGGAAGTTGTTGCTATTATTGGTTCATCTGGTTCAGGTAAATCAACCTTATTACGCTCCATTAATTACTTAGAAAAGCCGGATTCAGGTGAGTTAATTTTGAATGATATTCAAGTTGATTTCAATCATATATCTCCTAAAGATATTAGAGCTTTACGTCAAAATACAGCCATGGTTTTTCAGAGTTTTGCTCTCTTTCGGAATAAAACCGCCCTTCAAAATATATTAGAACCATTAATTGCAGTCCAAAAAAAGGATAAACATGAGGCGTTAGTCGTAGCTAAAGATCTACTTAATCAGGTCGGTCTTGATGATAAAGCAGATCATTACCCTTCACAGTTATCGGGTGGACAAAAGCAACGAGTAGGAATAGCCCGTGCTATGGCATGTAATCCTAAAATTCTACTTTTTGATGAGCCCACCTCAGCCCTCGACCCAGAGCTAGTAAAAGAAGTTTTGGGTGTTATTTCCAATTTAGCTAAGCAGAATAAAACGATGATTATCGTTACTCACGAGATGAAGTTTGCTGAAAAAGTAGCTGATCGAATTATTTTTCTAGACCAAGGAAAGGTAGCCGCTGAAGGTTCACCTGAAGAGATCTTTGGTCATCATTCTAATAAGAAATTAAGAAATTTTATAAGTGGGATTTAATGAATACTTGTTTAAAACCTTTCAAAAAATACCATACTACTTAATGTAGTATTAAACAGCTAAAACAGCTTTACTACTCTAAGAAATGATATTTTGAAAGGGGTTAATTATGCATTCAAAAATTTATCACTTAGAAGGTTTACAGTATAAAGATTCTACTAATGAGGTCAGAAAATCCTTAGAATGTCTAAATGGTGTCAAACAAGTTTCCTTCTCAACAGAGAAAACAATGCAAATTGACTACGAGTGGCCAGCAACTGATACTGAAATTGAGCAAACAATATCACAAAATGGCTTTACAACATTATAACTGAGGAAGCCCTTAAGCTTCCTCTTGGTCAACATATTCTAAAATATCCCCAGGCTGGCAATTTAATTCTTTACATATAGCTTCTAAGGTAGAAAAAAGAATAGCCATGATAACATCCAAATTCACAATTATTCCCATAGGCCACCAACAAAATCAAATTACATTTAATTACATATTACTTATTTCCTTCTACACAACAACCCATAAAATGCTATAAAATTACTAAAATTTCTTATTTAGACTTGATTTATAATTAAATCTTATATTATACTGATTTTGTGGCTTTTTTACTACAAAATTTAAGGAGGAAAAGACATGGCAAAATACGAAATAACATTAAAAACAAATTCAAAAGGTGAAAAGTTCCTTTACTGTTTTGGTGAAGGCTTTTTCCAAATGGAAGATGCACAGGCTTATGTTGATGCATTAAAGAAAGAAGTATCAAAAGTTAATCCTGCTACAACATCTCTCATTATTGATTCAGCTGAATCAAAGCCCGCGGCCCCAGATGTAGTACCTTTATTAGTAGAGTGTACACAAATTTTCCACGAAACACCTTTTAAAACAAAGTACTACATTAAAGACAAAAACATCATTGCAACAAATCAAAAGAAAAGAACTGATGATCTTGGTTTCTTTGATTCACTTACACTCATCGATTCTGTTGATGAGGTTTTAAAATAATTACATATTACATAACGAGGGATTGGATCCTGTCCAATCCCCATCCCATAAACATGTGAAGATTTTTGGAATCAACTTGATGTGCAAGCATATGTGAAGAGGAGGTGAGTTTAGGATGAACACCTTCGATGAGCTATATGACCAGCTAAGGGCTGTTATTCCCTTTGATGAAATTGGTTTTCATGCAATAAAAAATGGTCGCCTAAATCCTGTTCACAAAAGTAACATAACGGATTTTAAATTGGTAGAATGGAAAGCCTTCCATGCCAAAAATCCAGTATATATAGAAAATGACCCTTTATTAACACAGCTTGTTAACTTGAAAGAATTAATTGCGATTCAGGATACCAATGCTATGGATCGAAAACCAGAGCCCTTTGAAAAATTAGACATACGTAGTGTCTACATATTCCCCGTCATTAATAAAGACGAAGTTGTTGGCTTTGTTGAGATTCCTGGCATTAAAAAGTATCTTAACTACTCTGAAGATGACTTAGCTAAATGTCAATCTATTGTTTCAATGAACAAGGAATTTTTAATCCAACAATCCAACTAAGGGGGAAAATATTATATGAGAATAGCTGATGCAATAGCAAAATATCTAGAACTCAACAACGTAAAACATGTTTTCGGTATAGGAGCAGGAACCGTAGGTGCCCTCTATGATGCTATACACGATACCGAAATAGAAGTCATTGTAACAAGAAATGAAGCAGGCTCAACTTATTCCGCATCTAGGTATTCCAGTATGAGTAAAAAAATCTCAGCATGTATATTAGCTGGTGGTGTAGGTATTAACAATGGTATTAACGGGGTAGCAGATGCTCACCGTGTTAAGGCTCCAGTACTTATCATCAGTGGGTTTGTCAACAGATGGCAAATGGGTAAAGGTGCTGTACAGGAACTAAACACAGAAAACATATTAGCTCCTATAACCAAGTACAGTAAAACTGTTCTAGAAGAAAAAGATGTGCTACCAGAATTAAAAAGAGCAATTGAGTGTGCACTTACACCGCCCTATGGTCCAGTCCACATTTCAATTCCTATCGATGTGCAAATTGCTGAATATACAGATACATTACCTGACATTGTTAAAATTGATCCAGCTAATGTTTATGATTCACACTCTTTAAAAGAGGCTGTATCCATGATCAATAAAGTACCAAGTGGTCTAATCATGATCGGTAAAGGGGCACGAGGTCTAGGTGAAGAGGTAAAATCCCTATCTAGTCGACTTGGGTGGCCTATTATTTCAACTCCAGAAGGAAAATCTGTTGTTGAAGGTACTTTCCCATATCATTTAGGTAATTATGGATTCTGCAGTAGCGATGCTGCAGTACATTTCGTTGAAAAAAGTGATTATGATCTTGTTCTGATTTTAGGAACATCATTGGGTGAATCAGCAACGAGAAACTTTAATGAAGTTTTAGTTAAAGGCAAGCAAGTTATTCATATCGATTATGATAATAAGGAACTTGGCAAAGTATTTGACTGTGAACTCTTAGTTCACCAGGACTTAAACAATGCACTACCCTATATACTAGAAAACACAGAAAAAAAATCAGGTGAATTTAATCCACCAGAAAAAATCAATGAACCATATGTAAAAAACCACACTGGCATTTCAGTTCGCTTGCTAATGGAGAAGCTCCCTGATCTTATGCCTAAAAATACAACATTCTTATCCGATATAGGCGAATATATGAATTTCGTCTTTAAATACCTTCATATAAAAGAAGGTATGGATTATGAAACTTCCTTAAATTATGGTGCAATGGGTAACTGTGTTGCTGGTGTTATGGGTGCATATTTAACTGATGAGCAGAGAAAATATGCTGTTATTGTGGGGGATGGATCATTCTTTATGAATGGAACTGAGATCCTAACAGCACGTCAATACAACATGCCAATCGTCTACTTTGTCCTTAACAATGCCATGTATGGCTATGTGGAACATGGACAACGTTTTATTTATAAACGTCCACCACAAGGTCATAGCTACGAGAGATTTTCAATTTGTGATATGGCTAAAGCAATGGATATAAAGGCCTTTCAAATAACGGAGCTCTCTCAATTAGATGCCTATAAAGAAGATTTTGCTTCTTTAGAAGGTCCAATACTTGTTGAGCTGATAACAGATGGTAGTGAAAAAGTTCCAGCCGCTGACCGCTTCAAATCACTAAGTAATGAAAAATAATACTTGTAAAACAAAAGAAGGACACGTGAGTGTCCTTCTTTTGTTTTATTACATTTTTTGAACCATTAAATTACCAGATTCATATTTCTTTAACCCTTGATAGAAGAAAATATAGGCAATAATCATCCAAAGTATAGCTATGCCTACTACAAGTAATAAGTACTTAATATCAAAAGCTTTCATGACTTCTAGAGGTATTAGGGTAATAAATCCCGATGGAATAACCGTGTAAATAATCATTTTAACAAAGCCTTTATAAATCCCTTCTGGATAAATACTAAAAGTAATAAGAAATTCAAAAATTGCCGTAACAACTCCTTTGGCATTTCCAAAGAAAAAAGTCATACAGTGTGCTACTAAGAGAACTCCAGAAAAGATGAGCGCTCCCGTTATGCAAAACAGTATAAACAAACCTACTGCCTTTAAACTTAACTCTGTAATGATGATGAACAAAATCACACCATAAAGAATATCTCCCCAAGCGGATATGACTGTTTTAGATGCTAAAACGTTGATGACTACATCCTTGGGTTGAAGGAGGTAAGTATCTAATTCACCTTTAATGATAATGTCCGATAAACGATTTAAGTTGCCAAAGAAAACTAATGCTAACCCGTAAGACGTAGATGCTAAAGCCCAAAGAAGCATGACATCTAGGTAATCATATCCGGCAATGTTCCCAACTTGATCAAATAAAAGCCACCAAAAGAAGGCAAAGGATGCATTATTGAGAAACATGCCAAAAGTTTGTAAAAGAAAACTGGCTCGATACTCCATTGATGCTGAAAGATTCAACTTAAAGTATGTTCCTATCAATCCAATATTTTTTCTAACCGCCGTTAACATTGAGTGCCCTCACCCCTTTCCTGTATATAAGAAGACTTATACCGATAAATAATAAAATGTACAATCCTTGAATGCATAATACTGTACCATATGCTGCAAATGAAAAATCAACAGCTGTTTTAGCTGGTGCATACGTTACGTAGGTAAAAGGTAAATATCTCACTAGATCTTGTAACCATACGGGAAATAAATCAATTGGCATCAACATGCCACCTAAAGTAAATACCAGCTTCTGATAAATCCATCGAAACGGCGCATTCTCTTCTACCCAAAAAGCTGATAAAGATAAACATAACGTTATCGTAAAGTCTAAAGTCATACCAAGAATGATGGATAGTATAATAAACGGAATGGAGTAGAGTTTAAAGTTTTCTAATGGTCCGACTAACAGTAAACCAATGGATATACCTATCACAGTATTAATCAATAAACGTATGCTTGATCGCCCGAAGAAATTAGTAAACTGATAGCCAATATAGCTATATGGTTTTGAAAGCATATAGGCAATTTGACCGCTCTTAACGTCTTCTGCTACATCTTGATGAATGGCGATGTTAGAAAGGGTTACCATCTCTGTGACGATTAAATACCAAATCATCATGTTCAAAGTAAATCCCTCAATCTCAACTTTTCCATCACCATAAATGGTTTGCCAAAGCATAAGGTATATGAGGATTATAAAGGCAAAGAAAACACTTCTTCCAGCAAAGTCAAATGCATAAGTAATGGCTTCAGCAATCTTCAATTTTACCATATACACGTATTTAGATAACTTCTTCACCATCATCACCTGCTTTCTTCTGACTCCTGTAAATATCAGAAATAATCTCCTCTAAAGGTGGATCTTCTATCGTAATATCCAACACTTTTCCTAACTTCATCAATTGACTAATAACATGATCAATATTGGTTTGACTACTATCAACTTCAACTTTTACAGCATACCCTTTTTGCTTCAATATTTTCACATAGTCCAAATTGACAGCAACAGGTTCAGCATATTTGATACTGATCAATTTATTGGATAGGTAATTATATTTTAGCTTTTTTACAGATTCGTCAAGAACCATCTCCCCATGATTGATAATAATAACTCGTTTACATAACTGCTCTATATCACCAGCATCATGAGAAGTTAGGAATATGGTCGTTTCTGCTTCTTTATTAATTTTTTTAATCAAATCTCTGATCTTTTGTTT
This sequence comes from Vallitalea okinawensis, assembly GCF_002964605.1. NCBI lineage: Bacteria > Bacillati > Bacillota > Clostridia > Lachnospirales > Vallitaleaceae > Vallitalea > Vallitalea okinawensis. Next base: position 190,144 of record NZ_PQDH01000007.1, read on the forward strand.
AACAACTACATCTAAACCAATAGTAGGCTCATCAAGAAAAATAATCTCTGGTTCGTGCAGTAAAGAAGCTGCGATCTCACACCTTATTCTCTGACCTAAAGACATTTTTCTAACAGGTATGTTTAACAAATCTTCTATTTCAAAGATCTCTGTAAGGTAATCTATGCGTTGCTTTAAGTATACATCAGGTAATTCATAAATTTTACCTAGAAGTCGAAAAGTATCCGTTGGAGGTAAGTGAAACCACAATTGAGACTTTTGACCGAATACTGAACCAATTTTATAAGCCAACTTCTTACGATCGGTTGTAGGATTTAAGCCTAATACTTCCATTTCACCGTGAGTGGGATAGAGAATACCTGTCATCATTTTTATCGTCGTTGACTTACCTGCTCCGTTAGGACCAATAAAAGCTAAAACCTCTCCCTTCTCTACTTCTAAGGAAATACCTTTGACAGCATTGACTATCTTATATTCTGGTGCAAATAAAGATTTAACACTTCCTTTCAACCCCTCTTGTTTAACCTTTACCTTAAAATCTTTCTTTAAATTGTTTACCTTAATCGTCTTCATATCATCCCCTCTTTCTCAAAATTATATGAATTTTCTGTATTCTATTGCTAATCCCCCTGCAACATCAATATTGATGTTGAAAAACCTCGTTCCGATTTGGGACGAGGTAAAAATTTAAAATTTCTAGTATTGTAGCAGTATTTACCACCGATGTCAATAACTTTTTTAATATCTTTATAAAATATTTCCTCAATTCATAATTTCACACAAATAACATATCATTGTTTCTAAGACACGAAGGTCTTTCTAGCTGGCGCAATAGTCCCCCTTGCCTGCTTGACCCTACGAAGAAAAACTTATTTTACTAATTATAAAGTTTTACCAACATACTCAAAGATAGCTTCCGGCATACTAATCTCAGATACCATAGAAATAGTTCTAAATCCAGCATTCCCATTAACTTCACACACCATATATCCATCCTTTGTGATAAGCAGATCAATACCAGCTATCTCAAGACCTAAAACCTTTACTACTTCCAATGATAACTCCTCAATCTCCAGACTTAAAGGATATAACTCAACACTTCCTCCTAAGGCATAGTTAGATCTAAAATCCTTATTACTATGTCGTAGTACTGCCCCAACTACCTTATCCCCCACCACATAGACCCGAATATCTTTCCCATGACTTTCTTTGATATAGGCCTGAACGAGATAATGTTCATGCTTTTTCCATGGTATATGATCCATATCATTTTCATAATTTATCAGATATACCCCTTCACCTTTTGAACCAATTGCACTTTTAACTACAAATGACCTTTCCTGAAGATAGTTAGATAACTCCTGATAGTTGATTGTAGAAGAAAAAATCGTCTTTGGCATAGGTATATTCTTCTGTGATAGATATTGATGGGTCAATAGCTTATCCCTTGAAACCTCCATAGATTGTACAGAATTGATTACCCTAATTCCCATAGCTTCTAAAGCCTTTCCTAAATGAAGTGCGTAACATCGAAGCAAAACAAAGTCAGGTAGTATCACGTTTTCCCCATTCATATGATGAACGTTAATACCTGTAGATTCATATTGAATCATCAAATCCTCAGCAAAAATAATCTTTACCTTCAATCCGAATTTATTAGCTGAAGTAACCATCCAGTCGAAAGCATTACTCTTATGATTTAAAGTTGTACGACTATAAATAATCCATCCCGTTTTATCAGTCATTCTCAACACCTCAAGTTATAACTATGTAATGAACTAAAAGCAAAATAATTGTTATCCAAATCACAAAAATACATAATGATCCTATAACCTTTATTTTATGATCAATATAAATCTTCTCAGTTTGATTTTTATATCTTTCAAATATTTCTCTCGGAATTAGCTTGATAGCTAGATAAATACCTAAGGGAACCAAAATTAAGTCATCTAGATAACCTAAGATTGGTATAAAATCAGGTATTAAGTCAATAGGACTTAAAGCATATGCAACAACTATAAAGCTAACTACTTTAGCATATAAAGGAGTTTCTTTATCTCTATAGGCAAGGTATATAACTTGGATATGCCTCTTCAATTCATTAGCCAATTCTTTTAGCTTTCCCATCATTTATTTCTCGACCTGCATTCTAAAGGAAAAAGGATCAATAGCTCTTTGTACAGCAAGGATACCATCTAAGTGATCATATTCATGTTGAATAAGTTCAGCTAAATCACCCTCGTAATCAATAGAACAGTCCTGCCAATTCTCATCTTTATAAGAAACTCGAACTCTTTTATAACGTAATACCTTGACCTCTAATCCAGGAAAGCTCATACAATCATCCCATAACTCAAATTGCTCATCTTCTAAAAAATCAAGTTTAGGATTAATGAACCCTATTGCTTTACCATCTATATACATATAGATAATTCTATAGCTTTCACCAATTTGAGGTGCTGCTATTGCTCTTCCAAAACCACGTTCTTTTCTAAAGTGAGTCATTGTATCATGCAAATCCTTAAGCACTTCTTTTGCTTTAGGTAAATCAGCTTCAAGTATAGGTTTTGAAACCTTATAGAGCCTTTCATCTCCTAATAGTAGAATCTCTCTCTCTGCCACACAATCCTCCCCTTATTCATAAAGCTTATCTAAGCTCTTATTCCCATAATACTTCTTATAGACATCAATTGCATAAGTATCCATCATTCCTGCAATGTAATCGACCGCACAACGCTTTAATTCTTTTGGATCATCTTTTTGGATGGGGCGATATTGTACTGGTAATAACATACCATTTTTATTGTATTTTGCATCAGAAAAAATCTCATATAAACCTTTGATAGCCTTTTCACCAGTCCGCTCATAAAGAATAACATCATCTGTACGATTAATGCATTTAAACGTAAATTTCTTCAATCCATAAGCTAAGAGTTCTAAATGATTAAAACCTAATTCATAATCATTAGCAGTTCCAGTCAAATCTTTAAATTGACTGTCTACTCTTACTAGCCCTATATCACTCATCAATCGATGAACAAGACTGGAAGTTAATTCATTTCTCAAAAGCATGCTGTATTCTTCAGAAGAGTTATAATTAGCCGCTGAATTAGCCACATCTTTTGCTTTGAGGACTATTTTTTCCATGGTTTGAATACATTGCTCATCAGCACGTTTTTGCTTTAAATAACGTCTAAATTCATACATAAATTCATCTATTGTAAAGAGTTTTAAGCTTAAAGCATCTTCAAGATCGTGGACTGCATAAGCAATTTCATCTGCAATATCAATGATCTGTACATCTAGAGTTCTAGGATGTACATCAACATGATCCATTAATATACCTTTATACTCTTTGTAGGTATCCTCGTAGATAAATTTTTTACGTTTCCTTTCTTTTTGTACAAAATACTTAATTAAACCAAGTTGCGTACGATAGGTTAAATTCAAGCCTCGATATTTAGGAAATTTATGTTCTAATTTTGTCAAAACACGAATGGTCTGAGCATTCCCTTCAAACCCACCAATATCTGCGCACTGCTTATCTAAAACTCTTTCCCCATAATGTCCAAAGGGTGGATTCCCAATATCATGTGAAATAGAGCAAGCTTCAATAACATACATATCGTCTTGATAGAGATTTTGACACCCAGTCTTATTCTTAATTTTATCTGCAATACCTCTGGCAATTTGAGAAACTTCTAAACTGTGAGTTAATCGATTTCTATAAGACTTTGAAGTATCGATACCTATTAGCTGCATTTTCCCTTGTAATCGACGAAAAGAAGAAGAATAGATAATCCTTGCATAATCCCTTTGATAAGGGTTTCTTTCCCTTTCTTCTCTTTCCTCATGCTGTCGGAAGTTCAATTGATTTAAGTTTCTACATTGCTCCATTATAATCTCTTTAGCTTCTAGCTTACTAAGTTCCATAACGGCACCTACCTTGTTCAATTATGCTATGATTTAGCTTTTATATGTAACCTATAGCATACCATCACTTCACGATTTTTAAAACCTTCATCCTTATACAGGGTTAATGCTTGTTCATTTTCTGCATTAACACATAGCATCATATGCTTTAAATTATGCTCTCTAGCAAATAATATACCTTTTCTTAATAATAATCGCCCTAACCCTTGATGCTGATACTCAGGAATAACTGCTAAGGATGAGATAAAACCATAGGAGACTTTTTCTTCCTCTTCTTTTGAAATTCTGATTATGCCAATAGGACAATCATTTTTATACAGCATAATCATACCGTTTTTAATACAGTCCTCTTCATGACACATATCCTTAACCATGTCTGGCGTGATCGGTGTCGTACTTCCTGCTAACTTTTGAAAGGCTTGGTTTCGTACATGACACCAATCTTCTTCATCTTTAACTTCTACAAATGATCTAAATATAAAACCTTCAAGTGGACTAATCTCTTCTATTGGCAATTCAGATCGTACCATCAGATAAGAATAGCGTTCAACCCTAAAACCTCTAGATTCAATTATTGCCGCAACTTCTTTATGTAAGATATCATTGAATAGAAAAATGCTACCGATTCCTAGAGAATAGGCTTCTTTATTGACTGCTGCAATTAATGCTTCATACACCTCTTTATTATTATCCATTGCATGGAGAATCCTTATACGTCCATGATTAGCTTTCCTAAAATAAGGAGTCCATATCACTGAGCATACTCCAATAATTTCTTCTAAATCACTTAACGCTATGTAAGTTATATTTTCATCATTAATTTTATATTTCTCAAGATCACTGTCATAAAGATAGGATTCATCTACGTCCTTCCTTGCTATACGACAATAAGCTTTAAAAGCTTCTAACTTATTTTCATCTAATGCTAATATTCTCATGGAATAATCACCTACTTATCTAATTTAATCCAACGGTCTCTATATGATTTTATAATGAAATCAGGCTTACATAAATAATCCCTTAAAGTATCTCTTAAAAACTCTAGATTATAGACCACATTTCGGTTGTTACTCAAGGGCTGATAACCAGTTCCTCTATGTAAATAATCTGATGTAGCTACTCTATACCATCTATCTTCTTGCAAAACCTCATTCCCTATATAGATTTGAATAAGCTTCCTATCAACATACTCAATATACCCATTAGAGATATGCAATTTCCCTACATACTTCCCTCGAAATCCAGGTCCCTGCCCATCTGCCATGCAAGTATCAGCTTCCATAGACAATTCAAAGGCTTCCCTTAAATATTTACCCTGTATCTCAAAATAGGTTGGATTTAATGGTGATGGACAAATTTCTAATAACTTTTTATCATTGACTACGCCCTTTCGTATGCCTCCGTTGATAACACCACTGTTAATAAAGGCCACATCACAGTCAATAAGATCATACAGTGCATCTGCTAGGAGGTTGCTTATTGGATTTTCTTCCATCACGTCATGCCAAAGATCTTCTTCAATAGTATACAAAGGTTTGCTCATATATTCGATAGCACGTTCTTTATTGTCCTTGAGTAGTGAGACAATTCCTTCATCGGCTCCTACACCCTTAATGCTTATATTTTCTGCACTTTCAAGCAATAGCCTGTCATCATTAATGTCGATTGTCATCATTCCTAGATGTTCCCCATAATGACCTGACATATGTAGCAGAGTACCATTCACATCTTCTGCTTCATCCATTAAATCGTGAGAATGACCACCGATAATAATATCTATTTCATCAAACTTCTCAGCAATTTCTTGATCATTAACCAAACCTACATGGGATAAAAGTATACAAAAATCGTAACTTCCTTCCTCTTGATCCAACACATCACGAATAGCTCTATGATAATTTTTCGCTTCTAAACCTTCTAGCTCAAAGAAAGTATTTAGATTAGGGGATAAGCCGAAAATCAGAAATCGCTTACCCACCTTCTCCAAAATAACATAGCGATTCAATCCCTCTAATTCTTCTACTAAGCCTTCATGGTAAAGATTAGCACTTAAATATGGAACTGTGCTCTTACTAGACATGTAGCTTAACGTCTCTTTTCCATTGAAAGTCTCATTATTACCAACAGTCATTGCATCATAGCCTGCATAATCCAACAATTCATTTGCAGCACACCCTCGTGTACCTAATACTTCTAATCTTTTAAAGTCCGCAAAATCTCCCGCATCTAATATAATAGTATCACTATCAGCATATTTTTTTATTAACGTTACAACCTTTGCAAAATTCTCATAGTTACTATGAATATCATTGGTGTGAAGAATCTTTAACATCCTCATCCCCCTCTACATTGAGCTGCCAGTAGCCTACATCAAGCCATTTATCAAATTTATACCCAACTTTTTCGAATTGAGCCACCTTATGAAAACCAAATTTCTCATGGATGGCTATACTCCCAGGATTAGGGATCGTAATACCACCGATGATACAACGAATATCTCTTAATTTTAAATTTTCTAATAAATGTGCCATCAACTTTGATCCAATTCCTTTGCCTGTCTGTCTATGATCAAGATAGATGGATATCTCAACTGCAAAACGATAGGCTGAACGTTCTCTCCATTTATTGGCATAGGCATATCCAAGAACTTGACCATCTTCAATAAATACAAACCATGGGTATTTTTTCTGTATATAACCCATTCGCTTTATAATTTCTTTAGATGTGATCAACTCTTCCTCAAACGTAATAGCGGTATTTTCAACATAATAATTATAAATACTAGCGATAATTTTAGCATCACTAATCATGGCTTCTCTAATCATATGACAACTCCTCAAATTAATTTATTCTATTATAGCACAAGAATGAAAAAAATTTAAAAACTTCTATTAATTTTGCATAAGAAAAGATCAACCGGACATACTATGAATGTAGCAGAAAAAGTCTTGTTAGACTTTACTGTTATATAACTTGTACTTTTGTACAAGTAAAAAAGGGTGACCTCCATACAATGGAAAGTCACCCTTCTAAACATTTGCTTAAGGAAACTTCTTATTTAGGACTAACTTCCCCGTTAGTCCTTTTTATTTACTCTTCGCTATTATAAATTTCTGTGAATGAGTGTTTTTCACCTTTTTCTTTCCATCCAACAATACAATCAAGGTTAACATTATGTGCCGCTTGGAATATACATTTATCAACATCATCAAAGTTTTCTTTTAAATTAGCGATTAATTGCTTAATCTCCGCTCTTTTACTGGATGTCTTTTTAGCTGCAACGACACAGCCACAATTCATTGGAGATAAACCATTGTTTTGCGTAAATCGTTTGATATCTTTCTCACGTATATGATACATAGGACGTATTAATTCGAGACCTTCAAAATTGGTAGATTTTAATTTTGGCATCATGGTCTTAAAATTACCTGAGTAAAGAATATTAAGCATGGTAGTCTCAATAACATCATCAAAGTGGTGTCCTAATGCTAACTTATTGCACCCTAGTTCTTGTGCCTTACTATATAAGGCTCCTCGACGCATTCGAGCACACATATAACAAGGGTACTCATTCGCTATACGATCAACTACACCAAAAATACCAGATTCAAAAATATGAACAGGTATGTTTAAGTGATTACAATGATCAATTAGTCTTTCTCGATTAGTGTTATGGAATCCTGGGTCCATGGCGATGAACTCTAGTTCAAACTTAATCTGACCATGACGCTGAAGCTCTTGAAATAGTTTTGCCATAAGAAGACTGTCTTTTCCCCCAGATATACCTAAGGCGATTTTGTCTCCTTCTTGAACTAAATCATAGTCTTTAATCCCCTTAACGAATCGTACCCAAAGCTCTTTTCTATATGTTTTAATGATACTTCTTTCTATCTCTTTTAAAGTCTTTCTCTCACTTAATGGAATTAATAATTCACATCCACTTCCCGCAATACTATTGCTCATCTATCATTCACCTCAAAAGTCAATTTTCCACATATTTTTCTTCATCCTTTTGATTATAAATTACTAACGACAACTCGTCAATAGTGTTATTTTCCTATCCAATCTCTTCACTTAACGAACGTAATAGATGAGTTGATTAAGAGTATATAAACTCACTGTTTATTAGCCTTGTCTATACTTATCATTCTATTTTTTATCTTTTTGAATTTCACTTTATAACAATTATCCACTATGTACCGAAAGCATGTAAGGGGTTCTATGGAGCAGCGAACCATGGACGGTGAGCCCGGCTATAAAGACATGGACGTCTTCCTAGCCGGCGAATAGAACCCCTTACATGCTTGACTCTACGGCAATTAACTCAAACACTCTATTGCAAAGATTTTTCTATAGTTAGCTTTTCAACATGCTTTATATAATATTAACCTCATTCTCCATATTCTCAAAAGCCACTGATAACATCAATTTAATCCTATTCAATTGATTAACCTCACTTGCCCCAGGATCATAATCCACCGCTACTAGATTAGCCTGAGGATACTTCTCTTTGAGAGGACGCAGCATCCCTTTCCCTGTCACATGATTCGGTAGACAAGCAAAAGGTTGCATACAGACAATGTTATTGACACCACTCTCAATGAGTTCCACCATCTCAGCCGTTAAAAACCAACCTTCCCCTGCATGATTACCAAGAGATAAAATCGTTTCTGCTCCTTCTGCTAACTCTTGGATGGTTTTAGGACTATCAAAAAGTTTACTTGATTCTAGGGCTTCTCGTAGATATCGTCGATACTTTTCTACATAACTGATGGCTAAATTACTAAGAGTAGCTTTTACCTTGCTCTTACCTAAATACTTACTCTTAAAGTTGGCATTATACACGCTGTAAAGAAAGAAATCAATAAATGGTGGAACGATTGCTTCTCCACCTTCTTCTTCAATGACATTGACAATTCCATTATTAGAATAAGGGTTAAACTTAACAAAAATCTCACCGGTTAAACCAACCCTTGGTTTCTTTATTTCATTTAAAGGTAACAATTCAAAATCATTGATAATACCTTTCACATTAACTTTAAACTCTGATAACTTACCATTTTTGACGTTCTTTTTACATGAGTCTATCCAAGTATTATAAATAACTTCTGCCTGCCCAGTATTCTTCTCATAAGGTCTTGTCCGGTAAAGTAACCTCATCAATAAATCACCATAGAGAATAGACATAACCAACTTATTCATTAATGGTAGTGTTACTTTAAAACCGGGCTGTTTTTCCATCCCTACTGCATTGAGAGACAAAACTGGAACATGACCTAACCCAGCATCCCTTAACGCTTTTCGAATGAATGCAATATAATTTGTAGCTCTACATACCCCACCTGTTTGAGAGATGATAACCGATGTATTATGGATATCATACCCTTGATACTTAAAAGCACACATAATTTGACCAATAATGAGTATCGAAGGATAACATGCATCATTATTAACATATTTTAATCCTTCTTCTATAACCCGATCATCGATATCTGGTAGTATCCGTAACTGATAACCACAGCTATTAACAGCTTCTTCCACAAATTGAAAGTGAATTGGGGATAACATAGGAGCTAAGATCGTATGCTTTTCTTTCATGTCTTTTGTAAAAATAACTCTTTCATGATTCTTAGAGACTTTTTCAGGTATTATACCTTTTTGCTCCCGCTCATCTATAGTGGCTTTTAAAGATCGTAAACGAATTCTAGCAGCACCTAAATTATCCACTTCATCGATTTTTATCATGGTAAACAACTTTCCATGATTGCCTAATATCTCAGCCACCATATCTGTTGCTACTGCATCTAAACCACATCCAAAGGAATTTAACTGCACAAGTTCTAGAATAGACTTATTAGCTACATAACTGGCTGCCGCATAATCTCTTGCATGATAAGTCCATTGATCCACAACTCTTATGGGTCTCTCAACCTCTCCTAAATGAGCTACAGAATCTTCTGTAAGAACAGCTAGTCCAAGACTATTAATCAATTCAGGTATACCGTGATGAATTTCAGGATCAATATGATAAGGGCGGCCACAGAGTACAATTCCCTTTTTGCCTGATTCATCAAGATAGTTAACAATTTCCTCACCTTTTTTTCGTATATCTTCCTTAAAGCTCTCGTTTTCTATCCATGCTTTTTTTAATGCTTGATTAACTTGTCCTTTGCTATGGCCATAAGCTTTAAATGTCTCATAAAGTACATCACTTAATGCCTTGGCATTATCTAAAGTGACAAATGGATTAAGATATTCTATCCCCTTATCTTCGATGATTTTCATATTAGTTCTAATCACCTCAGGATAGGATATAACAAGGGCACAGTTCAAGTGATTATCACTTTCTTCGAATTCTTTCTTTTCGTAGAAAACACATGGATAAAATATCATATCCACATCTTTCTCTACCAAACTCATAATATGCCCGTGGACAAGCTTAACTGGATAGCATGCATTTTCAGATGGAATAGTTTCAATTCCCTTCTCATAGATCTTCTTATTACTTCTAGGCGATATCTCCACCCGATAACCCAATTCCGTTAAAAAGGTAAACCATAAAGGATAGTTCTGATAAATATTCATAACCCGTGGTATACCGATAGTTCTGAAGGCTTTTTCCTTTGGCAAGGGACGATACTTAAATAATCGCTTATACTTGTAATCGTATAAATTAGGTAATTTTTCATCACTGTGCAATTGCCCTGCTCCTCTTTCACAACGATTACCACTGACATATGAACGATCATCGTCAAATGTTTTAATAGTGAGGAGACAATGATTACCACAAAGATCACACCGTTTACGAATTGTTTTAGAAGTGAACTCTCTCAGTTCTTTTAATCCTAGTATACTTGACTCACCAGAAGTATAACGCTCCCTTGCAATAACCGCACATCCATAAGCCCCCATCAAACCAGCTATATCTGGGCGTATAGCTTGCCGATCCGAAATAATCTCAAAAGCTCTAAGAACGGCGTCATTATAGAAGGTTCCTCCTTGAACAACTATGTGCTTTCCTAATTCCTTCGGATCCTTAATCTTAATAACCTTCTGAAGAGCATTCCTAATGACCGAATAGGAAAGTCCTGCTGATATATCCCCAACTGAAGCACCTTCTTTTTGAGCTTGTTTTACCCGTGAATTCATAAACACTGTACACCTTGTTCCCAAGTCTACAGGTTCTGATGTAAATAGCGCCTCTTTACTAAACTCTTCAACAGAGAATCCTAAGGAGTCTGCAAAGGTTTCGATAAAAGATCCACATCCTGAGGAGCAAGCTTCATTCAGTAAAATGGAATCAATGACACCATTTTTTATCTTTAAACATTTCATGTCTTGCCCACCAATATCCAATATAAAATCAACATCGGGTAAAAATTTCTGAGCAGCTTTAAAGTGAGCTATAGTTTCTATCTCTCCAATATCCACTTTTAAGGCACTTTGAATCAAGCTTTCTCCATATCCTGTGACAGCTGCATTAACTAAGAGGGCTTCTTTAGGTAATTGGCTATATAAACCTTCTAGTACATTAATGACACGTTCTAGCGGATGTCCATCATTGCTTCCATAATGACTGAATAAAATTTCATCCCCTTCTCCTGTTAAAATAACTTTTGTGGTCGTAGAACCCGCATCAATACCTAAATAGCACTTTCCTTTATAATCCTTTAAAGACCTTTTGACTGTTTCAGCCTTTGCATGACGTTGCTTAAACCTCTCATAGTCCTCTTGATGATTAAAGAGAGATTGTAAACGATTAACTTCATAATCGTCCCTACCCTCTATCCCTTTTAAAAGAGATATAAGTTCTGGTAAACATGTGTACTCTTTATTTTTCTTTGAACTGTGAGCCGCTCCTAGAGCTACAAAATAATGAGGATAGTTTGGGAAAACTATTTGATCCTCTTTTAAATCTAAAGTGATTACAAAACGCTTTCTAAGTTCTGAAAGAAAATAAAGTGGTCCACCTAAAAAAGCTACTTTTCCTTTAATGGGTCTACCACAAGCTAATCCACTGATGGTTTGAGTAACTATACTTTGAAAAATAGATGCTGCTATATCCTCTTTTGCTGCACCTTCATTTATAAGGGGTTGAATATCACTTTTTGCAAAAACACCGCATCTTGCAGCAATAGGATAGATGGTCTTTGCATCCATTGCTAATGTATTTAAACCCTTGGCGTCAGTTTTTAGTAATGTTGCCATTTGATCAATGAATGCTCCTGTACCACCAGCACATGTGCCATTCATTCGTTGTTCAATTCCACCTGTGAAATAGGTGATTTTAGCATCTTCTCCACCTAGCTCTATGGCAACATCTGTATCTGGAATCTGCTTATTAACAGCTAAACTGCAAGCCATTACTTCTTGTATAAAAGGTACCTGTAGCCATTTAGCGACAGCTAATCCTGCCGATCCACTTACTTTAACTGTTATACGTTTCCCATAAACTTCGCTTATGGCCCCTTTAATGAGCTGAATTACACTACCTCTTATATCTGACAAATGACGTTTGTATTGATGATATCTTAACTGATTTTTAAAATCAACAACTACTATTTTTACCGTTGTTGATCCAACATCAATACCAACATGTAATACATCCTTCATATTCAACCTCTTTCTACTAATAAAATAGATCATGAATAATAACATATCCTAATAAAAGTCTTACCTTATTTCATAAAGTTATAACGAAAAAGACCCTCTTTGAGAGTCTTTTTCTGTAATGAAGTTATTTTCTTCCTCCCCGCTCCTCTCGAATTGTTAGAGGACTTTTACTTATGTGTCATTTTTATACTTTATTATATGAATAAAATCAGATTTTGGTGATTGAAGGCGATCAATTTCCATAAAATATTATTTTGAAATTGACATAAAGGTGTCGTAATTTCCATTCTTCCATTTTATAATGGACTATATAATAAGACTGTAAATGAAATTATTTAATAGATACAAGGGGGAACCAATATGAATCTTAAAAGAGTAATTGCATTACTTCTTTCCTTAACTTTAGCTTTATCCTTTATCGGATGCTCAAATACTAAGGAGACTAGTGAAACAAAAGAAGAAGCACCAGTTACTGATAAAGCAGACACTGAGCAAAACACGGAAACATCTGATGAAAAAGAAGAAGTTGTTCTAAAAATCTATACTCAATATTCAGATGATGATACAAAAGTTCCATACGACTATGCTGTCGCTGAATTAGCAAAAGAGTATCCTCATGTGAAACTTGAGTTAGATGTTCAAGCCCAAGATGATGGACAGAAATTACAGACCTATGCAGCTACAGGCAACCTTCCAGATATCTTTGGAGCAAGCTTATCACAAATTAATGCTTTTAAAGAAAATAATAATATTCTTGTCTTAGATGATTACCTTGAAAGTACAGGTTTTATTAATCATATAGACGAAGCTAATTATAACTTACTTTACAATGTAGATGGTCATGCTTATACATTCCCTGTAGCAGGTAATGAGTTGGTTCTTTGGTACTATAACAAGGCTATCTTTGAAGAATACGGTGTTAAAGTACCTGAAACATATGATGAACTTCTAGAAGCTGTTAAAGTATTTAATGAAAATGATATCATTCCTCTTTCTATTTTCGCTAAAGAAAAGTGGATTGATGTAGCTCTCTATGATACTTTAGTTACTTCTATGGAACCAGAAGGGATTACGCGTCTTGATCAAGGCAAAGGTTCTGTTACAGAAGAGGCTTATGTAGAAGCTGCTAAGAAACTCCAAGAATTAGTGAGTGCAGGGCTTTTAGCAAAAGGTGCTACTAATATGAACTATGACCAAGCACGTTCATTATTCTATGAAGGAAAAGCAGCTATGTTTCTCAATGGACAATGGGAAATAGAAGATTCAACCAATGCACTGGGTGATGATGTAGATTGGATGTGGTACCCAGTATCATCTTCAGTAAGCCACGCTATGAGTGGTGGTGGATCGGCAAATGGATTTGCTGTATCACCTTATTCTGAACATCAAGATTTAGCAGTTGAAGTGGCTTCTTTTATGGCCTTAAAATATGCTGAAGCTAAATTTATTCATCGTTCTAACCCTATTTTAGCAACAACTATTGACCCTTCTTGGGTACCTGCTAAAGAATTCCCACCGATGATGGATAAACTTGTTACTCATTTTGATACCATCACAAGCTATACCGCTTTTGATTGGGGTTTAAGTAATCCAAGTTTCAAAGTAGCTATCGAAGATCAATCTCAATTTATTTTAACACCTGGTTATACTGCTGATGAATTTATTGATGAACTGGACAAAGAAATGCAACGTATATTTGGTGAGTAAATAGATAATGAAACAATCTCCTGGTGAGATTGTTTCACTTTTATCCACCACCTTCATGATTAAAATTCAAAAAGTAGTTGGACATTATAAGAAAGGAACTTTATAATGAATACTTTTTTTAGTAATAAAAAGGCTATAGCCATTTTTGTTCTGCCTACTCTATTACTCTTTACAGTAATAGTCTTTTACCCTCTTTTAAACGTTATGTACGGTAGCTTTTTTGACTATAAAGGTCTAACCCCTCAGACCTTTATTGGTTTAGAACATTATAAACGTTTGATGACTGATAGTTTATTCTACACTTCATTGAAAAACGGACTTATTTTTGCCGCTATAATTACAGTTTATCAAATTGTTTTTGCCACGATATTAGCTTTTGCAGTGAATAATGCAACCATGAAAGGTCGGAGCTTCTTTAGAGTGGTATACTTTATTCCAGTAGTCCTATCCATAACAGTAGTATGTCAGTTATGGTTATCTATCCTCAATGCTGAGAACGGCTTACTTAATCAATTTTTTGAAATCATAGGTCTCGATTATCAGCAAGACTGGCTAAGTGATCGCTATAAAGCCATCTTTCCAATCTCCTTTACTAATGCATGGCAGTATATGGGCTATCATTTTGCACTTATTTTAGCTGGTATAAAATCCATTCCACAAACCTATTATGAAGCCGCTAAAATTGATGGAGCTAGTACCCTTAAAGCTCATCTTAAAATTACAATTCCTATGTTAGCTGAGACTTATAAGTTTTGCTTAATCATGGCTGTAACAGGTGGTTTAAATGCTTATACCAACATGCACATTATGACATCAGGTGGTCCTGGTACATCTACTTATACATTAACTTATATGATGGTTCGATCCATTAACAAAACTTATGAATTTGGTTATGGTATGTCATCAGCTGTTATTCTCGTACTGGAATGTCTATTGGCTACCATCTTTATCAACAGGTTATTAGCACGAGATAGAATTCAATACTAGGAGTGAAATTATGGCAAAGAAAAGACATCTCATTAGTCATACCATTTATCGAATATTTTTATGGTGTTATGCACTGTTTTCATTGTATCCTTTAATTTGGATGGGTTTTAATTCCTTGAAGAATAATCAAGAAATATTTGAGACCAATCCTTTTGGTCCACCAACTGCCTTTCGTTTTGAAAATTACATAAAGGCTTTGAGTCAATATAATGTTCCTCAATATTTTATCAACAGTATCATTGTTTCTGTTGCAACAGTTACCTTTACGATTGTACTGGGAATGATGTTCTCTTATGCTACTTCAAGAATGCGTTGGAAAGGACAGAATATTGCCAAAATTTATGTATCCATGGGGATGTTTATACCGATCCAAGCTTTGTTTATCCCCATCTTCCTGCTCATAAGTCGCATGGGAATTGTTAACACCCATTTATCTTTAATCTTGCCATACACAGCTTTTAACTTAGCCTTCTCTACCCTTGTCTTTTATGGCTTTTTTAGAAGCATTCCCTTCGAACTAGAAGAGGCTGCTTGTATTGATGGTGCTGGGATTTTTCGAACTTTCTTTAAAATCATTGTTCCAACCATTAAACCAGCCATCGCCACATTAATCATCTTCATTTTTCTTCAATCATGGAATGAATTTCCACTAGCTTCTATCCTGATTTCTGATGAAGGAATGAAGACACTACCATTAGGACTGCTTTTCTTCCAAGGTTCTTTCTCTACAGAATGGGGTCCTATGGCAGCTACAATGGTTATAGCAAGTTGTCCAACTGTTATCATTTATATCTTATTCAGTAATCAAGTAGAAAAAGCAATGACTGTAGGCGGTGCAGTTAAGGGATAGTCAATGACTATCCCTTTAAGTTTATATAGTTTTTAGGCGCAATACCAAAGTGTTTTTTAAAACTTTTACTTAAGTAACTGGCATCACTGTAACCTACCTTTTCTGCGATATATGCAAGGGTGTAGGTATCTTCAATTAATAACTCTTTAGCTTTTTCCAATCGAAGCCCTGTTATATATTCACTAACCGTCATCTTCATCTCTTTCTTAAACATGGATCTTAGATAAGTCTGGTTTATGAACTGAGCTTTTGCAATTTCTGCAACTGTAAAATCATTTCTAACATAATTAACTTCAACATATTCTCTTGCCTTTTTTGCTACTTCATAAGATCGTGTCTTACGATGTTCTATCATGTATTGAACGGTTTTACTAAAAAGCTTTTTAATCCAATGGTGTTGTTCATAATAACTATGCAACGTATCCAATGCATTAGGCGAAAAATCTGTACCAAATACATCTTCAATATTCTTCCCTGCATAGGTGATGAAACTGATCAGCAAAGATAAAAGTCCCATTGAAATGACCTGGACATAGTCACCTGCTATTCGCTTCGAGGAAATATGTTCATAAAGCTCATCTAAAACCCTTATGACTTCTTCTTCATTTTTTTCTCTTAAAAATTTCATCAGCTTCTCGTTAATTTCTACGTTAAAAATACTGATATCCTTATTCTCTTCTTTCATTAAATCATAAGTAAAAATACCTATGCAATTCTCAAGTTCGTGTTGGTTGAGAACGGATAATGCTTCAATATAAGAATGACGAACTCTACCAAAGCCTTTCTGACAACTACCGATCCCAGCTGATAGCTTAAATTCAAGATTTTTTGAAACCATGTCTGTGAACTTTCGAAAGATCTTGACATGATCACTATCCTGCCAATCCTCTTCTACCTCAAGAATCGATACCACATTTCCATGATGATCTGACAATACAAAGTGATTTCGGTTGGTTTTAATATACTCTTTTAACATCTTACCCACTGCAAATTGCCATACAGCAATTTCTTCGTCTCCCGTCATATGCATCCTCAGTACAGTAACGACAAACTTTACTGTGGTTACCTTCATACCTAAACTATCGAGTTCTGCTTTGATCTCTTTATCAGTAAAAACACTTTGTTCAAGTAGAAGATTATTAATGATACCTGCAGTAAGCAGTTCTTTATTGGTTTGATCTCTGGCTTTTAGCTCATGACTGGTTTTAATATTATTCCTAAATTTTAATAAGGTCATTAAGAGTTCTTCTTTCTGAAAAGGCTTTAAAATGTAATCTGCCACACCAAGTTTTACAGCTTTTCTCGCATACTCAAATTCACTATGACCTGTAATAAGTATCACACCCATGTCAGGATAACGCTTATACAGCTCCTCAGTTAACTCTAATCCATTCATATGGGGCATGTTGATATCTGTCAAGACAATATCTGGATAAAGCTCATCAGTTAATTCTAAAGCTTCTACACCATTCTTAGCTTCTCCAATAATATTAAAACCGTAGTCCTGCCAGTTTATTTTTTTCCTAAGGTATTCACGAAATAATGGTTCATCGTCAACAATAAGAATTCTAATCATGATGTATCTCCTCCATAGGTAAACGTATTTTTACAGTAGTTCCCTCATTCTCTTGGCTTAATATTTCAAGACCATACCCCTGACCAAAGAACAAACCTATTCGATCTTGAACATTATATAAACCAAAGTTAGTGTCATTCCGATTACCCATTAGCTCTTGAACCCTATCTTCTGACATCCCTACACCATTATCCCTTACCTCAATGTATATCTCCTGCCCTACAATACTCCCATGTATCCAAATTTGACCTTGCCTTCCCCTTGGTTTTAGACCATGATAAATAGCATTTTCTACAAGTGGTTGTAAGGTTAGTTTTACAATTCTATAAGATTTGATTTTTTCATCCACATGAATCGTATAAGTAAATACATCAGAGTAACGTATGGCTTGCAAAGCTAAATAATCCTCTACATTCTTAAATTCTTCTCCTAGAGTAATGATATCCTTACCATTACTCAAAGTGACACGATAATAGTCCGCTAGAGCTTTTGTTGCTTCACTAGCTTCATTTACTCGCTCAAGTTCGCACAATGTATAAATGACATCTAAACAATTATATAAAAAATGAGGCTTGATCTGTTCTTGAATTAATGCCATCTCATATTCTCTTTTCTTCTTTTGTTCCGATTTCACATCTTTAATCAGTTCATCGATTTTATATGTCATCTTATTAAAAGCTTTTGATAAGATTCCAATCTCATCATACCGGTCTTGCTTAACCTTAAGATCAAACTGTCCCTCCCCTATTTTTTTTGCAGACTTTGTCAGTTCTTTAAGAGGATTCGTTATAACATGGGACAATAATCGACTGTTAAGTAGTTGAATCATAACGATAGAAGCTGTTAATAGGAGAATAATATTTTTGAATTCACTTAAATCTTTTGTTTAGTCCAATAAGGGTGTCACACTCACCAATTGCCAATCTAAAGATTTGAAAGGTAATGTGGTCACAACCATTTTTTCATTATCCGTGTTATATACTTTTGAATCACGGCTTTCATAAGCATAGAAGCTTTCTTCAACTGGCACAGGAATTCGATGATTATCATCTGTCGCTAGTAATGCTTCTCCATTTTCAAATATAAAAAAGCTTGAGCTTTGCTGCTTATTAAATACATCCTTTAAGGTCTTATCTTTTATATTAATGTACAGATACCCCAATGTCTTACCGTCATGGATATCAATGATCTTTTTGCCTAGTGTTAAAACGCCTTCTTCTTGCTCAATAACAAGGTAATCTCTTTGAGTTAATTGAAACCATGTATTGATACCATTACTACCTTCCAAAGTAGTCCTATAGTCTTCCTCGTTAACCTTATCTATATTGCTTATAAGGTTAGGATGTGTGTAATGAACTGTTTCTGTGATGTCTACATAAGCAATAGAATTGATATCAGAAAATATAATCATAGCATAACTCAATTCATTATTTATTGCATTAAATAAACTGATCTTAGGTTCTGATTGCGTCCGTTCATATTTTTCAATGGTATTATTAATGTTAATAGCCAGCATGTTGGCACAGTTTTCAGCATCTTCTAAAATATCTTCCACTTGACTCACAAGAAGCCAATTATTTTCTTCTGCCGCAATAAGACTACGTTCAATAATTGTTGTTTGATGAGTATTATAAGCTATGATAGCAAATATCAGTAGTGGAATTAAAGTTAAAGGTAAATATATATATGTTAACTTTTTTCGAATAGACATATTGATGTACTTATCTTTAATGAAGTTCATATGATTTCCTCCCACCCCACAGAGTTGGTTATGCCCTCATTTATTATATAATAAAAAAAGACATGTATAAATGGAATATCCATGCTATACATGTCTTTTTCACAATTTATTTTTTAATTTTAAATTCAATACGAATGGTTAATAAATCTCTTTTTTCAACTTGAATAACGCCATTATGAGCATTGACTAACTTCTTAATATTATAAAGACCGTAACCTCGATTCTCTCCCTTTGATGAAAATCCTTTATCAAACATATGAACTGTATCAATTGCCCCATGGAAAGTATTCGTGACCTCTAGGTAAGCACAGTCATCTTTTTCATAGATTTTTAATTCTACGAAAGGGTTCTTTATTTTAGTATGCATATTAGCTTCTACTGCATTATCCAATAAGTTTCCTAGCAGACCAACTAATTCATACTTCTCAATAGGATAATTGGGTAACAGATGATCCATTTCAAACTTCAGCTGGATATCATATTTCTCAGCTTCACAAAGTTTGCTATAGATAACACCTGTAATGATCTTATCATCGATGGCCATTAATTTATTATGGAATCTTGTTAAATCAATATAATCTTCAGCATACCTTTTTAAAGCATCATATTCTTCTTCTAATACCATCATATAAATGGCATTAAGATGATTTTTGTAATCATGTTGCTGCGCACGAACTTCATCCACAAGGTCACTTATAACAGGCATATAATCTTCATAAACCTTTAATTCTTTATCTTTTAACTCAACTTGAGAACTTTTTAATAGGATAATATAGTTGATACCTACAATGAGCGAAGAGGTCACTGCAAGTAATAATAGATAGTGTTCGCCAAGTTCCCGCTCATATCTCCACGCTACCAAAACACCTAGTAATACAACCATAAAAGTACAAATGATATACTTTGAATACTTATTAGCTTTTAATTGCTTAAAATACTCTTGAGTAGGAACCCTCTTTTTTATCAGAATTATTCCTGCAATTGCGACAATATTAATAGCTATACTGATAACAGCTGTATCTGTATTGACTTTTAATAAAGTTTGAAAAAGATACCCTAAAATAAATTCTATTGTAGTGTAGATAAAAATCCCTGTAAAAAATTCAAGTACCTCACTCCGATAATCTCGCTTAAATACATGACAGGTAATAAGGAACAAAACCAGTACCAACAATGGTCCCCCTAGAAGATCCCATCGTAAATATACTAAAACACCAAATATAGCGGTGATAATTGATACAGGTATCAAACCCTTTTTAAACTGTACATGATTGCTCAGCATCGACCACATTAACAGCATGCCACTGGATTCAAGTAAGGTCAAAAAACTGGATATTAAACTTGATTGTAATAATTCTAAATCTAATGGCATCACAAGTTACTCCTTTTTTGCTACTATTTTATAGTCATTATTTTTTCTTTATGAGAACTTCCCACATAAGCTATAACATCATAATTATGAAATGAGATAGTCCATGAACTTCCTAACTTTTTATTAATTTGCTTAATATGTTTTGGGTTAATTAAATAGCTACGATGACTACGTAAAAAATCATGCTCTGATAACTTTTTTTCCATATCACTGATCTTCATATATACTTCATAGATCTGATCATGGGTGTGGATAAAACATTTTTTTCTAACAGATTCAACGAAAACAATTTTATTAACCTCAACCGAATATTGAATATGCTTAAAACTAAACATGATGCTATCCTGTTTAGTTTCTATACTCATTTGCTTACCCTTTAGTCCGTCTAGAATCTCTCCAATGACATGCTTTACCTCTTGATCCTTAAAGGGCTTATCGATAAAGTCATAGCAATGCAATTCCTTTACAGCTTTTTTAAATTGTCCGCTATCAGCAGTAATAAAGACCATTGGTGTTAACTTATAAAAGTCTTTCTGACGTATGGTACTAGCCAATTCTAACCCAGATATTTCAGGTAGACCTATATCAAAAAAGAACATATCAAAGTTATGTTCTGAAAGATATTTCATGGCTTCTTTAGCGGATTCTGCCACCCATATATTAAGCTCATCATCATATTCTTCTAATAAACGCTTTAGACGATTTCTGACAAAAATTTCATCTTCGACAATAAGTACCTTTATCATTCTTCCTTACCTCTATTATCAACATTATTCTAAATGTCTCTTTTTTAACAAGTACTAAAGAAATTATACCCTATAAAATCCGACTTTACAACTCTAAATTAGACAAGCAAAAAAAAGCCAAGCAGGAAGTCTTGGCTTTTTTTACCCCTCATATTTTATAACTAGTATAAAAAAAATGATTGTCGAAGCTAAGGTTGACATGTAGAACTCAGCCTCGACAAATATCTACTAATAGGTATCAGTGGTTACAGCATATCACAGAAAAAAGAAGAATAATATAGAAAGGGTACGAATACTCTTTTAAATGGTATGAAAAAGGAACATCTAATTACCTATTAGATGTTCCCTGTATCGTTAATTACTCTCCTAGTTTATGAACGAAAAGACCACTTCTTAATTTTGGTTCAAACCATGTTGATTTTGGTGGCATGATTTCACCAGCATCTGCTATAGATAATAAGTCATCCATAGTAGTAGGATACATAGCAAAACCAACCTTCATATCAGCTTGAACACGTCTTTCAATTTCTTCTAAACCCCTGATACCTCCAATAAAACCAATTCGTTTATCTCTTCTTGGGTCTTCAATCCCTAAGAGTGGATTGAGTAAATTGTTCTGGAGGATGGATACATCTAAACGATCTACTGGATCATCCTCGTTAAAGATTCCTTCTTTAGCAGTTAATTGATACCATTTGCCTTCCAGATACATACCGAATGTATGCTTCTTTGATGGTTTAAAAATTCCTTCTCCCCTATGCTCTTCTAGTATAAAATTCTCTTTGATTTTTTCAATGAACTCATTCTCAGTATAACCATTTAAATCTTTTACAACTCTGTTATAATCCATAATAAACAAATCTTCATCAGGGAAAATAACAGATAAGAAATAGTTAAATTCTTCTTCACCAGTATATTCAGGATAAGCTTCTCTTCTCTTCATACCAACCTTTACTGATGAAGCTGAACGATGGTGCCCATCGGCAATGTAAAGATAATCAATTCCACTAAAAATATTACTAATATTGGTTATAACCTCTTCATCATCAATAACCCAAACGATGTGGGTAATGCTGTCTTCACTTGTAAAGTTATAAGCTGGCTTATGAAACTTAATCCAGTTGTTGATTAAGGTATTCATCTCATCATTTTTACGATAAGTTAAGAAAATGGGTGCTGTATTAGCATCACAATAATCAAAGTTATTAATACGATCTACTTCCTTTTCAGGACGTGTGAATTCATGCTTCTTAATGACATTATTCCTATATTCATCAATAGAAGTACAGCCAACAATACCAGTCTGAACACGCCCATCCATGATTTGACGATAAATATAGAACTTAGGTCCTTCATCTTGGATGAGAATCCCATCTTCTAGCATTAAGTCCAGGTTACGACGAGCTGTTTCATAGACTTCTTGATCATATTGACTAATGGCTTCATCAACATCAATCTCTGCTCTTACAACATGTAGAAAAGAATGTGGATTCCCTTCAGCCATGGTTTTTGCTTCTTCTCTGTTCATTACATCATAAGGTAATGATGCTACTTCATTTCCTAATTCTTCTGTAGGTCGAATACCTTTAAAGGGTCTTACAACTGCCATCTGAGTACCTCCTATATATATTCAGCTTTATTAATCAAAGAAATCTGTTATAGTATCCACTATTTCTATGCCAATACGTGCTTGTGCTTCTTTAGTAGACGCCCCAATATGCGGTGTTACAGAAACCTTTGGGTGTTTATATAACGCTTCATTCTTAGTTGGTTCTTCTTCAAAAACATCTACTCCAGCTGCAGCTACTTTTCCAGAATCTAATGCTTCGACTAAAGCCTTTTCACATACTACACCGCCTCTAGCTGTATTGATAAGGATAACGCCATCCTTCATCTTTGCAAACTCTTCCTTACCTAAAACAGCACCTTTCTCTGCATTAAAAGGAATGTGCAAGGAAATAAAGTCTGCTTCTACTAATAAATCATCAAATGATTTAAATGCAAAATCATCATAACCTTCCATTTCACCTAGGTAATCTGTATAGATTACTTTCATACCTAAGGCACTAGCTCTCTTAGCCACTTCTCTAGCAATACGTCCAAATCCGATTAAACCTAATGTTTTACCGTTAAGTTCAATGCCTTTATATTGTTTTTTATTCCATTCATCATTTCGCATAGTTACGTTGGCGCTATGAACATGTCTAGCCACTGCAAACATATGAGCAATTGCTAGCTCTGCAACAGAAGCGCTACTTGCATTAGGTGTATTACGTACCTCAATACCATTTTCCATCGCGTAAGCTACATCAATATTATCTACACCAACACCAGCTCTTACTATTAATTTAAGTCGCTTTGTTTCTAAAGCTGCATCAATAATGGGTTGGCGTACTTTTGTAGCAGAGCGTACGATCATAGCGTCAAATTCTTTTACTTTTACCTTTAATTCTTCAACTTCATAATGCTCATCAATAACTTCAAAACCAGCATCCATTAAAGTTACCATGGCACTTTTATCCATACCATCACAAACTAATATTCTAAACATCTGATACACCTCCAGAATCTTTATAATCCAAGAATTTCTTCTATAAGAACTAGAACTTCCTTCACTTCTTCTAATGTCGTGTCAGCCATATGAGCTATTCTAAATGTTTTTTCTTTTAACTCACCATAACCATTAGAAATCGTAAATCCTCTTTCACCTAATGCTTTATTAAGTTCTGCAACACTAATACCTTTTGTATTTTTAACTGTTGTTAATGTATTAGAAGCATATTGTGGATCAGCAAGCATTTCAAAATGGGTATTAGCCCAGTTACGTACGTATTCAGCCATTTCTATGTGGCGTGCAAAGCGGTTTTCCAAGCCTTCTTCAAAAATCTTATCTAATTGATAATCCAAAGCAAACATGTGTGGTAATGAAGGCGTAGAAGGATATTGATAGTCTTTCTTTTGAATGTAATTATAAAGATTTAATAAGTCTAAATACATACCACGATTTGGTACTTCTTTAGCGGCATTCAATGCTTTTTCAGAAAATGAGCATGCAGCTAACCCTGGAGGTAAACCTAAGCATTTTTGGGTTGATGCAATACAAATGTCAACACCTAATTTATCTACTTCAATCTTTGCTCCGCCAAGTGAGCTTACTGTATCTAGGCAGAAAACAACTTCAGGATATTTTTTCACTACTTCTGCTATTGCATCCACTGGGTTCATGATACCAGTTGATGTTTCATTATGAGTAATGGTGATCAAATCATAATTTCCAGTTGATAGCACTTCATCAACCATTTCTGGTGTTGTAGGCTGTCCCCACTCTGATGCAAATTTATCAGCAGGTACACCATTAGCTATAGCCATTTGGTACCAACGGTCACCAAAAGCCCCAACTGAAAAAACAGCAGCTCTTTTACGCGTACAGGAACGAACTGCACCTTCCATTAAACCGCTACCAGAAGATGTTGACAGTAATATTTCATTTTCAGTATACATTAATTTTCGTAACTTATCGGAGATACTTCTTTGTAGAACAGATGCTTCTTTTGTACGGTGCCCAATCATAGGTGTCGCTAATTTTTGAAGTACATCATCTGATACCTCAACAGGTCCTGGAATAAATAGTTTCTTATGCATTTAATAATCCTCCCATGATATATAGATTGTTTAATAGTAGATTATCTATCTTCAATCCCATGAATTTAAAAACCCATACGATTTGAATTCTATTATGGATACATTTTAAATATTGAAATTACTATCACAGTTTCAAAAGTTAAGACAAATTAAAATTAATACTGATTACACTAATTTATAGTGCGTATATTACATTAACCTTAATAATTAGTTTTATTTAAAGCAAAACTTAGAACCTTTTTATTGGTGTTATTATAACATAATAAATAGCATTTTTAGTGAAACAAACTTAATTTTCGGAATCTTTTCTACTCATCTTAATATCCAACGAATATTTTATGAATATTTTCGTATAAACAGGATATTTTTAAATTTCTATTGTTGAATTCCCCCAAAACTTTTTGCTGTTTAAAACTAATTTCAGTATTATTGCAATAGTTCAACATCTACATTGTGACAGCCGTAGATTCTTTATGGTTTCTGCCTTTTAAAATAATACAATTTCTTTAAAGTTAAAACACCACACCAGCTTGCTCTTGCTCCTTGCCAAGCCTCTTCATAAACACCCCAACTCCAATGAGGTTCTATTCTTCCCTGCTCATCTAACAGCTCCATGAAGTACTTCTCATTTTTTCTTATTTCTTCCTCTACTAATTCAAATGTTTCATTATCTATCTTTTCAATAAAATCCAATGGCATCGACACATAAGTCTTCCACTTTTCTTGATCATAACAGACAAGATTTCTAATTGCTTTCACTAGATGATTTCTAATACGAAGTTGATCCTGACTATTTAATTGTTGATATAACCGGATAAAACAGTATATTTCATGGGGTGATTCTAGTTGGTTACAAGCAAGAAAATATTCAATAGTATATTCTTTTAATGCATCTATATCTATAGTTGTAATAAATTGTTGATAGGCTAAGAGATAACTAATAATCTCTGCAGATGGGTTCCCCCAAAACTTGTCTATTACAGTTTGTCCATTTTCAGAGTTAAAATGCCACCATGGTGCATGTGGGAAATCATTGACTTCCTTGCGTAGTGCAAACCACCCTTTTCGTGCTGGAATATAGTTAGCTTCAAAGTATTTGATGGCGTTCTTAACCATCTCTATTACCTGATTATTTTGCTCCAGTTTTATTAAAATCTGCATAGCAACTGTAGTTGCCATAGGCGTTGATAATGGTAAATGAAAATCCGATTCTATACCATGACCAAAACCACCATCTTCATTCTGATACGCTTTTAAAGCTTCAAGAACTCTCTCGATACTACCATCATCAAAATGGTAGGCTAGTAAACTTTGTTCTAACTCACGCCATTGATTGGACTCTTCTCTTATTTTGTTCATTGTTTCTGACTTGATCATCATGTGTCTCCTCCTATGTATTCATCTAAAATCCCATTCTATAGTTAAAGTGCTAATAGACTAACCTTACTCTATTTTCTTATTCATAACATGTACCCCTTTATATGATTGAGTTATATCCTTGAATGCTTTATTTCATACGT
Organism: Vallitalea okinawensis; assembly: GCF_002964605.1. Taxonomy (NCBI): domain Bacteria; kingdom Bacillati; phylum Bacillota; class Clostridia; order Lachnospirales; family Vallitaleaceae; genus Vallitalea; species Vallitalea okinawensis. The sequence goes on from NZ_PQDH01000007.1 coordinate 216,831, forward strand.
TTTGCAATAGGATGATCTTCATTCAACTGAAGCAAATCCCACAGGTTACCATAAAGATCTTTAAATACAGCTACCATACCATATGGTGCCTCTTTAGGTTCTCTCACAAATTCAATTCCTCTTTCAATCATTTCATTATAATCTCTCCAGAAATCATCAGTGTTTAAGAATAAAAAAACTCTACCTCCAGATTGATTACCAACAAAGGGCTCTTGTTCTGGTTTTGATGCTCTAGCAAGTAATATAGTTGTCCCAATTGAACCTGGTGGCGAAACAACTACCCATCGCTTATCTTGTTCAGGTTGATAGGTATCCTCAACTAATGTAAAATTTAATTTTTTGGTATAAAATTCTATTGCCTCATCATAGTCTCTAACCACTAAAGCTATATGAACTATTGATTGAATCATTTTAATACTCCTCCTTCTGGTTATTCATACTTTACATCAATAACTTTTAATGTACGATCATCAATCTTTATCTTATAAGTAATAATACTATTTGGTTCTGACCCTAGTGCGTCCTCTCAAATTCAATCACTCATTTCATCTATTTGAGTAAAATTATACCACATAATAGATTTAAATGGAATTTAGGTACTAAAAAATCACCCTAATGAGGGTGATTTCTTACTCTTTAACACCTGTTCCGACACCTGCCAAACCCTTTTCGAAATACTTTTGTAAAGTAAAATAAATCAATAGGGTCGGCAGAACAGCAACAGATGCACCTGTCATAATCATCGGCCAGTTAATATTATATTGCCCTTGAAAAGCCTTTAATGCTACTTGAATAGTATACATTTCTTGTGAACGGGCTACTGTTAATGGCCATAAGTAATTATTCCATTGTGTTAAAAAAGAAAAAATGGCAACTAATGATACAGCCGGTTTAGCTAAAGGCATAATAATTCTTGAGTAGATAATGAACTTATTAGCGCCATCGATTTTGGCTGCTTCGTCTAAATCCATTGGTATGGTTAGGAAGAACTGCCGCATCATGAATACGCCAAATCCAGTTACTGCAAAAGGAATGATAAGTCCTAAGTATGTATCCAACCAACCATTTGCCCCACCAAAAGGCATGTTTTTCATCATTGTGAACAAGGGTACTACCAATAATCCAGGTGGGACCATCATAGTTGCCAATGCTAACATAAATAAAGTATCTTTCCCATAGAACTTCAATCTAGCAAAGCCATACCCAGCCAGAGAAGATAGTGTAATATTAATGATCACTGATGTTGTGGCAACAATTAAACTATTCAAAAATGCTCTTGGTAGATTAGTGCTAAATACATCAATATAATTTTTCAAATAGAGTTGATCTGGTATGATTTTAGGAGGCCACATCATGACATCAGCTTGAGTCTTTATAGACGTCATAAACATCCATAAGTAAGGTCCTAAATATACAATCAAAATAAGTGTTGCAAGTACATAGATACCAATGAGTTTTAAACGCTTACTTTTCTCACACATCTCTTACGCCCTCCTCTTAGAAATTTTAAGCTGCATAATTGTGAATACTAATAAGAATGGAACAATGAGAAGGGATAAAGTTGCCCCATAACCAACGTTATTATATTCAAATGCTTGTCTCCAGATATACTTGATGGATACAAGTGTTGAATCCAAAGGACCACCATTTGTTAATACGTCTACGATTGCTACAACTTGGAATGATCCAATCACTGCCATAACGATGGTATATACTAAAGTATGAATAATACCCGGTAAGCTGACATTCCAAAACTTCTGCCAGCCATTAGCACCATCTATATCTGCAGCTTCATATAAACTCTTTGGAATGCCTTCCAATGCTGCTAAATAAATTGGTGTATTGTAGGATATACCACGCCAAGCCCCTACAAGCATAACAACCCCCATAGCCCATGGAGTTGTTAAAAGCCATTGCGGTGGATCAGTATTTCCCATAACACGTAAGAAATAATTTAAAATACCTAACTGCCCATCAAATATCCATAAGAAGATCATAGCAGTAATAACCTCAGATGTTACAGTGGGTAAAAAATACATAACTTTATAAAAACGCTTTCCTTTAAACTGTCTATTAAGAAATACTGCCATTGCTAATGCACCACTAAGTCCAATAGTTGATGAACCCACTGTATAGACTAATGTATTTAGAAGACTTTTCCAAAAAAGTCCATCACTAAAAGCTCTAATGTAATTCTTGAACCCTACAAACTCTGCTGGATTAGGGATTTGATATTTAAAGAAACTTAGATAAACTAAATAGATAATAGGTATAAGTGCAAAGGTAATTAAAAATGTCATCGCAGGCATAACAAATAAAAAGGAGGTTAGATGATCTTTATATATGACGTTACGCTGTTTTCTTCTGCTCTCCATAGATATTCTCCTTTTCTTTTAGAATGGGATACCTACCCAAGTAGATATCCCTTTGTTCAAGTCTATTGACCAATTTCATTCTCAGCGATTTTTTGTGCACTGTTCAATAATTCTTCTGGATCGCCACCATCAAAGGATGCACGAATTGCATTTCTCCATGCGTCATTTGATTCTGCAAAAGCTTCTAATTTATAGGGTTTAGCATCAGCTAATGTCTCTATAAAAGGTACCATTAGTGGGTCATTGAAGAAAGGATCATTAATCTGATCTTTTTTCACTGGATATCTACCCATCTCTTTAGCCATGGCCATGGCACATGCATCTGATGTAAACCATTTCATCAACTCAAATGAAACCTCTTTATTAGCTGCACCCTTAGGTATAAATAAACTACCTCCACCAGAAACAGCTCCTGCTCCAACACCTGGTACTACTGCAGTCCCTACTTTATCATACATCTCAGGATATTCATTCTTAATACGTGCTAAATCCCAAGGTCCAGATATGAATTGCACAGCTCTTTCACTACCAAACATAGCAACTGGATGATCTGATTGTCTTTTTTGTGGTGGTGGTACAGGTGATGCTTTTTCTTTGGATAATTGAATATAATCCGTCAAAGTATTAATAACTACAGGATCATTTAATGTTGGTTGACCATTCTCTAATAAATCTCCACCGTTAGCTACAAGCACTCCAAATAGGTTCCAAGAACTTGCAGAACTAACAAAACCATAACGTGAACCATCTTCTTTAGATAATTGCTTAGATACTTCTAATAATTCTTCTAAAGTATTAGGTGCTTCTACAATACCTTCTTGTTCATAGATCTCTTTATTATAGATTAGCATAATCGTATTGATATCTAATGGTACACCATATTTAGTTCCACCCCAAGTAACATCTTCCATTGCACCTGGTAAAAACTCCTCTTCTGCTCCCCACTCTGTCCATAGGTCATCAATTGGTTCAGCAAAACCTTGATTCCCTGCAACAAAGGCATGTTGATGTGCCATATCAGGTGCTGCTCCACCGTTAACAGCTAATCGTGTCTTATTCATCATATCTTCCCATACAATCCCAGTCACTTTGATATTGACATTAGGATAAGACTGTTTAAATTTATCCATTGTATTGGTTAGTGGTGCTTGTTCTGAATAATCGGCAGCTAACCAAACTTCTAATGTAACGTCACCCATATTAGCTATTTTCTCATTTATTTCAGGATAGCCTTCTGAAGCAAAACTCTTTCCTGATGCTGTATCATCAGTAGCATCTTTTTCTGATGCATCATTTTTTACTTCTTTTTTAACTTCTTGATCTTGTTTTTCTTCATTAGTCGTACTGCATGCTGTTAAGGTTAAAATAAGAATAAGTATGATACTACACCATCTTGCTAATTTTCTCATTATTGCCCCTCCTTAAATTTTCAAAACTAAAAGTTACTTGTTGATGCTTTCTGAATTTTTCATTGGCGATACCGCTGACCTTATACTAAATCCTTTTTTATAAATTGTAAACAATACCATTTAATAAGAACCATTAAATTTACTACTTAAATGTGCTAAAATAATAGTAATACTTAAAAACTCACTGCATTTTTGTTAAATATGACATTGAAAAGCAATATTGATGGTTAAACATTGACTACTTGTCTCATATAATAAGATTGGGTGTTGTAATCACTATGGGGGTGGATTGATGAAAGCAACTGGTAAACTTTATAGACAACTACTTATGAACTTTCTTATATTTTTAACAATTCCAATCATAATCTATATTCTTTTCTTTCAAATAAGCATAGCACAATATTTTAAAGATATCATACATGAATCTAATAAGCATCAATTACTTTTACTTCAAAATGATTTTGAGCAAGCTATTGAATCTACTAAGAGAAATGCATTGTTTATTGTTTTGGACCAAAATGTCCAAGAGCTTTTTAGATTACAGAATGCTGGTGATTCTTCTAGTAGTCATTATTTAAAGAAGCAGATTGATGTTATGTCTTCGATTTCAGATAAGGTAGCTTCACAAGATGATATAATCCATTCAATCTATATCTATAATTATCAAACTGGTCATTTGTTAACCTCTGATGAGATCAGTACATATGAGCATAACTTTTATGATACCTCTTGGATATCGACTTATGAAGCTAATCATGTATTTACAATCCTTCCTCAGCGAAAACCTTACGATCAAGATTTGGCTATGCCATTTCTACTTGATAGTAAGGCTAATTATGATGTTATAACGATGATCTATCCAATTACCACTTACTCAGATGGAGGGAAGGATGGAGCTATCATCCTTAATATCTATAAGGATGCCATTGATGCTTTACAATCTGTTTATGATGAAAACTATGTGATTGTTGATACAAAGGGAGATATTATCACATCTATTGCAGATGAAGAATTACTCCTTCAAGTTAGTCAGTCAAAAGAATTTGATGAAGTCATTATGTCTAAAAATAATCTTGGGTATACAGAACTTACTCTGGATAAAGAAAACTATTTGATGATGTACCAGAATTCATTAACGACACATTTTACGTATATTAAGCTAGCCTCTATTGATAACCTGTATAATCTTCTTAATAAAGCTAAGTTCATCTTAATATTTCTCACTAGTTTCATACTTTTGACTGGTATTCTCTACTCCATAAGGAGAACACAGAACTTTTACAATCCAGTTGAAAGAATCATGAAGCAACTCAATAACAAACAAATTGGTACTTCACTCACCAATCAAAATGAACTCAACTTTATTTACAAAGCAGTGGATCAACTGATTGAGGAAGATCAAAAGATAACAGAATTACTAAAGGAAAATCAAAATAATATAGAAAAGTCACAAATACTTGAACTTTTACGTGGTAAGGTAGATGAAGAATCCAATACTCTTTTTCAAGAACCATGGTTATATTGTTGTATTCTACTATCCATTGATCAATACAAACAGTTTGCTGAAAAATACAGCTATAAAGATCAGTATTCTTTTAAAACCATCCTTTTACATTTAGCAGTTGAACATATCAACCAATATGGTAAAGGTATCGGAGTTCTGTTAGAAAATGATAAAATTGCAGTTGTGACACTCATTAATCCACAGCAAAAATCTGATATTTCGACCATTATTAATATGATAGGGGAAAAACTCATAGAAAAAACAAGCCGATTAGATACTTTCTCAATTAGTATAAGTATGGGGAATGCTTATAATAACATTAATGAAATTCGCTACTCCTTCTTAGAAGCTCTAGAAGCATTAAAGTATCGTATGACCTACGGTTATAAGAGTATCATACCCTATAATAAAATCCCCCATGAAAGTGATGAGCCTATTGAGCTACCATTACCTAATATCGTATCTCTTTTAGGTAAGAACGATTTGGAGGAAGTAAAAGTTCTGTTAAATCAATACTTTATTGACTTAAAGACTATGAAAAATATTAATAATGAAAATGTTTTTAATTACCTATATCCTCTTATTAGTTCAATAATGGATTTCCTATATAAGAGCAACTTAACTATGGCTCAAATTTCTTATGATCATTCGTCCATCTATCATACAGTACTGGAAAAGGAAACACTAGGAGAAATCCAAAGCGAGTTATTTACCCTTTGTCATAGGATTATTGACTACCGAAATAAGCTTGCCTCAGAAAATAACTACATCCAACGTGTACTTCGCTATATTGATGATCATTATACTGACCCTAGCCTAGATATAAACAAAATAGCGGATGATATTGGTATTAGTTATTCCTATATTCGCAAGCTTATCAAAGAGGAAACTGGAAATAGCGTCATTCATTATATAAATCACTTACGTATACAAGCTTCAAAAGACATGTTGGTGGGTACTCAGTTAAAAGTGAAAGATATAGCTTTAGCTGTGGGCTACAACACAGATCAGAGTTATTCAAGGTACTTCAAGAAATTTGAGGATATGACACCGGGGGAATTTAGAAAAAACTTTACACATTCACTTCAAAGTGACTGATCCAACTTCACATTGTTCTACTGTGACTTACGTCATGTTTCAGGTATGTGCAGGAAAGTATGGTTCCTTACTTAATCATTTCATACTCATCTTCCTTATGGCGTAGTGCTTCTAATAATTCTTCATTATACTTTGTGTTACAAATTACATGTTTATTTCCTAATAAAAAAAAGCGAAGAGTATTCTTCGCTTATTTAGGGTAGGAATCAACAATTTCATTAGCTACATAAAGTAAATGAAAATTGTTGTAACCAGCATCTATTTTCAAATATTAAGTTAGATAACGTTATTAACTAAATTTTTCATCCATTTTTTCGAATAGGTGAGTTTTAATCCAATGAGTAACCTAACTATTTCCTCAATAGCAATTACTAAATATACAATGTGAATGGGGAGTTTAAATACAAAGGCGGCAATGAACCCTAACGGTACACCTATGCCCCATATACCAAGTAATTCAAGATAAAGAGTTAATTTAGTTCTTCCTCCACTTCTTAGGATACCACCGCTAACAATCATATTAGATACTTTAACAAATAAAATAATACCGAATATGATTAGTATTTTGATCCCATGTTCTTTAACCTCCTGTGATACATTAAATGCATTCACATAAAGACTAGAAAACAACATGATCAAAAGTCCTACTATTAAAGAACCCATTATACCTATACGTATAAATTTCTTTGAATATTCAAATGCTATATCATTTCTATTGGCTCCTAATTCTTTGCCTAGTATAATTCCAGTTGCACTACCTAGCCCTACGAAAAAAGCAATACAAAGTGATTGAATAGGATATGTAATTGTCATGGCTGCCACCTCATTGGTTCCCATTCTTCCATAAATCACCGAGAACATGGAATCACCTACAGCCCATATTCCCTCATTAAGTAATAGGGGACAAGTCGTCACTAAAAAACTTTTTATAAGATCCTTAGAACTGATACACATTTCTCTTACTGGAACAGCACAAGGATATTTTCTAATATACATTATGGTAATCAACACTGTACATTCTATTACGCGACTAATAGTGGTTGCTAAAGCAGCTCCTCGTACTCCTAATTGCGGTAATCCAAATCTTCCAAATATCAATATATAATTTAATGCTGTATTGAGAAGCACAGACAATAACCCTATGTACATTGGGAGCCTAGCATTCTCTGTGCTTCTTAAAACAGATGAATAGGTCATAACAAGAAACATGGGAAAAAACCCTATTGAAATGATCTTCATATAAGAACTGCCCTGTACAATAACATATTGATCTTGAGAAAAAATTCCCATGATAGTTTGGGGGGCTATTAATGATAGTAAGGTAAATAGGGTCGTTATAAGCGTACCAAGCAATAATGTGCTACCTATTATTTGCCCGATATGTTTTGTACTCTGCTTCCCCCAAAATTGAGCTGTAAAGATGGAGGCTGCAGATGTGATCCCTCCAAGTGATAAAAATAATATGAAGGAAAATTTAGATCCTAACCCAACTGCCGCTATGGATGTTTCCCCAAGCTGCCCAATCATAAACTGATCTATCATATTTAATGAAGCCTGAATCAAACTCTGTAAAGAAATAGGTATAGCGATATTTAAAATTGTTCGAATATAATTTTTATCCTTTAGAATTCTCATGTCATCTTCACCATCCCCCTAGCAAACTTATCATTCAAGTTTATTCTTTATAATTTCATTATGACAATTCTCTTGTTCTAAGAGAGTGTTCAGTAACACTGATTGATCAACTACCTCTTTTCCATATATCTTATTTAACTTTAGGAGATAAATATCATGGTGAATATGTTCTGCAACAATAGAAGCTAATAGCTTATTATCTGTAAAAGTACCTAAAAATTGTTGATGATTTTCACCGTTAGCAATAAGAGTTTTTTTATAATCAACTACAAGCATCATTCTCGTATCAGCCCCACAACTTGCTACCTCTATACCGTGTGAATAGAATTCTACCGGTATATCTTCTGTATCGAATTTTGAAAAAGAGAAAACAATAATCCTAACCCCTCTTTTCTTTAACTCTCTCAATTCCTTAGAAAACAGTTGGAGGTTAAAGTCTGTATTCATATAAACTTCTTCTTCTGCCATTAATAATAGCTCTTTAACCTTTAAAATTATATTGTCATACCCTTCTATATTCAAGTAACGCTCTTCAGTATCTTTTTGATTAACCTTTGATAGTTCATCTTTTAATATATCTGCAGATTGTATAAAATCTTTTTTCATATTATCGATTAAAACTTCAGGATTTTGAGCTTTATAAATACTGACATCACCAGGTACTAAAGATACAATACCCCTTTTATATAGATTATCTAAAGCAGCATATATTGAAGATCTAGATAATTTTATTTTTTTAGCAATCTGATAGCCCGATTGGTTAGGATATGTCAATAAAGTCACATATACCTCTGCTTCAGTTTTTGTAAAGTTTAATTTCTCTAACATCGATAAAATTTTCTCCATGAACTTTCAACCCCATTCATTAGTAGTACACGATGTACTACTACTTCTTGTTATTATCTTATAATATAATTTTCCTATTGTCAAGGTTTTTCATCCTAAGTAAAAAAGCGAAGATTTCTCTTCGCTTTTCATCCCTTAATCTATGGCACCCATTGGACATTTTTCTTTCGATGATTGAATTTCTACTGGATTTACTTTACTTAAATTATCAATCTTTATTACTGCTTTCCCATTCTTCATTTCATATAGATTTGGATATTCTCTAGAACACAAACCACATCCCACACATAATTTCTCATCAATTATTAACTGACCATCTTTATTTTTACTCTGCTCTACATCAATACTTTTTACGACGATTTTCATAATAAAAGCCATAATAAAGATAGATATAATGGTTAGAATCCATCTTACCACCATGTATTGCATTCCCATAAATTTGGCCTCATTAATCAACATTGGAACTTTGACAACAGCCCACGAGCTTAGAATAATGACGATATTTTGAATACTTGCTCCTTTATTTAAAAGCGTCTTACATACTGGAAATGCGGCATATATGGGCCCTGCTGATAGTGAACCAATAGCGAAGGAAAGAAGCTTACCTTTAAAGCCTGATTGATCCCCTAATTTATCCATAATCACTTTTGTTGGAACCCAAGTTTGAATCATCGCTGTTAGTATAAAAATAGCCGGCATAATCTTTACCATTTCAATGAAATAGTACTTACTTTCACTTAACCCTTTAAGAGCTAATTCATAATCATACAAAAAAACAATAAGATACCCAACACATGAGAACAATAAAATCTTATGACGTTTTACTAATTTCATCATGATAAGACCACCCCCACAGCTAATGCAATAACTATAGCGAATAAAAAGCTTAGAACATTTCTCTTAATAGCAAAACTCTTACCAAAAGTTGAACTCTCCAGAGGAAATGTTACGAATCCAACCATTGTCAGAGTGGTCAGGAATGCAGTCAAGGTAACAAGTCCAGCGCCATTGGCTTTTAATGATCCAATTAGTGGAAAGGCTACAAATGCAGGTATCAAGGTAATGGTACCAACGATTGCCGCACCCAGTGTTGCAAAAAAACTACTCTCAGTGCCTAATAAACTCTCTATCCTCTCTGGAGGAATAATAGCCAATATTAAGCCGATCAACAAGAGTATACCGATGATATCAGATAGCATACTTGACATCATTCCTTTTGCTTTCTTAATAGAATTTAGCGTTTTTGCTTTATCTTTATGTAGTGACACCACTAAAACAACGACTGTAGCAATAAGCAAAATAATTGTTGTCATGATCTTCTCCTTTCTAATCGTTAATGATTATAAAAAATTCATTAATAGTTGTTATATTTATCTTAAATAATTCCATAAGTAAAAGCCGTAATAGTTATTACGACTTCATTATTTTTCTAATTCTAATTCAATTTTATCTACATCCAAAATCTTAATATAATCTTTGTTATATTCAATAAGCCCATCAGCCTTCATTCGAATTAATTCATTGGATAGTGCTGGTCTAGAAACGCCAAACATTTCAGCCATCTTAGTCCTAACTGCAACTTTTACCATCTTATCATTTTGGCGTTTATATTCCGTTAGCAAATAATGTGTAATTTTTTTTCGGATTGTTCCAAAGGATATAAACTTAACTTTCTCACTGAGATAGATTACCTGATTGGATAGAATCTTAACGAAATTTTCAAAGAAACCCCGATGTGCCATGCACATATCCCCTATATCTTTCTGTGATACAAATAATATTTCCGTTACTGTTTTACAGATGATGGTACTTGGGTAATAGTTACAATCCGCAAATACTGTTGGGTTTCCAATAAGATCCCCTTTTTTTAAAGATCTCACCTGAAGGGTTTTTCCGGTTTCATACACTTTCTTAACAGCTACTTCTCCAGATAATATGATTCCTAGTGTTTTGATTGCATCCCCCTCTATGGCTACAACTTGATCCTTTGAAAACTTCTTGGATATATAGTGATGCTCTTTAAGTAAACTCTCTATTTCATTGACTTTAAATCCCTCAAACAATGCACTATCTTGCAACTGCTTATAAATCCTTTCCAAGTACCTTCCCCCATTTCAGAATTCTTTTAAATCATTATATCACAATTTAATGATTTAGTAAGCTTATTGCAACTGAGAGATTAATCCATTGTCCTTATTATTTTCCTAACATTCTTAATATCTGTATAAAAGACGCTTGGACTTTTGGTTCGCTATATCTCAACTTAGGATTATTGGCTTCTACGGCTTCTATATACTTCTCTATGATCGAATTATATCTTCCCACTTCAAATAAGCGTAAGAATCGGTTATCTTTATTCTTCATTCTCTTGATATCAGAATAGAAGTATGATTGTTTATTCATCCATTTATATTTAGTTCTTAACATATGTTGGTTAAAGCCTGTAGCGTATAATCCTGGCTCAATAATAGATACTGTAATGTAAATGCCCTTTTTACTAAGCCTCTTCATTTCAGCCTGCAATGAACCAGCTATTGCTTCTAATGCATACTTTGTTGCAGCATAAGGTGATAAAAAAGGTATCGACATACGACCCGCTAAAGAAGTTATAAAGATTACTCTTCCTTCTTTTCTCTTCACCATATCTTTGAGCACTTCTTGAGTTATAGCTATATTTGAGAATACATTCGTTTCAAAGGTAGAACGATATTTCTTTAACGGTACTTCTGCTACTGAACCACTCTCACCAATGGCAGCATTATTTATCAAAGTATCTATTTTATACTGATGAACCAACTGCCTATGGCTTTTATTACGTATGTCTAATTTGAAGGCTTTGAGAGGTATTTTTTCTATTAAAGCTATTTTATTAAGAAGCTTAGCTTCTCTTTTATACTGCGTTGTTGCATAAACATGATGACCTCTATGCGCTAATGCAATCGCTGCCTCTCTCCCAAGGCCAGTACCCGAACCCGTTATTAACACATGCTTTTTCATCTCAATCTCCATCCTGAGTATTTTATTTAAATCAGCTATCTTTAATTAATTATTCCCAGGTTAAAGATATTTCACTCTCTAATTGAAGGGATCCATGACTATATAAGGGCGCATCATTTCGTGATCCTCATGTTCTAATATATGGCAATGCCATACATAACGACCTGTAAAGGGAATGAACCGGGTAATAAATCTTGTAATTTCTCCTGGATTAGCTTTTACAGTATCCTTCCATCCTCGTTCATTTAAATCAGGTAATCGGATAGGTCCAGTTGTAACAATTTCCCCTGTTTCTTTATAATAATCAAGATCAAAAGGTTGCCTATCCAATATAAGGAAGCTGACTAAATGTAAGTGTATGGGATGGGTTGAATTTGCGATATTGATCAGATTCCATACTTCAATATCTCCTAACTTTGGCTCTATAGATATCGGTGCGGACCATTGCTCATTATCCAAGAGAAGAAAGGAACGACCATATTGATCTTTATTACTAACGAGAGTAAGGTAACGAATGACATTAGCTTGCGATTCTAACAATGGAATGATTTTTGTCAAGCGATAAGGTATCACACTCTCATCTGGACATTCAATTGGTAATGTTACTTTGAATTGCATGATTTGACCCGTTGTTTCCTTATCTACCGGTGCACCATTAGGAAATGTGGCAGGTGCATCATTGGTAAGGATAATTTCTTCACCCCAATACTGTGAGAAATCCAATATAACATCTGCCCGTTCTCCTGGTCCAAGTAAAATTTCTTCAGTCATTACTGGCGAATCTAGAAAACCATCATCTGTACCAATCTGATAAAAAAGCTGTTTGGTAGATAATTTCATGTTATAGAATCTTGAATTAGATCCATTAACCATACGGAATCGATATTTTCTAGGTTCTACTTCTAAATAGGGCCACACTTTACCGTTAACCAAGATATTATCGCCAAAAAAATGATTGACTATAGAAGGGTATACGCCAGGTATTGGTGGATCGGGTTCACTAGGGTAATAGAGGGAACCATCATCATTAAAACTTCTATCTTGAATTAATAGTGGCATTTCATAAGGTCCTCTAGGTAAATTGAGAAAAGCTTCACGAGGGTCACGAATAATATAGACACCGGCTAATCCTGCATACACATTAAGCCTAGTTATCCCCATAGCATGTGAATGATACCATAGCGTAGCTCCTCTTTGTATATTGGGATAGTCATATATCTTCCTTGAAAAATAAGGTCCTACTTCTTCATACCCATTAGTAAACCATGCTTCAGGATAACCATCACTTTCTGGTCTTACAACACCTCCATGTAAATGTATAACTGTTCGTACCCTTGGCTTATCAGCTTCAGCACCATGTATGGTTGTATCCACTGGTAATAAGTGTTTCTTTGGAAGTTCGTTCATCCACTTTACTTTTATAGGTTTATATCTCTTTACATCAAAGATTGGTCCAGGATACTTCCCCTCAAATCCCCATACAGTAGTAGGCGGTAAATCCCTATGAAGTTTTTGTTCTATTTGTTGCATACGTACTTCATAATAAGGAATACCTTCCATTTCACCTATTGGCTCAATTGTATCTAATCGAGGCAGATCATCAACGTATTTAGCCAGCTTCATAACTCTATCCCTCCTACTCTACTCTGTTGCTATTACTCCATAGTATCGTTTATTAATACTTCATAAGGTCGCATCATTTCGTGATCCTCATGTTCTAATATGTGGCAATGCCATACATATAAGCCTGAAAAGGGTACAAATCGGGTAATAAACCTTGTAATTTCTCCTGGATTAGCCCTTACGGTATCTTTCCATCCTCTCTCATTCAAATCTGGTAACACGGCTGGTCCAGTCATAACGATTTCACCAGTTTCCTTAAAATGATCTACATCAAAAGGTTGCCTATCCAATATTAATAAGCTTACTAGGTGCAAATGAATTGGATGTGTTGAGTTAGCAACATTGATAAGATTCCAGACCTCGATATCACCTAGCTTGGGTGCTATGGATATTGGCTCCATCCACCTCTCGTCATCTAAGAGAAGAAAAGCTCTCCCATATTGATCTTCATTCCTAACAAGGGTCAGGTAACGTATTGTATCAGCTTCTGATTCTCGCAAAGGTATTATTTTAGTCAAACGATAGGGTATCCTGCTCCTATCTGGACATTTCAGTGGTACTGTTACTCTAAACTGCATAATTTGACCTGTTGTATCTTGATCAACAGGTTCACCATTAGGGAAAGATGAAGGTGCATCATTGGTTAAAACTATCTCTTCCCCCATTTGTCCTGAGAAATCCAATATCACATCTGCTCGTTCAGCTGGGGCAAGTAAAATTTCCTCAGTCATTACTGGTGAATTAAGAAAACCATCATCGGTTCCAATTTGATAAAAGGGTTGATTAGAAGAAAGCCGCATTCTATAAAAGCGTGAATTAGAACCATTGATTATACGAAACCGATACTTTCTTGGTTCTACTTCTAAGTACGGCCATACTTTGCCATTAACCAAAATGTTCTCTCCAAAAAAGTCGGATACAACTGATGGATCAACACCAGGAATAGGCGGATCTGGTTCACTAGGGTAATAAAGAGAGCCATCATCATTGAAACTTCTATCTTGAATTAATAATGGCATTTCATAACAACCTATAGGTAGATTAAGAAAAGCCTCTCGGGGACTCCGTATGATATATGGTCCTGCTAACCCAGCATAGACATTAAGTCTCGTTATACCCATTGCATGGGAATGATACCACAACGTCGCACCTCTTTGTATATTGGGATAATCATAAATCTCCCTTTCAAAAAAAGGTCCCACTTCCTTATATCCATTTGTATACCATGCTTCTGGATAGCCGTCACTTTCTGGTTCAACTACACCCCCATGAAGATGTATCACTGTACGAACTCTTGGCTCGTTAGGTCCCGCACCATGAATGGTTGTATCCACTGGTAGTAAATGCTTATCTGGAAGGTCATTGATCCATTTGACTTTAATAGGTTCATATCTATCTACATCAAAAACAGGACCAGGAAATTTTCCTTCAAATCCCCATACTGTAGTAGGAGGTAAATCTCTATGGAGCTTTTGCTTTACTTGGCGCATATGTACTTCGTAGTAAGGAACGCCGTCTAATTCACCTATTGGTTCAAGAGTATCTAATCGTGGTAGCGGATCAACATATTTAGTTAGCTTCATCATTCTATTCCCCTGTTTCATATAAAGCATCTAATATATTCATATTATGCTTCAACTTGTCTGTGAACATTTTTCAAAATTTTTTTCATTCAATGCTTAAGGTAATATGTAAACTCATTGTATTCAATGAATAAAAACATAAGGACAGGCTAATATAATACTGTATTTATATTTTAATTGAAAGGACAATGCTTATGAAAACTACAGATGAAATGATTACTACTATATTAACTACACCTTTATCTGAACAACAAAATGAACTTATTATAGACTTTTTGAAAGAAAATGATTTTAATTGCCTTGAAGATTTAGAAAGCTGTTTAGAAACAGTACCAGATCCAGATCTAACACAACTTTATAATGAACTATTCATGAATGAAGAGGAAGAGATTGTACAAGATGAATGGTAAAATAACGGGATAAGGTGTATAAACCTTATCTTTTTTTGAAAAAAAATATTTTGAAATTTCTAATCATAAGCATATTCAAAGGCTTGACCACATATATATGTAGTGTAATTCCCACCAAGCTAAGATCTAGCAAAAATCTAAAAAAATATGAAGGAGTGTTTTTATGAAATTTAAGTTTCTATCCATCTTACTAATTTTACTACTAAGTTTTTCATCTGTTTTAACAGTTTTAGCAGAACCCGATACCGAAAAAATAACATGGAGTAAAAAACATGGAACACCTGAATTTATAGCTGGGGAATTAACTAATTCATCAAATGAAAATGCCGAAGATATCCTTTTTAATTACTTAACAAACAATAAAGAAAAGTTTAAGTACGGTGAAGGTAATTCTAAAGAATCTTTTGCCATTCTCTCCAAAGGAACAGATGCTCTAGGATATACTTACTTTAGATTACAACAAATGTATAAAAATGTACCTATTTATGGTTCAACCCAGACAGCTCACATTAACGAAGATGGAGTACTTACTAGTATTTCTGGAGCAGTTATTCCTGAACTTCATAAGCAGGATAAATTGAAGCTAACTAAAAAAATAAGTAAAAAAGATGCTATAGAAACCGCTCAGAATGATTTAAGTTTTGAACCTGAATATGAACAAGACCCAAATGCGGATTTAGTCATCTATTATAGTGAAAATGAAGCTACATATGCTTATCTAGTTAATCTAAACTTCTTATATCCCGAACCTGGAAATTGGAATTATTTTATCGATGCAGTATCTGGTGAAATAATTGATAAGTATAATTCTATTTATTATCCAAGGCCATCACCTGTCCCCACTACAGGAGATGACCTATTAGGAACTGGTACAGGAGTTTTAGGTGATGTAAAAGACATTAACACTTTATTATCATCTTCCGTTTATTATTTAGTTGATCGTACCCGTGGTGATGGTATTCAAACTTTTGACGGTGCTAGTAAGACCAGACTTCCTGGAACCATATGGTCTGATGGTGATAATATACTTAATGATACTTATGATCGTGCTGCTGTCGATGCTCAACACTATACTGCCATAACATATGATTACTATATGAATACATTTGGCAGAAACAGTTTTGATGATAACGGCGCTTTGATTAAGGCAACTGTGCATTATGGAAGAGATTATAATAATGCTTTTTGGAATGGCTATCAAATAGTATTCGGAGACGGTGATGGAATTGAATTGATTGAAGTCTCTGGTTCATTAGATGTTATAGCTCATGAATTAACTCATGCTGTTACTGAATATACAGCTGATCTAATCTATAAAGATGAATCTGGTGCTTTAAATGAAGCCATGTCAGATGTTTTTGGGACTTCAGTTGAATTCTATGCTAATAACAATCCCGATTGGTTATTGGGAGAAGATGTATATACTCCTGCAATACCTGGAGATGCATTCAGATCAATGGAAGATCCCACATTGTTCGGAGATCCAGATCACTATGATGATCGCTATATTGGTACTTTAGATAATGGTGGTGTTCATTGGAACAGTGGTATCATTAATAAGACTGCCTACTTGATTAGTGAAGGAGGCTCTCATTATGGCGTAGTAGTTAGCGGTATTGGAATGGATAAAATGGGGGCTATATTCTATCGTGCTCTCACACAGCACTTAACTGCTTCTTCTACATTTAGTCAGGCTCGAGCAGCTTTAGCCCAATCTGCTGCTGAATTATACGGTGCTGGTAGTCAAGAAGTACAAACAGTAAATAATGCATTCGATTCTGTTGGTGTATATTAATTAAGGATTTTGAAATTAAATGAATAGAAGCAATTAAAGGTAGGGTCTGCATAAGCCCTACCTTTAATTTCTCTTATTCATTCAGTTTCTTACTATTCTTTTTGAAGAGTCCTTGATATGCAATGATACCTGCAATTAAATAGGCTACTGTCTTTGGAATCATCAGCATTCCAATTGTAGGCATTAAATAAGCAAATAATATAACTGGGATGTAGAAAACAAATATAACTTATTCATATAAAAAAAACAGATTATCATGGTATTATTAGTACCATGATAATCTCGTTTTTCAATGTTAGTATATTTTCTAGATCATTGCTTCAAATCATATCCCTCACAGGATAATATCTTTGGTAGCTTATTAGGTTTCTTATATATTTAAATTCTTTCTCTCTCTTCATAATGAGTATGAAGAAGTTCGTGAGCTAATTTTCCATATGGTTCTCCTAAATATTCTTCATAAAGTTTTAGAATCTCTGGATTTTCGTGAGATTTTCTTAATTTCTTGCTTCGGTCCTCTCTATAAATAGCTTCTTGACGCTTTTTAACGATTTCATCATTACCATGATGATATGGTTGACCACCGCCACCAATACATCCTCCTGGGCAAGCCATAATTTCAATTGCATCATACTTCGACTTACCTTCTCGAATGCTTTCTAATAGTTCACGTGCATTTCCAAGACCATGAGCAATACCTATGTGGAGCTCATTGCCACCAACATTAACCGTTGCCTCTCGGAGTCCTTCAATTCCCCTTAATTGAGTAAAATCAACGTTTTCTAGTTCTTCGCCTGTGATCCATTCATAAGCAGTACGGATGGCAGCTTCTATAACACCACCGGTGGTACCAAAGATAACTGATGCACCTGTAGATTCACCCATGAGACGATCAAAATTACCTTCTGGAAGATTTGCAAATTCCATTCCCGCCTCTTTGATCATGGCTCCTAATTCTCTTGTTGTTACAACTATATCTACATTATCGTTGTCATCCTTTGTAAGTTCTGGACGCTTAGCTTCAGCTTTCTTAGCAATACATGGCATGATTGATACCACTACGATGCTATTAGGATCAATGTTATTTTTCTCAGCATAATAAGTCTTGGCAATTGTTCCAAACATAATATGTGGTGACTTACAAGTTGATGGTATCTCTAAAAGTTCTGGGAATTGATGCTCAATGAACTTAACCCATGCAGGACAGCAACTCGTCAACATCGGTAAAGTCTTATTATTATTCATACGGTAGATAAGCTCAGATGCTTCTTCCATAATTGTTAAGTCAGCTCCAAAATCTGTATCAAAGACTGCATCAAAGCCCATACGTTTAAGAGCAGTAACCAATTGACCTGTTACAATGGTTCCTGGTTCCATATCAAAGAGTTCTCCGATAGCAACTCGAATAGCTGGAGCTGTCTGCACAATAACATGTTTATCAGGATCATTGAGAGCTTCCCAAACTTTATCAGTATGGTTAACCTCTGTAAGAGCTGCTGTTGGGCATACAGCAACACACTGGCCACAATAGGTGCATGAAGAATCAACCATAGGAATATTAGCAAATGGTCCTACAAAGGCATCAAAACCTCGACTAATTCCTGATAAGATACCACATGTTTGTACTTCATTGCACATGGTCTCACAGCGTCTGCAATAGATACATTTATTTGCATCCTTAACGATAGCATCACTGGAAAGATCCTTCGGATAGTCCATTCTCTCCCCTTCCCACTTAATTTCCCTTACACCAAGTTCTGCGGCTAGGGCTTGTAATTCACACTGAAGATTCTTTGGACAAGTAAAACACTCATTTGGATGATTGGATAAAAGAAGTTCTACTGCCATCCTACGAGCTGTTATAGCTTTCAGTGAATCTGTTCGAATTTCCATACCATCTGCAACTTTAGTAACACAAGATGGAACTAAATTATCTCTACCAGGGGCTTCTACCATACATACCCTACAAGACGCAGTCTGATTAACCATCTTTAAATCATGTAAATCAAGATGGCATAAGGTAGGAATTCTTATCCCTGCTTCTTGAGCGGCTTCTAGTATGGTTATCCCTTCTGGAACTTGCATAATTTGCTCATTTATTTTTATTTGCACCATTTTCTTTTCATCAGACATAATGTTTTCACCTCACTCCTTTTATGCATTTACTTTTACTTTATTCTTAGCATGATCATTATTTGTTGGAGTATCAACATCCTTAATCAGTTTCATATACTCATCAGGAAAATGCTTTAATGTACTTAATACAGGGTTAGGCGCTGTTTGACCTAATCCACATAATGAACTTCCCTTAATCATATAAGACAATTGCTTCAAAGCATCGATATCTGCCATGGTACCCTTACCATCACTTATCTTCTCAAGAAGCTCAAACATACGTTTCGTTCCAATACGACATGGTGTACAGCGACCGCATGACTCATCCATTGTAAACTCAAGATAAAACTTGGCTACATTGACCATGTTATCTGTTTCATCCATAACAATCATACCACCTGACCCCATCATGGAACCTCTTTCACGAAGACTATCATAATCAATTGGTGTATCCAATTCGTTTTCAGTAAGAACGCCGCCTGATGGTCCACCAGTTTGTACTGCCTTGAATTTACGGCCACCTTGAATACCTCCGCCAATATCATAAATAATTTCACGCAATGTTATTCCCATTGGTACTTCAACAAGACCAACATTATTAATTTTTCCTGCCAAAGCGAATACCTTGGTTCCTTTACTTTTCTCAGTTCCCATAGATGCATACCATTCTGCTCCTCTAGTAATGATCGGAGGAATATTAGCAAATGTTTCAACATTGTTCACACAGGTTGGATGTCCCCAGTAACCTTCTTGTGCAGGATAAGGTGGTTTATAATTAGGTTCGCCACGCTTTCCTTCGCATGAATTAATAAGTGCAGTTTCTTCACCACAAACAAAGGCTCCTGCACCAAACTTTAGATCAATATCGAAGCTAAAATCTGTACCAAATATATTCTTACCTAATAAACCAGCTTCTCTAGCTTGTTCAATAGCAGTTCTTAATCTGGATATCGCAAGAGGATACTCCGCACGAATATAAATGATACCTTTATCTGCTCCTATGACATATCCTCCAATAGTCATTGCCTCTAGTACGCTGTGGGGATCACCTTCTAAAATACTTCTATCCATAAATGCTCCTGGATCACCTTCATCTGCATTACAGATCATGAACTTAACATCACTTTCTTGTTTCTTGGTTATTTCCCACTTCAACCCTGTAGGGAATCCACCACCACCACGGCCTCTAAGCCCTGAATCTTTGACTGCTTCCACAACTTCTTCTCTTGTCATTTCTGAAATAGCTTTTCCTAATGCCTCATATCCACCTACAGCTATGTATTCATAGATGTCTTCTGGATTGATTAAGCCACAATTTCTAAGAGCAACACGAAGTTGTTTTTTATAAAAAGGCATGTCCTCTTGTTTATTAATTGTTTTATCTTCATTAGGTTCTTTATAAAGGAGTCTTTCAACTCTTCTACCTTTGATAATGTGCTCGTCAATAATTTCTTTGGCATCCTTTGGTCCAACGCGGACATAGAAAACGTTATCAGGTTCTATCTTCACAATAGGACCTTGCTCACAGAAACCAAAACAACCGGTTTGTATAATCTCAACCTCATCAGCATATCCTCGTGCTTTTGCAATAAGTTGAAGATTTTTCATGACTTTTTCACTTTCACTTGCTAAACAGCCTGTACCGCCACAGACCATTATATTGGTGCGTGCTTTTTCCATAGCTATCCTCCTATCTCAAATTTGATTATGCTCTTTCAAAATCCACATTAATAATCATATTCTTAACTGGTTCGCCACCCTTGATGTGTTTTTCAATGATATTATGAACTTTGTTTTCCTTTACATTCCCATAGAGTACAGGAGTTTCGCCAGGAATATTAACTTGGACAGTTGGTTCTGAATGACAATAGCCTATGCAGCCTACAGGTATCACTTTAACATTATCCAAATTTTCATCACCTAACTCTTTCATAAATGCATTAAGAGTTTCTCTTGCTCCAGATGAAATTCCACAGGTTGCCATACCAATCAGAACTTCAATATGCTCGGTAGCTCCTTGTCCATGTTGTCTTAACTTCACCTTCTCCATAGATTCTTCTTTAATTTTTCTTAATTCATCTAAGGATTTAATCTTCATGTGTTGACCTCCTCAATCCTCGAATATCTAACTACGGTAAGTCTCGATAATTTCATCAATTTCTTCTTCTTTTACACGACCATAAACTTTGTCATCTACAGTTACAACTGGCGCAAGCCCACAAGCACCGATACAACGAACGTCTTTTAGAGTAAACAGACCATCATCCGTAATTTCATTTGATTCAATACCCAGCTTTTCTTTAAAACCTTCAATGATCTTATCTGCACCTCTAACAAAACATGCAGTTCCCATACATACACTTATGGTATGCTTACCTCTAGGTTTTGTAGTAAAGTAGGAATAGAAACTTACTACACCAAACACTTCTGCACCAGGTATACCTAATTTTCTTGCCACATAAAGCTGAACATCTCTAGGAAGATATCCAAAAATACTTTGGGCTTTATGAAGGATTTCAATTAAAGCTCCCTTAGTTGTTTCCATGTTATCAATAAATTCTTCCAGCTCATCGAACTTCTCTTGTGGTAAGTCTTCACTTACAGGTTTTGTTACACTTATCTCTGCTGGTTTTGTCATACTATCCACCTGCTTCAATATATTTTTGTTATTTCTTTACATATCAATTTTATTATGTACAAAAAAGTAGTTTTTATAGCTTGCTATTCATATTTCTTGAATTTATTATTTTTTTATATTACTATATTGTAATATTCTAATATTGTGTTATAATAGACGTAGTCATATGATTAATACTTAATTACCGAAACTTGTACTTGATATTATTATGAGTTCGAGATACAGGGTTTCTTATATGAAGGAGTTGAAAGAATGGATATTTCATCATTAATTATGTATGTCCTAGCAATCATTTTATTAATTATTTCGTTTATCAAAGATAGAAGCAAAACTAAGAAGGCCATCAAAAAGGGGTGGATGGCTTTTAAAAAAATAGTTCCAGTTCTTGTCCCATTGTTTTTAATTGTAGGGATTGTCTTAACAGTTGTTACACCAGATATGATTGGTTCCCTACTAGGTGAGCAATCCGGATTTATTGGAGTGCTTATTGGCTTGGTTACTGGTTCAATAGCCTTTATGCCACCATTTGTAACCTATCCTCTAGGTGTAGAACTATTAGATAAAGGTGCTGGTTACCCTCAAGTTGCTGCTCTTGTTACAACACTCATGGCGGTAGGTTTAGTTTATTGGTCCGCAGAAACTAAATTCTTTGGTACCAAATCTACAATCCTACGTAATGGTTTAGCTTTTATAGCTTCTATAACAGTAGCATTAGTAATCTGGGGGGTGATGTAAATGAAGAAAAATAGAACACTTATTATCGCATTAGCTTTAATCGGTATATTATCCATTTATGATTTATCTCTAGGTCTTCAATCCATTACATCTGCCACTAGTCAGTTCATTACGATGTTAAAGATTGTGCCACCAATTTTTCTATTAATCGGTTTACTAGATGTCTGGGTTCCGCGTGAAACAATGATTAAAATTATGGGCGAAAAGTCTGGTATTGTCGGTATACTTATAGCCTTTGTATTTGGTACGCTAGCTGCTGGTCCATTAGTGGGTGCTTTCCCACTGGCTATGGTTATGTTAAAAAAAGGAGCTCGTTATGCCAATGTCCTCTTTTTCCTTATGATATGGGCAAGTGCTAAACTACCGATTTTGTTTTATCAAGTTACCACACTTGGGCTAAAATTTACCGTAGTATCCAATATAACATTGATTATTGTCTATTTGATTGGTTCTTTTGCAGTCGAAAAATTATTTACTAAAGATGAAATGATAGAAATCTATGATCGTGCAAAAGAATACTCTAAATAGTTCTTGATATTTACTAAAAAAGATAAGGAAGTGATAGATATGTCAAAACGTTATGATATTGCAATTGTAGGTAGTGGTCCTGCTGGACTTCAAGCTGCCCTAAATGCACAAATAAGAAAGAAAAGCTTCATCTTATTTGGTTCAAAAGACTTAAGTAAAATGATTACAAAGGCTCCACAAGTAAACAACTATTTGGGTCTACCATCCATTACTGGTGAAGAATTGAAAGATAAATATACAGAACACTTAGATGATATGGGTATCCAAGTTACAGAAGATAAGATAAATAGCGTCTTCTCCATGGGGGATTATTATATATTAACCGGTAATGATAACAAGATGTATGAAGCCAACAGTGTTATTATTGCTACCGGAATTTCTTTTGGAAAACCTTATAAAGGCGAAGAAGATTTCCTGGGAAAAGGTGTAGGGTATTGTGCCACATGCGATGCACCCCTTTATAAAGACAAGGTAGTGACTATCATTGGCCAACATAAGGAAGCCGAAGAAGAGGCTAACTATGTCAGCGAGCTAGCAAGTAAAGTTTACTACTTGCCACTTTATAAAGATCAATATAATCTCAATGATAAAGTAGAAATAATAGAAGGTCGACCTGTCGAGATAAAGGGCGATATTAAAATCAATAAACTAGTGACCACTGAGGACGAAATAGAAACTGATGGATTATTTATATTACGTGAAAGCATCTCTCCAGGTCAGCTTGTCCCAGGACTTAAAATGGATGGTAAGCATATCAAGGTTAATCAAGATATGGAAACTAATCTACAAGGCCTATTTGCAGCTGGTGATATAACCGGTAAGCCTTATGGTTATATACGAGCTGCTGGTCAAGGATATGTGGCATCATTAAATGCTGTTAATTATGTCAAAAGTGCATAGAAGTTTGTATTAAAGAAATAGAGAACCAACAAGTCTACTTGTCGGTTCTCTATTATAATTTTCAATATAGTTTTAATTAGACGAATCTATCTTGAACTTTTTAATCTCATCTAATAAATTCTTAGATAAATCATGTAATTCATCAGCATAACCAGCCACTTCCTCAATAGCAGATAATTGCTCCTCTGTAGCGGCAGATGCTTCTTCAGTTGATGCTGCTGTTTGTTGAGATATTGCGGATAAGTTATCGATCATACTGATTATTTTATCTTTTTTCTCTTCCATGCTCATATTATACTCGACTACTTGAGAAATTTTATTTTTAAGATTCAATATGGAGACAGAGATATCATTGAAAATAGTCTTTGTATCTCCTACAATAACACTTTGCTCATCCACTATAACTTTAGTCTTCTCAATAGAATATACTGCATTTTGAGAATTATTTCTAATCTCTTGTAATATATTATGGATTCCTGTTACAGCATTTGATGACTGTTCTGCAAGTTTTCTTATTTCATCAGCTACTACTGCAAATCCTTTTCCTGCTTCTCCAGCTCGTGCCGCCTCAATGGAAGCATTAAGGGCTAGTAGATTAGTCTGTTCTGCAATTTGCTTAATGGTATCTGTGATAACTTCTATTTGCATTGTACTATCGTTTACTTGTACAATCATTTCATTCACTTCATAAGTTGATTGACTGGTATCAGTTGATTTTTGATCTAATAGGTTAACGACTTCTAACCCCTTAGTTGTTAATTGATCTGTATTGTTATACACATCATTCATCTCACTAGAAATAACTGATACGCCTTCTATTTCTTTTCCTAACTCACTAATTTGATCCGCTCCCTCAGATATATCTCCTGCTTGTTCACCTGAACCATTGGCAATTTCTGAAATAGTTATTGCAATTTCTTCTGTAGCTTTTGCTGTTTGTGTCGTTATATCACTCAGTGAATTCGATGCTTTTAATACATGATCACCAGAATGATCGACTTCGCTGATTAATGCTTTAAGGTTAATCACCATTTTATTGAAGGAACTTGTTAGGTATCCTGTCTCATCATTATTTTTGTTAACAATCGTATTGACCGTCAAATCTCCTTCTGCCACTTTTTCTAATGCATACATAATAGATTTAATTGGTCTAGATATGTGCCTAGCAAATAACAGAATAATAATTAAACCAATCACAAAAGAAAGACCAACTATAGTGATTAAAATTGCAATAATTCTATTTGAACCCTTATTGAAATCTAATTTATATGTACCAGCCACAACAATCCAATCCCACTCGGGGTCATACTCTGCATATGTAATCTTAGGTCCTATTTTATCTGAACCAGGTAATGTCCAACTATATTCTGTAAAGCCTCCACCTTGTTTGGCTTTATTAATAATTTCTTTGGCAAATAATAGCTTATCCTTTGATTTATCAACAGATTCCCAACTGTTGCCCCCCTCTGTTGAAGGATGTAAAACCTTGTTCCCTTGGCTATCATAGATAAAAAAATAACCATATTCACCTAAATCAATATCTTTGTTGATAGATCGAGTTCCATCTGCTTTTTGCTCACCTACCAGCATTACTTTAACTTCTTCTTGTGCCTGTTCCGCTGGTAAATCGTTTCTTTCTACTTCCTCTTGCTTCAACTCTATAAGTTGCATAGCTTGCCTTACACTATTTTTTAAAATTACTTTTCCCTTTTCATCTAACTCAGATTTTGATGATCTAAAGCTTTGAATGCCAATAATACTGCTAGGCACAATTAATAATAGTAAACAGATGATTAAAAGCTTACTATAAATAGTTTTTGTCTTATTCATGCTCAATCTCCTTGTCTGTCAATTTTAATGTTATTATAAAGTCACTCTTATATAATATCGGCCTTTATTGGTCAATCAAATATATATCAAAGAATTTAATCTAATTTTTAAGTTAAATAGATAGAGGTGATTCATAAATTGAACCACCTTAATCTATACCTTAGTTAATTAAATTTTTGCAAAATCTTAATGATCCTCTAAATAGAATATTTTTTTAGTTGCAAAAACAGCTAGTAAAGCTCCTATGATAGGAAAGACAATATAAAGCCATAATGATGACACATGTCCAGATATCAGTGCTGGACCTAAAGACCTAGCTGGATTAAATGACCCTCCTGATATAGGACCAATAATTAAGGCACCAACCATAACAGTGATCCCTATTGCAATACCTCCGAAACGATCATCTGCACGATTATCAACAGCCGCTCCCAATATAACCACCATTAAAATAAATGTGTAAATAAGTTCAACTGCTAAGGCTACAGTGATTTCGTTATCAAATAATGCATCGTTAGGTAGTGTTGCTCCAAGTGTAGCTATATTACCAAACATGACTTTTAATAAAATGCTTGCCAAAATTGCTCCTATAACTTGTGATGCAATATACAACATCATATCTTTTGTACTTAATCTTTTTATGGACCATAACGCTATAGATACTGCTGGATTAAAGTTGGCTCCTGAGATTTTTCGGAATGTATAAATAAGCATAGCTACAGTCAATCCAAAAGCAAAAGCTATTCCCAAATGTGTTATCACTCCCCCAAAAATTTCATTAACCATGATAGCTCCAGTACCATTAAATACTAATATAAATGTACCTATCAACTCACTTAAGTAAGCTGAATAATTTAGTCGTTGATGCATCTTAATCACCCTTCATATTTATCATTATTTTATAATTGCTTTCTTTCTAATTAATATCAACATAATTTTTCTATTTAAATCTAGTTTTAATGCACTTATAGATAATCTTTGTATATGCATTAATTAGAATATAATTATATCAAAATATAATGAAAGGTAAGTTAAGTGGAAATTAATCCTTTGTAAAGTTTATGTAAAGAAAAACTCTCAAAAAAACTGTCCGAAGACAGCCATTTTTAAATATGTAATTTTCTTTTTTCAGTTGGTGATATATTTTTGATCTGCTTATAAATACGGCTAAAATAACTGGTATCACGAAAGCCTACTTTGAAAGCAATCTCTCCTATACTCAAGTCTGTCGTTATGAGTAATCTATCCGCTTCTTGTATGCGTACAGAATTGATGTAGTGGGATACAGTATGCCCTGTCATCTGCTTAAACATGCGACAGAAATGGTATTTGCTCATATGGGCATGTTCACTAATGGATTCTAATGTTAACTCTATAGCAAAGTTCGCTTCAATATAGCTTAAGACCTTATTAAAGCGTTCCATATTTTTCATACGTTGCTTCACTTGACTATCTGTTAAGATGGTATCCACATGTTCTCGCATTAATAAAACAAAAAGACGGTAGAGCGTGGATTTAATGGCAAGCTCAAAGCCCATTTGTCGCTGAGTATATTCGCTGTTGATAGTTTCGATGCATTGACTTACTTCTTTGTCATTACTTATAAGATTCTTAAATAGAATGGTATTATCAATGATTGGGTTTATATATTTAGAATCGCATAAATCAATAATACGACTAGAAAGAATATGTGGATCAAGAATAATGCAATAATAGCGAACATTTTCTGATAAGTTGATAGCTGAATGAAGTTCATTACAGTTAACCACTATCAAGTCTCCACTTCTTACTACAAATGATTTATTATTACATTTACAAAGGGCTGAGCCTTCTGTAAAGTAAAGCAGCTCCATTTCTTCATGCCAGTGTGGATACACACAGCATTGGCTGACACCTTTCGTGTGTATGGGATTCACCTTCATAGAAAAATCAGGATTAGGCATAGTCATCGTTTCTCGAAGTTCCGCAGGTTTATCCATGATTCCGACTCCTTTATTTCACTCAAAAAAAGCAATATAATCCTAGTTTTGAGCAATTGAATGAATGCTGATAGCAACTATATATACTATAATAAACCACAAGATAGCAATTGTAAATAACGGGGTGGTTACACCGATTATAGAATGAATTGCACCTAAGCCTAACGCAATATATTTACAAAATTGAATGTTTAAATTATGTAATCATACCCACCGAAGATGATTTACTAGAATTATTATTGAATGGAGGAGTATACATGAAAAAAGTAAGAATTGGAATCATCGGAACAGGAAGTATTAGTGAAGCACATATTCAAGGTTATCAATGCATGGACCATGTGGAAGTAGTGGCTGCATGTGATTTAGATGAAGCCAAAGTGAAGCGTTATGCTAGCAAACATAACATTCCTCATACTTTTACAGATTATAACGAGATGCTAAAGATGAAAGGACTGGACGCAGTCAGCGTAACAACTTGGAACAATTCACATGCCCCTATCAGTATTGCAGCAATGAAAGCAGGTAAGGATGTACTTTGCGAAAAGCCCTTGGCTATGAATGCGAAAGAAGCTGAAGAAATGGTGAGAGTATCTAAAGAAACTGGCCAATTGCTCATGGTAGGCTTTGTTCGACGATTCGAAAGCAATGCTCAGTATATCAGAGAAGCTGTTGCTAATGATGAACTTGGTCAAATTTATTATGCCAAGACTGGTTACATACGTAAGTGGGGTAACCCAGGTGGGTGGTTCTGTGATAAGAATCGTTCTGGTGGTGGACCTGTTATTGATTTAGGGGTACATGTTATTGACTTGATACGTTACTTAACAGGAAAACCAAAACCTGTATCCATTATGGCATCAACCTTCAGTTATTTAGGAATGAAACCCAACATGAAAGGCATGAATAAGTATACATCCAGTGACTATGATGCCTCTAACCCCCATTGTGATGTAGAAGATGCAGCAACAGCATTAATTAAGTTTGATAACGGCATGACTTTATCCATTGAAACGAGTTGGGTGCTCCATACAAAAGAAAACAGTAATTATCTTATGCTCTATGGGGACAAAGCTGGTGTCAAAATGGAACCAGAATTAGAGTTCTATAAAGAAAGTAATCAATACTATATCAACGAAAAACCTGTTATACAAACTAAGGATGACTTTGCTCAGATTTTTGAAAGAGAAACAGCTCATTTTATAGATTGTGTTATGAATAATATACCTTGTATCAATCCTGGTCAAGATGGCGTTGAAATCATGAAGATCTTAGATGCTATTTATGAATCAGCTGAAACTGGTCATGAAGTGATCATTAAAAAATAGGGGGAATTAAAATGACTACAAATAAAATTGGTGTTATTGTCGATTCATTTCAATTAGGTTTAAGGGAAGGTATTAAGAAAGCAAAAGAAGTTGGTGCAGAAGGGATTCAACTCTATGCCGTTCGTGGAGAGATGGCACCAGATAATCTTGATTCAAAAGCTCGCCGAGAATTACTAGACTATATTAAGTCACATGGACTTGTAGTATCCGCATTATGTGGTGACTTAGGTGGTCATGGCTTCACTATTCAAGAAGATAATGTTGCGCGTATCGAAAAATCTAAGCGTATTATGGATTTAGCAAAGGATTTAGAAACAGATATAGTAACAACACATATCGGTGTTATTCCTCATGATACTACCCATGATCGTTTTGAAGTATTGCAAGCAGCATGTGAAGAATTGGGTCAATACGGTGATCAAGTGGGGGCTTATTTTGCTATAGAGACCGGACCGGAAAAAGCAGTTACATTAAAAAATTTTTTAGATAGCTTATCAAGTAAAGGAGTGCGTGTTAATTATGACCCCGCTAACCTTGTTATGGTGACAGGAGATGATCCTGTCCAGGGTGTTTATACTTTAAAAGATTATATCGTTCATACCCATGCGAAAGATGGTGTTCAATTACTGAAATCAGATCCCGAATTTATCTATAAGTGCTTTGCAGAATCCATGCCAGAAAACTTCCATGTTGATGAATATTTTCTAGAAAAACCCTTAGGTCAAGGAGCGGTAAACTTCAATGCCTATCTTCAAGCATTACGTGATATAAAATTTGGTGGCTTTTTAACCATCGAAAGAGAAGTTGGGGATAACCCCCAAAAAGATATTCAGGATGCGGTTAAATTTTTACAAAAACTAAGAGGTTAAGGAGATTTAAGATGAAATTTGGTGTAAGCTCTTACAGTTTTATAGGATTGGTTCAAGAAGGAGAACTAAAGCAGCTAGAAGTTATGGATAAGGCAAAAGAAATGGGTTTTGATACTATCGAATTTATTAATTTTATCCTTGAAGACGGAGAAACAGAAGAAGATTTTGCTATGAAAGCTTATAAGAAAAGCAAGGAAATAAAGTTACCTATTGAAAGTTATACCATAGGTGCTGATTTTCTCAATGGCTCTGGTGGTAATCTAAATGCTGAGATACAACGAGTAAAAAACCAAGTAGATATTGCTCGCTTATTAGGTGTAAATTCTATGCGTCATGATGCTACCATTGGTTTCCCAAAAGGACACAAGGAAGGTCGCTCCTTTGAAGATGCATTGCCTAGGTTGGTTGAAGGTTATCAAGCAGTAACAGAGTATGCAGCAGGTTTTGGGATTAAGACTATGGTTGAAAATCACGGTTTTTTCTGTCAAGATAGTCAACGTGTTGAACAGCTAGTTACAACAGTTAATCATCCTAACTTTGGTGTACTCATTGATATAGGAAACTTTGTCTGTGTAGACGAAGCCCCAGAAAAAGCAGTCGGTTTACTGATGCCCTATGCTTTTCATATTCATGCTAAAGATTTTCACATCAGATCTGGTATGCTACCTCCACCTGGAGAAGGATGGTTTGAATCAAGAGGTGGTAACTACCTCCGTGGAGCCATTATCGGTCATGGTAATGTGCCAATACTACAATGTCTCAAGATCATGAAAAAATCTGGCTATGACGGTGTGCTTTCTATTGAATTTGAAGGATTAGAAGACCCTATTCTAGGTATATCCATAGGTCTTAATAATTTAAAAAGGTATTTAGAGATGTAATGTAGGTATTTAAAAGGGGCTGTTCAAGACTAGCCCCTTTCTCTTACTTCTCTCTATGCACTTTCGTAGTTGATATCTTTTTCATCAATATTAAGTTCTTTCAGTACTTTCAATGATGCTTTAATCATTGGTTGAGGTCCGCACATATATACTTGATAATCTTTTAGATCGACTTTCTTCATGTAATCAGTAACGAAGCCCTTCTCACCTGTCCAGTTCTCATCAAAAGCTGCTACTTGAATAAATTCAAATTGATATCCTTCTTCTTCAAGTTGTTTAAACTCATCTACATAAATAAATTCATTTTTATAATTAGCACCATAAACTAATTTTATATTTTTAATATTATTGTCATTTCTAATTAGATCCGTTACTATTGGAATAAATGGTGTAATACCAATTCCGCCAGCCACTAGTAGTACATTCTTAGCATCTTTGTTAACAATTAGTTCATGACCCATTGGTCCTTCAAGCTCTATTTCATTACCTATCTTGAAGTTATCAAAAATCATGTTGGTACCATAGCCATCATCCATCTTTTTGATGGTTACACTTAATGCTGTGCCATCTTCATCATAGGATGATATGGAATAAGCTCTAAACATCTCAGGGTTATCTTGAATTTTAACCAGTATAAACTGTCCTGCTTCGTAATTAACTTTCTGAGGATCAACGAACTTGAAAGTATATTCAATAATATCATCTTTAAGTTTTTTGATATTGACTATCTTAGATTTAATACGTATTCTATTTTCATAACCTTCAAGGCTAACATGTTTATTAAGTACCTGCGCTACTTTTTTTGTTGCTAGTGTTAAAATACCGGCTGGACAATTCTCTACACATGTTGAACACTTAATACAAATATCACTATCAAATTGATTATTCTCAGAGAACTCATTATAAGGTTCTAGTTGCATTGGACATACTCTAGAACATTTACCACATTTATGACACATTTCAGCTTTTGTCACTGTTATTTTCTCATCAGTCATTTGGGTCACACCAACAGTCTTACCTAGCTTATAAGACAATCTCTGTAAGACACCCATAGGACAGAAATTACACCAAGTTCTAGGTGCAAAGATCAAAGCTAAAAGACCACCAAGAATAGTCACCATCAAATAACTACTCACAAATATAAGCCCTATTTTATCAAAAAATGCTAGGCTACCATAAATCCCAGCCACTTTAATAAATTTCGATATTAGTTTATATGAAAAGAAAATGAAAAAAGCAATGGCAAGCCACTTAGATTTAAAAAACTTAGGAATTTTAACATTTCTACTAATTGGCATTAATAATGAATCAAATAAACTACCATGAGCGCAGATGTTACCACACCAATACCGTCCTTTATAAAATGAATAAAGTATAAGACCGAGCATAACTGGAATAACTAGAAGCCCTAACTTAGGATACCACAAGCCTCCTATTGCTACTAATAACGTAAAGATGAATCCATATTTCCTGATTAAAGTAAAAGTCCGATTTGTTTTGATATTGAACGTTGCCAATATGTATACCCCCTAATAGCGTTATATTATAATATTACAATATATAGATTATATAATATATATATGCATTAAGTCAATACAAATATGTGCACAAATAATTGGTGATAAATTCTACCCAGTAGCTAATCTTTTACAACAGGCAGTTAATTGTTATAAATACTATTTCTTTATTGATGGGATTTTTAAAATGTAATGGGATTATTAATGGTATATAAATTCCATATTTCATGTACATTTTCCTACATTTACTTTATTACAACACTTAGATGGAGTATAATTGGTTTAAAGTATCTGAGATAATTTTAAGATTCGAAAAGAGAATAATGATAAAAAATACGCAAGGAGTGAGTAAAATGGTTAATAAAGAAAAAATAATACTTTTTCAAGGTGATAGTATTACAGATGCTGGACGTAAAAGAGAAGATGATTATGATTTAGGGACAGGATATGCAATGATGGCTGCGTCAATGTTCTCAGCAACATCCCCTGAAAAGAATGTAAAATTTTTAAATAGAGGTATTAGCGGAAACAGAGTCAAAGATTTGAAGTTTCGCTGGAAAGAAGATTGTATCAATTTGAATCCAGATATTATTTCTATATTGATAGGCATAAACGATTGCTGGAGAAGATATGATAGCAATGACCCTACTACAACAGTACAGTTTAAGGACGATTATCGATACATACTTCAACAACTAAAGGATAAAACAAAAGCTGAAATAATCCTCTGCGAACCCTTTGTATTACCTACTCCTGATGATAGAAAAAAATGGAGAGAAGACCTTGACCCGAAAATAAACGTAGTACGCGAGTTGGCAAGAGAATTTGGTACACATTTATTACCTTTAGATGGTATATTTAACCAAGTTTCCGTATATAAAGACCCTGATTTCTGGGCACCAGATGGAGTACACCCTTCTAATGCAGGACATGCTTTAATCGCTAAAGAATGGTTAAATTTGTTGAAGGATTCTCTAGATAAGTCATTATCTTTACTCTAGAAAATTTAGGGCTGCCAACTTTTGTTGACAGCCTTCATAATAAAGAATAAATTTTCTCTCTACTTATTTCATCCCAAACATTTTCTCTTTCAAATCAAGATAATACAAGTAATCTTCTTCTTTAACGTTTGGCGGGCATCGATGATCACAGAAAGGTATGTATCCTCCCATCTCAACTAATGGAACTAGGGATTCCATATAAGACTTAATCGCTTTTTTTCCGTTTCCCAGAGCCATTTTATCAAAACCACCCATGATTCTTAATTCTCCTTCGTAAGCATGTAATAATTCAGAAGGATGTGCGCATCCATTTACTTCAAAGGGAAATAAGCAGTTGATACCTCCTTCTAAAAAGTAAGGTAATATAGGTCTTACATCACCATCACAGTCTGTAAACCATAAATCAATGCCATATGCTTTAAGTTTTTTATTAATTCTTTTATATCTTGGGGTTACTACATTTTTAAAAAAATCAACAGAAACGATTGGACCATTTTTGAAACAAATATCCTCCCAACCAGATGCGAAATCAAAGCTAAAGTGAGGTAGAACTTGATCAAGAAAATCTTCAACTAATAAGCAACACGTCTCCACCATATCCTCTACCATCTCAGGATAATCATAACAAGCATAGGCAAGACCTTCGAAAGTTAATAAGTCTCTTACCTTACCAATCATCGAACCGCAACTAACCCCAAGTGGATAATCCCGATCTACTGGATGTAATTTTTTTAAGAATTCAATAGCCACTTTTCTAGTGGGGTCATCTCTTCTAAATCTTTCCTCCTTACACCTCTTCCAATCTTCTGGAGTTACTATACTTGATTTAATATAATGTGGAATGGTATCATGTCCGTCTTTGGGTACTTCAGCCAAAAGCCCTTCATTATTAATAATAATCTTTGTAGTCGCTGTCTCTTCCACTACTTTCTCTTTAAATAGTGGTGACATCCATATATTACCTCCTATCGTTTTTATGGTATCAAAATTTAAAAAAAGATCAGCCTCTGCGTTATTTGTTATACCATTTTCTTCGAATAATTTCCATTCTGTAAAATTTTCATCCCAATAGCCAAATTCCATATTAAAACAGCGATCCACAGGTTTAAAATGCATTTGATTATTGAAGCGTTCTCTATCACTCATTGTCCCTTCCCACTTATCTCTGATTGGCTCAATTATCATTATATTCTCCTCCAATTTCCTATAAATCTATCCCCATTATACTTGATAATAATATAGATAGCATTATATAATATTATTAAAAAATATAATAATATTGAACCTAAAATTCACTTTGAGATTTAGATTTAATTCGAGGTAAAAGAATGAAAAATTTATTGGATTTAAAAGAGAATTCTTGGAGTTTACAACACTCATCAAGCATGAAAGCAAAATCAATGTATTACTGTATAAGATCTATAGGACATTTTTGTTGTAATAGTGGTTATCATACAAACAGAGAACACTTAAATGATGTACTCCTCGTTCTTACACTTAAAGGTACTGGGTATTTAGAATATAGAAATCAAAAACATATACTAAAATCAAATGAAGGTTTTATTATTGATTGTAATGAACATCAAAATTACTACACGGACAAAAAGGATCTCTGGGAATTTATATGGCTCCACTTTTACGGTTGCCAAAGTAAGGCCTATGTACATGAGATTTTATCAAATAATCATTCACCTCTATATTTTGATGACGATCATTATATAAAAGATAAAATATTAGATATACATCAGCTGCTACTGGATAAAAACCTACATATCGATATTCTTTCTTCAAAATTGTTGATGGATATACTTACTAAGCTTATAATTAAAAATCAACTATCCACTGCTGAGACAGTGCCTGATGTAGTTATAGAAGCTAAAGAATTTTTAGAAACGAAATATACAGACAAAATAGCATTAGATGATTTGTGTAATAATATTGGTGTTAGTAAGTCCTATTTAATTAGGCAATTTAAAGCTTATACAGGTTATAGTCCCTATGAATACTTATTAAAACTTCGATTAAATGAGGCTAAAACCTTATTAATTCATACAAATAAGAGTATTAATGATATCAGCTTTACAGTCGGTTTTGAGAGCGTTAGCCATTTTATTAAATACTTCAATCAAAATGAAAAGGTAACCCCGCTAAAATTTAGGCAACATTGGAGGTAAATAAAAAAAGAGTCGAAATTACCTTTCAACCCTTTTATAATCCTTTTCTTTTAGTTTTCCTTTTCATAACTAATAACATCTACTGGACATGAATCTTGACATTTATAACACTGTAAGCAATATCTCTTATCAATTTCAGCCTTCTTATCAAAATCAATAGCTTCAGCTGGACATGCATTATAACATTTCTTGCAAGAAATACAGCCACTTTGATTAACATTTAATCCTCTTTTACTGAACTTTGCTGTAAAACTTAATAATATCCCCCATGGACAAAGGTAGCGATGCCAAGTATTTTCATTTATAAAAATAGTGAATAGAACACCTAAACCAATAATAATAACAGGTAATGGGAATTTTTGACCATTCATCATGGTATAGATTGTATAACCTAATGCCCCAAGGAAAATAACAAAGATTGTAACTCTTAATCCCTTAGATTTAAAAAACTTAGGAACACCCTTCTTTTGGGTTCCAAAAAGTTTACCAAGGAAATTCCCTACTCGAGTTGTTGTATTGATGGGACAAATCCATCCACAATAGAATCTACCAAAAAATGCTGCAAGACCAATGGACAGGAACAAAAATGCCATCCAAATCTGAGCTTTATTTGTAAACATTAAAAATAGAAAAATAATTAGAAAGATGATTTGACTAATAAGTCTTTTCGTTTGCATATTACTTACCCCCGTTGATATAGTTTGATCATCAAATAATATTGTAATATTTATATATTATAATATATTGTATAATAAAATGCAATATGCATAAAGAATAATATTAGAAGCCTAGAATTCCATTGGAATACCTTAAGCTAGTTTAAATTATATTAATTCTTAGTGCCCATCCTTATACAAAAAAATGAACCTAGATCCTCAGGTTCATTTCTTTTTCGACAAATTCAATTCATATTCTTCATTGTACTCATTAGTTCATTTTGATTTATTCGAATTCTGGGCTAGGATTTAAATCCTTTAAACGCTCTTTTCTATTATCATATAACTCTACTAATTTCATTAGAATAGTAGCTACTAAACCTATCACGCCAATTATTTTCCATGCATCAGCAAAGCTTAAAGATTCCAATACATATCCAATAACAAGAGGCCCGAGAGTATAACCCATTCCCATGATGATTGGTAATACCGCACTAATTCTTCCTCGGTGTGAAGCCGGCGTATGATTCATTATAAATGGCATGGTACTAATGGCCTCTAAAATTTCACCTAAAGTAAATATAAGTATAGAGGCAAAGAATGCAGTTTTAATAGAAATAAAGCCTAGTAAGCCAAACCCAATGGTAAATAAAATACCTGCATAAAATACCCTTTTAATATTAGTTTTCTTTTCGAAGAGCGACGTTAGTAACGGTGTGCAGAATACAACTATAATCGCATTAAATGCACCTAAGTAACCATATAACTTAGCTCCTCCATCAGGGAAATTAAACTCAGCATGCATGGGCATCATAAAACTCCACTGAGAGTATACAAAACGATAACCTAACACTGCTATAGCAAAGTAAATAAGTATTGGCCTCGATAGTAATACTTTAAATACTGAACCTGTAACTTTTGATTCCAGTTTGCTGGACTCATCTACCTCATCCACCTTATTAATGGTTTCTTTAACAAATAGCCCTATTACAATAATACTCATCAAGGCTGTTATAGCATCTATTAAGAACATCATATACAAGTAATTCTCAAATAGAAATCCAGCCATAATCTGAGCTAATGCAAAACCTGCATTGAACCCTAGATAACTGAGAGAATAAGCAGCTTGTCGATTTTCAGGAGTGCTTAAATCAGCAATCATAGCATCATGAGCTGGCATAGCGATACCATAAAATAATCCTGCTAATAACAATAGATATGCCATGATTAAGGATGGTTCTATAAACATGCAAGATAAATACAATAGTACAGCCATTGATTCAAATATAATAATGATCTTCTTTCTTCCAATCTTATCTGTTAACTTACCACCTATAAGACTAGATACAGAAAAGACAACACCACTCATAGTGATAAACAACCCCGTTTCTGATCTAGATAACCCTATTTTATCATTAAGTAATAAGGTTAAGAAAGGAAATATGAGCGCCCCCATTGCATTAACAGTTTTTGATATAAAGATAAAATAAATCTGTCTGTCTAAACCTTTATATACAGAAAAATATTTTTTCAATAATTCCATGATGATCCCCCTTTATGTACGTATTGTTATGTTGGACTTTATGATTCCGGCAACTGTATCCTCTAATGATTCCCCCCTAAATAGTTGCTAATTTTACCAAAATCAAAAGCCATGTCATATTGACATGGCTTAAATATCTTATTTAATTCAATTCTTATAGACAATAATATACTTACTATTAAAGCATAAGAATAGAAAATTATAAAAGCCATAGGCATCAACCTATGACTCAATAAACTTAAATAATAAAGCTTGTAAAAATCTTATTCTTGATCACAGGTTGTTTCGTTTACATATTCATTTGTTTTGATATCAATTTTCTTAGTTGATTTTATTTTAGCATTTAACATGGAAACAACCTCCTTTTTAATATTTTTTACAAACACTAGTTCATTATAACCTTTTTTCCTTCTACTGTCAAAGAATTTATGACTCAGTAATTCTATATTAAGCAAATTAAAAGCACCTGCCTATCAATAAGTACCGTAATACACTCATATTATTTAAGGATTAGTGATAATCTCTATTGCCTTCTCTATAAACTCATCACGTCCCTCAGTAACACCATTGATCGTTCGTTTTACATAATAGTCAGGTTTGATTCCCCTAGCATGGAATTGAGAACCGTCAGGGTTTTCTACACGAAGACCAGTAAAGAAAACTTTATAACCTCCAGGTAAGCTGAATCCATTCCTGTTACCATTAGCACCCGCAGTTGCCTGCCCAATAAGTTCCCCAAGTTGATTATAAAAAGCAATGTAAGGAATATTTTCTGCTTGACTAATAGCCGATGCATCTATTAGGAAAAAGAATTTACCGTCTATTTTATCTTCTAAAGGTGAGTATTCATATACGTAGTCTTTCAAATCATATTTTTCTCTATTTGGATAAACAATTTGCATGGCACTATAGGCTGGAGACTCAACTGTTTCATCAATCAGATAAGGTACCAACTTACTAGCTATATCGTTACTTGGATATCCCCGATTATCAAAGATGACTCCCTTAGCACTTTTTAGATCATCCATATGCTCATTAATTCTAGCTGTATTAAATTTTGTATCAAGATTGATATAAAAAATTCCTTCTTCAATTTCTTCAAAATTATATGGTCGATCATATACATCAACTACACTGGATTGATTATAGGCTAATTCTATATCTTTAATTGAATCATGGCTCTTTACCTGCAAAGAAACCTTATCTCCTTCATTACCAATTGCTAAATAGCGTAGCGCTCTATATTGTTTATATTGAGAGGAACCAGATATCAGTTTCTCTTTTTCATACAAGTAATCTAAGGTATCCATCCCATCTATAGATAAGATAATATCACCTGTTTTTAATAATGGAGTCTCGGAACGAGAGACTACCACCCGGTCTTCAATTAAATCAAATCTTACAGGTAAAGCTTTTCTGATTTTCATGTTTTCATTATAAGCTATAGCATGACCATCCTCTAAGTTCACTAATAATTCATTTAAAACTTCCTCAAATTCTTCTGGTGTTTGATCTACTAAAGCTCTTTCAAGATAAGGAATTAATTGTTCTTCCCACTTAATATCTAATACATCAAAGTAAGGAAAGAAATGTTGAATGACATTCCATGTGATGATAATATCAGCTAGTCTGACATCTTGCTCATCAGCTGTGAAAGACTCTACATCCATCTCATCTAAGCGTGATAATAGTTGTCTATAACCATTAGTATAATCACCATCTGGTATAGCATCAAGCTTGTATAAAGCTAATGGTATATAAACGTAGAGATCGCTGCTGATAGACTCTTTAATCATTTCATTGTCTTCAGGAAATGTATCAAATAATTTTGATCTTGAGTTATTTTTCCAGCTCTTAAATGCAGTTTGACTACGCCTTCCATTAACTTCTACCCCTTCATGTTGCCACGCATAGAGATCGTCATCATCATCATTTAAAGAACACTGATAGTTTAAGTCAGGATCAAAACTTATTTTGATCTTTGGTGCAATTGGTAAGAAGATCTCTTCGAGTTGCTCTTTTAATTCTATATCGTCTTCAGCATATTTAATCTGTGAAACACCATATACCGCAAATTTATCCCAGTCAAGATTATGACCTTCTTTACTTGGATGAAAGAACCTAACATAGCCATAGATCTTTGAAAAAGCATAGAGATTCTCTAATGTCTGATTTTCTATTGCTGGAAAGTCACTAACTTCGGGCACTTGGATGTTATCACCATTCACCTTTTTATGATCAGATATCTGATTACCTGTGCAGCCTGTGAGACCTACTAATATGATTAATACAAGTATGACTTTTTTCATGACTGTTACATCCTCCCTCATTAATAAGTACACATTTTTGGATATTATTATCATATATCACTCTACAATCAGCCACAATTATTATTGATTCAACGATACATATAACTGACTATATTGTCATACTTTAATCAATCTACATAATACTTTAAGAGTAGACTTAAACAGCTTGACTTTTATATTTTTTCAAGTTTATACTATAGAATAGTATAATAAAGAAATGAGCGTGTTACGATGTTAGAAGACCGAATATATAGAATACTTTTAATTACGGGAATTGCTTTATCAACTCTGAATATAATAGGTAATAGTATTATTGATTTACCTTTTAGAATTAATATCAAATGGATAACTTTGATTGTTGTAGGCATAGCCGCTTTTTATAGTATTAATTATCCTTTATTAAAAGAAAAAGTTAAGTTTCTATGTTTTCTTCTTCTCATTCTCGTCTTTATTCCTTTAGGTTGGTTTGATTCAGGAGGTAGTGCTAATAATACCATTCCATATGGATTTTTTCTCTTGGTCAGTATCACTTACTTATTTGATGGGAAAAAAAGAAGTTTTCTTGTATTCGTACTTATTTCTACATTCACAGGGCTCTATATACTTGAATACATTAGACCCGAATTGAAGTTGGCCTATTCGGCTGAATCTCAATTGATGGATAGACTGGTCCAGATACCTTTAACTCTCTATGTTACCTATACTCTTATTAAGCAGTTTGCAAACGCTTATAACACTGAAAAGTATAAACAAGAAAAGTATAGTAAAGAATTGATGGAAGCTAATGAGCAATTGAATAAATTGGCAACTTTTGATAGCTTGACTAATGTTAACAACAGAAGAATATTTGATGAGCATTTACATAATCTCATTGAGGATGAAAATACATTATCTAATGTATTTATAGCTTTATTGGATATTGATCACTTTAAGACAATCAATGATACCCATGGTCACCTTATTGGAGATGAATTGTTAATTGAATTCTCCAAAAAAGCTTTAGAGATTATACCGAAACCACATGTTTTAGCAAGATGGGGAGGAGATGAGTTTGGCATCATCTATTTTGGTAATAAAGATACCATGTTAGAAACGATGAATGACTTACGTCTACATATTCAAAAAATAGGTCAGAAGAAAAATTTAGATACGACCATAAGTATTGGTGTCACCAATCTCAGGCCGTCAGATAGTGTTAAAGACCTCTTAAGAAGAGCGGATTTAGCCCTCTATGAGACGAAAACCCACGGAAGAGATAATATTACACTTAGTTTATAACTCAATTAAAGAAGTTCATTAATATAGAAATAGCCACGAAACTAGCTTCGTGGCTTATTTTAATTCTAAGTGTTTTAATTTGTACTTACTTCTATCCCTTCTTGGATTTGTTCTGGATATGGTGGAATAATAATCACTGTATCTTCACCAATTTCATCCTCTAATATAACCGTTGATGAAGAATCATAAGCTTTATTAATTGTTACAATTTTCGCTTTATCCTCTTTTATAATCCACAATCCTTCGCCATCATTCCAAGGGAAAATATAATCTTTTGAAATAACTTGCGCATCTACTTTATCATAAGTTATGAATTTAACATCTACTATTTCTCCTTGGATCAAGTTGATTGGTTCCTTCGGTTCTACAAGAACTTTCACCTTTTTTTCTGCCAAGCCTAAAGCTGAAACAAGCTCAACAGCATTTGATGAGATAAAAGTAATCTCGCCTTTTACAGTTTCAGTCTTATTCTGACTTTCCACTTCTATATATGCGGTCATACCTGTATCTAAGTTTTTTACTTCTTTAGCTAACACATAAGCTTCAACTTCATATTGTTCTGGGTCAAATATCTCCATTAATAATTGATTCTTTGTAATAAAATCTCCTTTAACTAATGAGAAGTTGGATATAGTACCTGTCACAGGTGCAAGTATTTGTGTTTCCTGAATTTGTTCCTCAAGCTGCTTGATTTGCAAGTCGATTTTCTCCATTTGCCCTTCATAATACTGGCTTTTACCACTCCCAAGGCTAGAGCTTTCCTTTAACGTCATGAGTCTAAAATTCTGGATATTTAATTCACTAACAGCTTGCTTATATTGCTCTTCTATCTGCTCATAATCATTTTGACTAATAGCGCCACTTTCAAAGAGTGACTTCTGTTTTTCTAATTCAGCCTGCAATGAAGATACCTTATTTTCAGCAATCTCTATAGACTCTTTTTGAAGTTTTAATTCAGAGTCCTTAACAACTTCTCCTTCAGATTTTTCTTGCCCTTCAAGTGCATTTTTTTGAGCATAGAGAATATCTAGTTCTAACTTTAAATCGTCCTGGTCCACACTTAAAATCACGTCATCTTTATTAACTGTGTCTCCTTCACCAATAAACAAATCGACTATTTTGCCATTTGCTGAACTAAAAACTTTTATTCTATCTTTTGACTCTACTGATCCTTCTTCATAGTGATAATCCTCATAATCTGTTTTCACAATTTGAACAGTATTCACGGCTAAGGGTTGTTTGGATTGATAATACTTAAATCCTATCCCACCTAAAACCATTATAATGACAGCAATAATTAGTATCTTTTTCTTCATAATTATAACCCTCTCTTTACTATACATCTTGAACTTAATATTAATTATTCACGAGCATTAAGTGCTTCCGTAACAATGATTTTAGCAATTTTTCGTCTCCCAATAATTTGTGGAAGTATAATGGCGATAATTGTAGCCACAACACTATAAATCATTGCCTCCAGTGGTACAAT
Organism: Vallitalea okinawensis; assembly: GCF_002964605.1. Lineage (NCBI taxonomy): Bacteria > Bacillati > Bacillota > Clostridia > Lachnospirales > Vallitaleaceae > Vallitalea > Vallitalea okinawensis. The sequence continues at coordinate 259,873 of NZ_PQDH01000007.1, forward strand.
AGCGGGCATCACTAAATACTCGGTACTACTTGATTCTGCAAAAGCCACAAGTAACATTTTCCCTAAAGGTAATCCCAATAATATACCAAAAAATGAGATTATAAATTGTTCTAGGATGAGTACTTGATGAACCTCATTTTCACCCATTCCCATCACTAACATGGTTGCTAACTCACGGTTTCTTTCTGATAAGGTGATTGTTAAAGAAACATATGTAACAGCAAAGCCAATTATCAGACCAAAGAATAAAATAATTTGAGTCACAGCGGATGCTTGATACATATACTCTTGAAATTCTCTTGCTATTTTTTCGCTAAAATCAAATGTACTGACCTGTTGAGATTCACCATAGTCCTCTGATAATTGGATTAAGGCTCCATCTGTACCATTAACCATTAATGCACTAATCAGATCCTGACCATCCAATAACTCTTTAACCAATTCAATATTCAAATAACCATTGGAACCAATGTACTGTGGAACAATCTTTGAAACTCTTATAGTCTTAATCGTATCATTTCTGAAAAAAGGACTTTTAAGACTAACGTAATCGCCTTCTTCAATATTGAGCTTGCTAGCCATCCAATGACTGAGCATTAAACCATCATTTTGTAATGCAATAGGTTCATCGTTTGTATCATATAGATTATACAATTGGCTATTTAAAGGTAAACTGATGATGGCAGACTCTTGACTTTTCCATCCATTAAAAATTTCAACAGGTAGTTCCAACATGGGTTCTACAATGGTAACACCATCTTTATTTTCAATTTCTCTTACTACAGTTTCACGATCCATGTAGCCGCTTAAAGAAATTTTCGTGTCATATACTTCTATCTTAGTAAATTGATCTACTAGCATTTTATCATACATATTATTCATAGCTACGGGAAAGCATAGTAATGCTGCTGTTACACTAACACCAAACAAAATAAATGTGCTTCGACCTTTATTTCTCACAATATTTCTTAATGCAAGCTTTAACTTAATATCAAAATCCTCTATAAGAAAATAAAATTTATCCAATATCCCCGCTTTGCTTTCCTTACTTACGGGAGGTCTCATAGACTCAGCTGGTTGTAGCTTCAGACAGTTCTTCGCACCTGCATAACCTGAGAAAACTGAGAAAGAGATGGTTAAGAGAAAGCTTTTTATAATATACCTTTCATATAACCCAGCTGTTTCAAAAGGCATGTTAAAACCTATACCTAACATCTCAATCATACTTGGAACAGATGAAATTCCTATGTAGGTACCTATGCATCCACCTAAGAAACCGATGATAACAGAATAAGAGATGTAATGTATCAATATCCTGTAGTCAGTTATACCAAATGCTTTTAAAACACCTATCTGCATACGTTCCTGCTCTATTATCCTTTTTAAAACTATATAAATAATGATTCCAGAGATAAGTAAAAACATAATTGGTACAGATGTTGTCATACTTCCAATGCCGTCCATTTTCTGTACAGTGGTAGCATGACTTACTTGATTTTCACGATCAGTTATCTGTTGGATACCATACTTATAAATGATATCATTAATCTTTGTCTTCACCATTTCAAAATCATCAGTATCATAGAGGGTAAAAGCTACATTATTAATTTGATTTTTTACACCAAATATATCGCTCATGGATTGATAAGGCATAAAAGCTAAGTCAAATGATTTAGGGTCCGAAATAAGTTCATTATTGTTTTTCTTAGCGTATATAAACTCTGGAGACCGACCATAACCCACTACTTTTAAATTATAACGCTTACCATTGACCACAACAGGTAACGTAACACCTAGCTCCATATTCATAGCCTCAAAATACTTATTTCCAATGATTATTTCCAGCTCATTAGGATCTGGCATCCTACCTTCAAGTAATTCTATATCATTAAGTCGATTATCTTTTGAGGCATCATAACTCATCAACTGGAATATAACTTCTTGCTCTTCATCAATTAAACGAACCCGCTTCTCCAATCGCCCTTCTGCATTCTTTACTTCTCTTAGGCTCATGATATCGTCAACTTTATCCTTTGGCATTCCAACCACTTTTAATGTAGCGTCAGCAAAATTATAGGTTTCATAGTATTGGTCTAAAGAATATTGGAAACTGTCATGAAGCATAGATAGCATATTATAAACCAGTATGCCAACAATAATTAATGTCATACTAGCTAAGTATGTACCTTTGTGATTCCATAGATCTCTCAACATTTTTCTAAGGAGCATGTTATTCCTCCTTCTCTGTCAAATAACCATCACGGATTATAAAACACCTATCAGCAAATTCTACTAGTTCGCTATCGTGGCTAATAACAATAACTGTCTTCTTATACTCTCGATTGATTTGTTTAAGTAGTTCTAAGACTCTATGACTTGTTTCAGAATCCAAGGCACCTGTTGGCTCATCACAAAGTAAGATTTCTGGTGATTTCACTATTGCCCTAGCTAAAGCAACTCGCTGCTGTTGCCCACCAGAGAGTTGTGATGGGAAGTGTTTTTCTCTTCCCTCTAAGCCAACTTTATGTAATACCTCTCTTACAGGTAAAGGGTCTTTGGTGAGTTCTGCTGTTAAGGCTACGTTTTCATAACAATTTAAACTAGGAAGCAAGTTATAAAATTGAAATACGAATCCAATAACATTTCTCCTATATTGCGATAAAGCTCTTTTGTTGAATTGATGAACTGCCTGTTCTTTATAAAAAAGCTCTCCTGATGTAACACTATCCATACCACCAATTAGGTTCATCAAAGTACTTTTTCCAGAACCACTAGGACCCAAAATAACGATAAATTCACCTTTCTCAATGGTAAAATTAACATCCTTTACTGCATGAGTTTGAATTTCACCATTATCGTAAATCTTATTTAAGTTCTTAGCTACCAAAACTATTTCATTATTATTTACTCTCTTAACCATATTGCCCCCCTTTATAGTTAATATCAGAATTATCTCAAAATTCCTTCTATACTATTCATATGATTCTCGATGTAATTTTTGACTATCTCTTTAGATATTGACCTATATAGTCAATATCATTGTATCAAATCTGACCACTTAAGTCAATGAACTTCAAATCTTCCTGTGTATAGCAAATAAGCCATGTTTATTAGTCACTATAACTCAACAACATGGCTTATCTTGTATTTGCAATAATTCTATATTACATCAATTCAGCATTTTCGTATATCTTCTTTACTTCATCTTTGCTAACAAGTTTGGATAATATATAGGCGATCATTATAATACCAGGTATATCTACGAGCAATCTAGTTACAGCAAATTTAGAACCTAAGGAAGAAAGTTCAAATAAAAACATGGGAATCTTAGTCGTGGACCATGCTCCTATAAAAATTAATATATTAGTAAATTTGACACCCTTCTTCATAAATACTGCTGCAACAGGAAACGCACCATATAAGGGTCCTGCAGCTGCTGATCCCAACAAAAAGGACAGGATAATTCCCTTAATCCCTGATTTTTCACCCATGTATTTCATCATAACTTCTTTTGGAACCCATACATCTAATAGGCCTAAAAGTATAAATATTGGTGGTATAATCAAAATCATTTCTTTAAAACTATAACCAGTAATATGTATTGCTTTTACAGCTATTTCTCGATTAATGAAATATAATAACACCAAAACAAAAGCTATCAAGAAGGAAAATCTATATCTTTTAAGTAGACTCATATACTGCCAGCCACCTTTCCAATAACATATGCTACTATAAAGCAAAATAAAAAGGCTAATACATTTCTTAGAATTGTAAGCTTTTTGCCAAAATACTTTATTTCCACAGGCGCTGTTAAAATACCGACCATCATAAGTGCAGAAACAAATGCACCAATCTGCATGTATCCTGCCCCATTTTCCAATAATAAGGCTGCTGTTGGAAAAGCGACAAAACCAGGTATTAACGTAATGGCTCCTACAATAGCTGAAAGCATTACCCCTACAATACCAGACTCACTACCAATTATCTTTGATATAAATTCTGTATCAAATACTGCAAGTACTATACCAACAAACATAATTACTCCTAGAAACTGCGGTAGTATATTATTAAAAGATTTCCAAGCTTTCTTCATTGCCATTTTTGTCTTTTTCTTATCCCTAAGAAAAGAAACAGCTAAGAGTACTATGACAACTATGTACATGACATAACCATTCATTATTATCCCCCCTTCTACAAAACCATAATACTTTTGCAAATAATAGTCAAGAAAGTATTAGTAATGATAAACTAATAAAGGCTTTTATACATTCAACAATCCATGTTATACTTTGTTATATATGTCTATTAAATGAAAGGTGTGAAACTTATGTCATCTATGAATGATTTAAGAGCTTTAGCTCTAGAACTTAATGATCTCCATGCTCAATATAGTCGCTTAGGTTGGACACAATATACCACTGGTTACGATTTTGGTGTTATGGATGCTTATAAGAAATTTATTCGATTTTTTGAAAATGAAAAAAATTATAATACAGTTTTAGAGTTGAAAGAAAAAGAAACCACTTTAAGTTTTGAGGACCGAAGACGAGTTGAAATCATGTTCAATCAATTTGAACCTTATCATCTTTCAAAGGAATGTTCTGAGATGGCAGAAGCTATCGAAGCACAAGTTAATGAATTATCTAAAATTCTTAATACTTTTCGCTTTAAATTAGATGGTAAAGAAATAACATCAGTGGAAATCTCAAATATTCTTACTCAGGAAGAAGATAGTGCGAAACGAAAAGCTGCTTTTTACTGTCGCGGTCAAATAGACCAACCACTTGTTGATGGGGGATTTTTAAACCTCATTAAGTTGAGAAAAGAATATGCAAAGCTCCGTGGTGAAAAGGACTTTGTAGAACTCAAGTTAAAAGAAGATGGCTTAGATTCATCAGTTTTCAACGGCTGGAAAAAACAACTTCAAGACCTTCTTCCTGAAATTAAACAAAAAAGAAGTGCTTATGCAAAGAAGTATAATAACGGATCAAAAATCATGCCATGGGATGAGCAATATGTAAGTTCCAAGATTGCACCATTATTGAATCAACAAATTGATCTCTCCGACTATTACGAAAACATTAGAGATTTCTTCAAAATCTTTGATATCAATATTGATGAATATAATATTACATATGATGTATTCCCTAGAAAAAATAAATCTGAATGGGGATATAACTTCCCGATCGAAACATGTAAAGACTCTAGAATACTTGCGAACATAAAAAATAGATACTTTAATTATGGCGTACTTCTTCATGAAACAGGTCATGCTGTTCACTCATACTTAAATGATCCTGAGAAAGTAATCCTGAACTTTGGAATTAATGGTATCGTAACAGAAGGTATCGCTAATTTGTTCGGGCACTTTATGTATGATGAAATCTTCTTTAATAAGTTCTTCAATGATCAAAAAGAGGAAGCAATTCAACAGTTCAAAAACCTCAAGGAATATAATAACTTAAAAGCTCTTTTCGCCATCACAAGTATATTGTTTGATCAAGAGCTTTATAGAAATCCAGTTAATAGTCTAGATGATATCTACTCCATCTACTGGAAGATTCATAAAGATCTTTTTGATGAAGAGCCATATAGTGATATTTTCCCTTGGGGTTTTAGAATTCATCATACCACTCATCCCATCTATCTTCATAATTATTTCATGGGAGATGTTACTTGTGAAATGCTAAGTAAAGTTTTTAGTGAGAAACACGGTGGTAAAGATATTGCAGATAACCCAGTTAAATTTAAAAATTATCTTCTCAAAGAAGTTATCAATCCATCTGGACTCTATAAATACAATGAGCTCTTTGAGAGAATAAGTGGTGATCAATTTTCACTAAAATACATTCTATAATACTGATAAGGTCATTGATCAATCACAGAAAGTAAAGTATTTAAAGACCATACCTAGTTAAACTAGGTATGGTCTTAGATTGTATCTGATTATTCCCAAGTCTATCTTACTTCAAATGTGATTACCGAACATGCTGGCAGTGTAAATTTAACTCCCCTATCTGTTACAGTAAAATCAGTAAACTCTTCAACTTTTACAACTTCTGGATTGTCAAAAGTATTATGAGCATCCATTTTATTAGTTAAGATAGTTGCTTTAACATGCTCTGGTTTTAGCTCAGCAAATAATATTTCCATATCCGCTGATTCTGTTATCGAAATATTATTGATTGTTGCAGTAATTGTTCCATCTTCAGCTATCGATGCTGATTCAAAGATATCAGCAACCTTAAAGTCATCTTCAGCACCAATTACTTCAATACCATCAACGTAACTTTCAAGTAGTGCAGCATCTTGATGATTCTTATACATTTTGAACACATGGTATGTTGGGGTTAATACCATCTTTTTACCTTCAGTTAAAATCATCGCTTGCAGTACATTGACCATTTGTGCAATATTAGTCATGTGAACACGATCGCAATGTTTATTGAAGATATTTAAAGATAAACCTGCAACTAAAGCATCACGCATGGTGTTTTGTTGGTATAAGAAGAAAGGATTTGTCCCTGGTTCAGAAGCAAACCATGTTCCCCATTCATCTACCATTAAGCCAACTTTTTTATTTGGATCATGTCTGTCCATGATTGTACCATGCTTCTCAATCAACTCATCTATGAATGCAGCTTTTGTCATTGTTCTATACCAGCCAGCTTTATCAAACTCTGTAGCTAAACCTTTCTGAACATGTCCATCTGGATAAGTATAGTAGTGTAATGCTAAACCACTTAAACCTGTTTGAAGCATTTCTTGATACCAATCATACTCTGGAGCAAATCCTTTATCATTTAAGATTGTATCCATAACAACCTCAGTCCAATTGTAATCATCACCATTTGGACCAGAAGCAATTCTCTTAATTGGCCTATCAAAACTATAGTTTTTTACAAATGTATTATAGCGACGATATTCACCTGCATAGTGAGCTGGAGGCATATGACCACCGCACCCCCAGCTTTCATTACCTATTCCTAAGTAATCTACTTTCCAAGGTTCTTGCCGTCCATTTTTTCTTCTCTCCTCAACAACTGGAGACTCCGCATCGGAAGTCATGTACTCTACCCATTCGTTCATTTCTTGTACAGTACCACTACCTAAGTTAGCATTGACATAGGTTTTACACCCAAGTTGCTCACATAACTCGAAAAATTCATGAGTACCAAAGCTATTATCTTCTACCTTCCCCCCCCAAGTGGTATTAATCATTTTCTTGCGTGTTTCTTTAGGACCAATACCATCTCTCCAGTGGTACTCATCTGCAAAACATCCTCCTGGCCATCGTAGTACAGGAACTTGCAATTCTTTAAGAGCATCTACTACGTCCTTACGCATTCCGTTTATATTAGGAATTTCAGAATCCTCCCCTACATAAATACCTTCATAGATACAACGACCAAGATGCTCTGCAAATTGACCATATATTTCAGCCTTAATCTGACCTTGCTTGTTATTCTCATTAATAAACAACTTTTTCATAATTATATAAGCTCCTTTCAGTGCTATTCATCATAGTTTTAATTTTACGTACAACTAAACCCTTTTTTTCAATCCTTTAAAAGTTTATATATATCATGGTTTTGTTTATGCTACTCTTTTATTTAATTATTCTTTTCAAATTGATTGCCCTATACTCTTGTGGGGATATCCCCTCCCCTTATATAAATATCTTTTGAAATACTGCTTCTATAAAGAAATTTATTATAGCCATTTATCATAAGGGCATTTATTTTTTTTCATAATACCTCGTAACTCTACATAACATCCGCATCCACTACACATACCGTCTACTAACTTATCGCATTCTTGGCAGATATCCAACCGTTCCTTATAGGTTACATTACCTACCTTTAAATCTTCATCTATACTATTTATATATATACTTAAGCTTTCGAAGTACTCTGCATCGACCTCTTTAAGTAAGCATCTTTTACAGATCCTGTTTGGATATTCCACCATTTAATCACCTCAACAGTCATGAATGAAACTTAAAGTATTGTAGCTTGTCTTTATAATTTATTATATTTCTAAAGATTATTCATATCATTATTGCCCATAATAAGCATTTGATCCATGTTTTCTTAAGAAATGCTTATCTAATAAAACTGATTGCATGGTTTCTTTATTCTTATGAGCTGTTAATTGAAGCGTTAAATGATTCATATGGGCAATTTCTTCAAGCACTGTTGCATGATAAACAGCTTCTTTTGCATCTTTTCCCCAGGTGAAAGGACCATGCTCTTTCACAAGAACTGCCGGTACCTCCATGGCCTTTTCTGCGTCGAAAGTTTCAACTATTACTTTCCCTGTTTCCTTTTCATATTCACCAGCTATTTCTTTCGGTGTCATATGTCTTGTACATGGAATTTCTCCATAGAAATAGTCTCCATGTGTTGTACCAAAAGGCTTAATACCTACTCCTGCTTGTGCAAATACTGTTGCATATCGAGAGTGGGTATGAACGACTCCACCAACTTCAGGGAAGGCTTTGTAAATCTCTAAATGAGTAGCAGTATCTGATGAAGGTTTATAGTCTCCTTCAATCTTATTACCTTCAAGGTCCACTACAACCATCATATCAGCTGTCATCCCGTCATACTCTACTCCACTAGGCTTAATAACTACATAGCCCGTTTCACGATCAATGCCGCTTACATTTCCCCATGTATAGAGTACAAGACATTGTTTAACAAGTTCTAAATTAGCTTCTAATACTTCTTGCTTTAGTTGCTCTAGCATCTAGAGTTCCCCCTAAACATTAAAATATATTGTAATTATATATGGATTGATTATTGTACCTCTTCTTTTATTTTCTTTAAGGTTTTCATAACATTGTTTTCACCACGACCAAAGTAGTCATGTAATTTAGCATACTCTGCAAAAAGTTGGTCGTATACTTTGACGTTCTCTTCTACTGGGCTAAATACTTCATCTTTTAAATGAGCCATATGCTCAGCAGCTTCAACGATTGTATCATAACCACCTGGCTCTGAACCTGCTACTACTGCACCGAACATGGCTGAACCTAATGCAGGTGTTTGCTTAGATGCAGAAATCTTAATATACATATTGGTTACATCAGCATAGATTTGCATAAGCATTTTGTTTTTCTCTGGTAGTCCACCACAGGCATATAGCTCATTAACTGGTACACCATTTTCTCTAAATGTTTCAATAATCATACGTTGTCCAAAGGCTGTTGCTTCAATTAAAGCTCTATAGAGTTCTTCTGGTTTTGTTTGTAAGTTCATACCAAGGAACATACCTGTAAGATTAGTATCAACTAAACAAGAACGGTTACCATTCCACCAATCTAATGCAAGGATTCCATTTTCACCTGGTTTAAGCTTGCTTGCCTTTTCTTCTAAGAGTACATGAATGTTGATGCCTCTTTCTTTTGCTTCATTCTCATACGATTCTGGAATACAATTGGTTACAAACCATTCGTAGATATCTCCTACCGCAGATTGTCCCGCTTCATAAGCATAGAATCCTGGTACTGCACCATCTTCAACAACACCACACATACCTGGTACTATTTTCTCTTCATTACCAAGAAGGATATTACATACAGATGTCCCCATGATCATAAGTAGTTTACCTGCATTTGTTACCTTAACAGCTGGTGCTGCTACATGAGCATCTACATTTCCAACAGAGATAGCGATACCCGGTTTAAGTCCCATGACTTTTGCCATCTCTTCAGTTAACTCCCCTGCTTTGCTACCAATAGACAGGATTGGAGCATTGAACTTCTCTTCCACTAAATTCTCCATACGAGGATCTAATGCCTTGAAGAAGTCCTTACTTGGGAATCCTTTTTGCTTGTGCCAAATTGCCTTATAGCCTGCTGTACAACTGTTACGAACATCTTTGCCTGTCATTTGCATGGTAATCCAATCCGCTGCTTCCATAAAGGTATGCGCTTCATCATAGATTTCAGGAGCTTCATCAAGGATTTGCCAGATCTTTGGAATCATCCATTCTGAAGATATCTTACCACCGTAACGTGCTAAAAACTCTTCGCCACGCTCACCAGCTCTAGCATTTAGTTGGTCTGCTTCATTTTGAGCAGCATGGTGTTTCCATAGTTTACACCAAGCATGTGGATTATTTTTATGCTCATCGTATTGGCAAAGTACTTTACCTTCTTTTGATACTGGCATCATGGTACATGCTGTGAAGTCAACACCAATGCCAATAATATCATCTACACTTACACCTGATTCTTTTACTGCCTCAGGTACAGCAGTTTGAAGAACATAGACATAATCATCTGGGTTTTCTAATGCCCAGTCATGGTCTAGTTTGATATCTGTACGTGGTAATTTCTCATCAATAACACAATCAGGGTAAGGGGTTACAGCCTCCCCTAATGTTTGACCTGTAGTAATATCTACAACAATAGCTCTTCCTGATTGTGTACCATAGTCAATACCAATTGTATATTTCTTATCCATCATGAACCCTCCAAGAGATAATTTCACTCCATACATATACGTATGTTTTTATCTATATATTAATTCTTGTCCGTACAAGTATTGTAACATCAATTTTTAGGCTTGTAAAGTTAAAAACTTTCCTACATTAAAATAACGAGCTCTCCATAAAGAGAACTCGTTATTTTTACTATTACTTAATATTCTTAGCTGATTCACGATAAATGATATCTGTCTTCAATACTTCTTGTTTTATTAATTTTTTATTTTGTAGCATTTCTAGTATTGATTTAGCAGCCTCTTTTCCTATTTTCCCTTTAGGATGAGCTACGGTAGTTAAATTAGCCATTCTAGCCATTCTAGAATTATCAAAACTTACCACCGACAGATCTTCTGGTACTTCTATGCCTTTTTCATTCAGTCGATCAATTGCTTTAATGGCTATCTGATCATTATAGCAAACTAAACCCGTCATTCCCTCTACACGTTGAAAAAAGTTATCTTTATAATATTGACTACTTAAAAAATTCTTTTGGTCTTCAGTTGTATACCATAGTATTGAACCTTCTTGAATTGGGATATCTAATTCACGATGTGCTTTCAAAAATCCTTGATAACGCAGATGCCCTTGCATATCATCGCTTTTAAAAATACCTCCTATTCTCGTATGCCCTAGTTCAATTAAATGCTTCGTTACTTCATATCCACCACTTACATCATCTTCTACTATGTAGGAAGATGATAAGTTGGAGTAATACCCATGGATGAATAGGATTGGTACTCCTTTTTTCCTTAGCTCATCATAGAGTTCAATATTAGGATTAGGAAGTGCACTTTTAGTAGGCTCAACAATTAAAGCACTTATATCGTTATCAAGCATATTCAGAATACACTGGCGTTCTTTCTCTATTTGATTATTGGTATTACCCAAGATAATACTGTACCCTTCATCAGCAAGTACTTTATCTATTCCCTCAATTATTTCTGGAAATATGTAGTCTTTGATATATGTCGTAATAACGCCAACAAGTTGCTTAGGTCTTTGGGATACTCCATTTCCTTTAGTAAAACGATCGGATACAAACGTGCCTTTCCCTTGGGCTGTATATAGCCATCCTTCAACAACGAGATCACCAATAGCTTTACGTACCGTATGTCGACTAACATTAAACTTCTTTGTGAGTTCATATTCTGATGGCATACGATCATGCTCTTTCAATTGTCCACTTCTTATATATTCCTTTATATATTCTGTTACTTGAATATATTTAGGTTGATTAGATACATTCATGTTACACCTCATTATTCTAATAGAGTCAACCTCAAATAATCAATTTCCTGAACTTGTATGTCTTATTTTAGCATAGCATATAAACTTGTGCGTGTAAATATTATGCGCCACTAAATCAATGATACTATTCTTAACATGCTTTTCACTATTATGTGCTAGATCTACGACTCTTTTATCAAAGAGTATAAGTCAATAGATCTACTTTCTATACATAACTCCGTTAAAAACCTGTTGCTATTCACTACGAGTTAAGATATAATGTAAATAAATTTGTATGTACAAGTTAATTATAATTTTATACATGTACTAATATTATTGTAATTATAACTTCATTAGGAGGTAATCAATATGAATAAAAGCTTTTGGTTTATAACCGGTAGCCAACATTTATACGGTGAAGAGATATTACGACAAGTAGCTAATCACTCTCAAGCCATCGTTGAAGGCTTCAATAACGCTGAACAAATAACATATCCTATTATCTTCAAGCCTACAGTAAAGACACCTGAAGAGATTAGGCAAGTATTGATGGAAGCCAACATGGATGATAGCTGTGCGGGTGTCATCACATGGATGCACACTTTCTCACCAGCCAAGATGTGGATTGCAGGGTTATCCATTTTAAATAAACCTTTACTTCATCTTCATACACAATTCAATCAGGATATTCCTTGGGATGAGATTGATATGGATTTCATGAATTTGAACCAATCTGCCCATGGTGATCGCGAATATGGTTTTATAGGTGCTCGCATGGAGATCCCCCGCAAAGTTATAGCAGGTTATTGGGAAGATATTCAGGTAAGAGAACGTATTGGGCAATGGATGCATGTTGCCAATGCATATGTAGCAAGCCGTAACTTGAAAGTAGCACGCTTTGGAGATAACATGCGCCAAGTTGCTGTGACAGAAGGGGATAAAGTTGAAGCACAGATAAAATTTGGTTGGGAAGTTCACGGTTATGGTGTTGGTGATTTAGCAGCTATTGTTAACCAAGTTACTGATGCTCAAGTCGATGAACTTATGAAAGAATACTATGAATTATATACTTTCCCTGAAGACGCTAGTGAACAGTTTATAGCTTCGGTCAGAGAGCAAGCTCGTATTGAGATTGGATTAGAAAAATTCTTAGTTGATGGCGGTTTCGGCGCATTTACAACAACCTTTGAAGATCTACATGGTTTTAAACAATTGCCTGGCTTAGCAGTACAACGTCTAATGGAGAAAGGCTTTGGTTTTGGTGGTGAAGGTGATTGGAAAACCTCTGCCCTTACACGCATGATGAAAATCATGGCTAATAATAAAGGCACTTCATTCATGGAGGACTATACTTATCACCTTAACCCAAGTAACCCAGCCATCCTTGGTGCACATATGTTAGAGGTTTGTCCTACCATTGCTAGCAAAAAACCTACAATGGATGTAAAGCCTTTAGGTATAGGTGGTAAAGAAGATCCTGCCCGCTTAATCTTTAACAGTAGAACGGGCTTGGCAGTATGTGCTTCACTAGTTGATTTAGGGCATCGTTTCAGATTAATTATTAGTCAAGTCAATGCAGTGGATGTACCACAGAACATGCCTAATCTTCCTGTTGCTAATGTAATGTGGCAACCTGAACCAAGCTTAGAAACAGCGGCTGAAGCATGGATTTACGCTGGTGGTGCTCATCATACTGTATTCTCATATAACGTAACAATAGAACAGCTCACTGACTGGGCAGAAATGTGTGGCATTGAATGTGTTGTTATTGACAGTGAAACTAGAATTGCAACATTTAGAAATGAACTGCGATGGAATGATATCTATTGGAAACTGAATAAGTAACGTCAAGTTAAGCCAGCCCAAAGGGGCTGGCTTACTCATATATGTTCAATGATTGATTAATCAATGACACGAACTGCACGAACCATGTTAAATACTTTTTGCTCATCACCTTGAGGAGCATTTTCATGTGATGCAGGATAATCGTCACGATCTCCTGTTTTTGGATCACTTCTCTGACATCCTGCCCCATGAACATCCATAGCATTACCATTCATTGCTCCCATTCCTCTACCAAAAGCTAGATATACAGCATTGCCTCCAAATATCTTCCCATCTAGATGAGTTGTACTGGACCAATAAAAACCGTAATCCTCTTGACCTGAGTAATTTGCAACTGGTGTACAATAGAACATATCACTAATGGCTGCTGAATCTGTTGTATCAGGTGACTTATTGTAGTCAACTAAGCTTTGTAGTTCTTTGGCATCAGGTAATTTCCAGTCGTCATAACCTGCAAACTCTAGGTCTTCACACCATTCTAATGCATCATCCCAATCCATTGTACCGTCACTATTATCACCTGCATTGTAATAACCACTATCATAAGTCATCCACATAAGTCCTGTAGCTAAATCTGTAATGGTACCATCGCCGTTATTAACAAATTGGTTTTGACCATAACCTGTATTCCCTCTTACATAGTAGACATAGAATTCTTTAGTAATTGGATAGCCTTTAATACGACCATCTGCAAAATTAAAGCCGAATACTGTTGTGTTGTCTGACATCGTTGGTGAGTCGTAAATCGTACTTGTTGCCATTTGTGAGTCAATAAATCGTTCTTCACCAGCTGCATCACCGTATTCAAACTCAAAATAATCTGTATCTATATACGGTATTGATGTATCAGAAGATTTGCCTGTAACACCAGTAAATTGAACTAAAGAATAAAGCTCTTTAATAGTTGGTAATCGCCAATCGTCATAGCCCGCTAATTGAAAGTCTTCTAGATTATTAACAGCTTCTTCCCAAGTTATTTTTTCACCTGGGTCTTGCTGCCACATAAGCCCGGTGACATTATCCGTAACAGTACCATCACCATTATCAGTATAACTGGACTGATTACTTTGATAAGTCGCATCTTGACCATAGTAATCTTCACCCTTATCCGGCTCACTGATTGTTAAAGTGTTACTATAGTATGTTGTTTGACCTGTATCAACAATTGGATAGCCTCCAACTTTTGAGGTATAACCCACTTCAGCTAATAATTCAGCTTCTATTTCATTTGCCTCTTCTACACTTAGCATGTTACCTGAGTTAGTTTTCTCTCCCACACCGTTTTGTTGCATGCCTTGATTACCTGATTGCATGCCTGATCCTTGTTGCATTCCTTGATTTTCCGATTGCATACCTGGTCCTTGTTGCATTCCCTGATTACCTGATTGCATACCTGGTCCTTGTTGCATTCCCTGATTACCTGATTGCATACCTGGTCCTTGCTGCATTCCCTGATTACCTGATTGCATACCTGATCCTTGAGGAGGAACTAGAACTTCACGAAGTGAGTTGGCTTGGTCTTCTGTAATTATTCCAGCCTCAACTGCTCCAGTTAATAAATCTAGTCTTTGACCAGAAAGCCCAACTTGCCCATCAAGTTGTGGTCTATTTTCTTCCAAGTATTGCATCAGCTCCTCTGCTTCACTTTCTGATAATAAACCATTATTCACAAATTCATTTAGTACTACTTCTAGTCCTTTACCGCTATCTGATCTTTGTCTTTCCAATTGAGTGCTTCCTAATGGTCCATGAAAATCAGGTATGCTCCTAGCTCCAACGATAGAGCTTCCTAATATTAATGTAGAAATAATAGAAATCACTAACATAACTTTTATTTTTCTTAATTTCATAATATTGATCTCCCTTCAATAAATACTTGATATGATATCCTTAATTAAATAATAAAATATAAATGTGAGGATGTTGTGTTGAATCCTCATAGAAAATAAAAATGAAGCATACTCGTCCTAATGACCTCTACGCTTCAATCTTATTTCCTTTATTGAATTTATAGTAATCTTTATCTATTTCTTTTAATATAACTACTTGGCGTTATCCCATGATATTTTTTAAAACATTTAGAGAAGTAGCGGGAATCGCCATATCCACAATTTGCTGAAAGAATTTCTACATTATGTTGCCCTTTTTCAATGATCTCCTTAGCTTTAATCATTCGAGTTGTAATAATATACTCCCCTAGACTATCACCTGTTTTTGTCTTAAATAATTTACATATGTAATGATAGTTAAAGTTGAAGTGACTTACAACTTTATTAATATTACAATCCTGTTCATGATAATGCTCTAGTATATAGGATTTTATTTCATTAACTAATAAATCAGATTCACTAACTTCTCTTACAATTATAGCCTCCATTAAATCCTTAAAAAAACTATTCATCCATTCTATCAACTCGTCTAAGGTAAAAAAAGTAGCAATCTGTTCTCTCAACTGTTTACGATTCTGCCATTTCATAACCTTCGTACTTTGACACTCCATTGCATACTCATAGGCAAGGCTAAAGAGTTGTTGAACTACCGATTCAATAACACTTATTGAATACAAGTTATCTTTAATTTCTTGAAAGATATTTTTAATTATGTTCTTTAAATATTCCTCATCTTTTTTACGTAAACATAAGGTTAAAAGATGTCTCTCTTTGTCACTTATCCCTTTATGCTGGTAAGGATTATTGATAACCACATCTTTGCAGCATATAGGTTTATGGGTATCTAAAACAAGTCTATTAGCTAAGATATGTTGATTTTTTTTACTTATATCTCTTAAACATTGCACATCTTTAAAAATAGAACTTAAACATACGATCATACGACTCATGTACTTATTGTTGATTAAATTACTTAGCTCTATCAGTTTCTCCATAATGCTTTCATTGCTGACTTCTTTTATATCTTCAGAGCTTATAAAAAGGCTACACTCTTCATAACTAGCTACCCAACATACTCCTTCTAATTCTATTTCATCAATTATTGTGTAGATAACATCTTTTAATATATTAATATTCATTTCTATTGTATCTGCATCAGGTCTTTGATTGTTCATAAGCATCTGAAAGGTAATCAAACGTTTAAAACTTTTTGCTTGAATTTGTTTATTTATCTCACTATTTCCCGTGAATTCCACTAAATAATGTGTATCTCCTGAGAGCTGGGCAAGTATTTCTTCTCGTTTTTTACGTTTCCCAGGTAATATTTTGTTTCGTAACTTAATCAGCTCATCTCTTAATTCTTCTTGTGGAACAGGTTTTAAGATGTAATTGGATACCCCTAATTGTAGAGCTTGTCTAACATAATCAAATTCACTATAACCCGTCAACATGACGCAATGGGTTAAACTCTTACTAACCCTTAACTCTCTGATCAGTGTCAATCCATCCATTATAGGCATGTTAATATCAATGAGGGCAACATCAGGTTCTTTATCTAATATTAAATCTAATCCTTCTTTTCCATTATCGGCTTCGCCACAGAGTTGATAACCAAGTTCTTCCCATGGAGTAGTAACCCGTAATGCTTTTCTTGTATAGTATTCATCATCAATCAAAACAACTTTTAGCATTTGTCATCCTCCCCCACTGGCTCATAAGGTAAACGAATTGTAATCTTGGTAAAATAACCTTGTTTACTGGAAATTTGTATGCCATAAGCATCGCCATGAATCATCTGTATTCTTTGATGAATACTTCTAAGTCCAAAACTTCCCTCTACTTCTTTGCTGGCAATACTCTTATTTAGTAGCTCAATTGTTTCTGGTGAAATACCTATTCCTGTATCAATGACATGGATAAGAATGACTTTCCCTTCAACACAAGCTCTAATATGAATTGTACTTCTGCTTCCCTTAGGCTTTAACCCATGGTATATAGCATTTTCAACAATAGGTTGTAGTGTTAATTTTGGTATTTCCTGCTTTTCAATTCTGGCAGGTATATGGATTTTGAAATCAAGAATTTTGACATAGCGATAACGCTGTATCGTTAAGTAACTCTCCACAATCTTTTTTTCCTCTATAATAGGTATTAAATCCTGTCCTTGACTTAATGAAAGTCTGTAGAAACTAGCTAGACTCTGGGCAGCTCCTAGTGCCTCTTCTTTCATATCTAATTGAACCAAAGAATGAATCGTTCCTAGTGTATTGTACAGAAAATGAGGTTTAATCTGCGCTTGCATTAACAGAAACTCATAATTTCTAATGGCTTCTTGTTTATTCACTATATCATTAAATAACTTATCATTACGATCCATCAAATTATTAAAGGTGGTATTAAGAAGATACATTTCACCTTTCACTAGCTCATCGGCACGCTGATCTCTCTGTCCATTTTTTATATACTTCATAACTTTAACCAATTTTGTAATAGGCTTTGAAATATTATGTGACATATATCTAGATATAATAAAAGCAATTAAAGTATAAATTACACTGAAATACAATAAGAAAGCTCTAAACCTCTGATAGGAAGTTAATAAGGTGTCCATAGATACTTGACTGAGGAGATACCAATCTGAATTGGGTATTTTCTCAATGGCTAGATAATAGGATTGATTCTTTGTCTGAATAACAGCTTCTTCATTGGCTTGGAACTTATGAAAAGTTAGTTTTTCGATACCAATAACGTCAACTATGCTTTTGCCAATGATTTGATTATCGGTTGCAGATATAATTTCTTCATTTGACCCAATAATGTAGAACTTGCTGTTTTCATCATCAAAATTACTAGAGAATATATTCGAAAAGGTGTCTTCATCTATATACATAAAGACGGCTCCTAAATATTTTGCATTATACAGATGATAAACAGGTTTTTTTACTATGAAAAGGGATTTTGATGTACCTGCCATATCCATCATATGGTGGGGTGCATACCACTGAAGCTGTTGACTATTTTGTGAAGTTACTAAAGTAAAGGTATCCTTATTAAGCATACTCTCCACTTGTGAGTTTAAGAAAGGACTAATGTGTATAATGGAACCACTTTCTGTTTTAAAATCACAACTGATAATGTTTTCTGAAATACCAATGATTTCATTAATAGCTCTACCAAGGGTACGTTGTGTCGTATATAAAGAACGTTGCTCCTCTGGTAACTCTAGTGTAGATAGCAAAGCATCCTGAACACGTTTATCAATGGAAATATTAATAATAGAATCATTAATACTCCTCGTTAATAACTCCATACTGTTTGTAATAAGATTTGTTTCTTTCATAATAGATGCTTTTGCCTGTTCTATGGTAATCCTTTTAAATGCATAACCTCCAGCTAAACTAAAAATCACCATGGAACATAGCATAATAATGATATTGAAGAAAAAGATTTTAGTGGCTAGAGGTAGTTCTTTTATTTTATAGATCATTTTCATCAGCATCCCACCATTTTCATCATCTCATGTACTAATTATAGTATAATCGATTATGAAGGCTATAGAAACAATTATTTGATAGCTGAACCTGCAGTCAGCGCTTCTTCAATACTCTGACTTCCCAAGAGATAGATGATGATTGCAGGTATACTCGTTATGACTAATGCGGCACAAAGCATTCCCCACTCTGTTCCCCTTGATGTACTGAAATACCCTATGGCTACAGCAATAGGCCGCATTTTAACATCATCAATTGTTATGAATGCCATAAAGTATTCATTCCAAGTATAGAGCATAAAGACTATGATCACCACTGTACTTACTGCTGACTTAACCATAGGTAATATGATGCGTATAAAAGCACCAACTATACCGCAACCATCCATATACGCTGCTTCCTCAAGCTCTCTAGGTAAGCTGCGCATAAAGGCATAAAGAATTAAAATGCTCATTGGTAAAGCACTAGCTGTA
Organism: Vallitalea okinawensis; assembly: GCF_002964605.1. Taxonomy (NCBI): domain Bacteria; kingdom Bacillati; phylum Bacillota; class Clostridia; order Lachnospirales; family Vallitaleaceae; genus Vallitalea; species Vallitalea okinawensis. The sequence goes on from NZ_PQDH01000007.1 coordinate 279,292, forward strand.
TAAACCAATATCGTACCTATGTAGGTGTTTTTTATACCCAAGTCACCTAATAAAACATACAGTGATAAGATAATAATGGACATGGGAACGACTAAACCTAACTGTATATAACGATAAATAATTTCACGTCCTCTGAAATCCATTCTTGATGTAGCATAAGCAAACAAAGAAGCCGTAACAACTGTCAATAAAATAGTTCCTATGGTATAGATACCACTATTCGTAAAATAACGAAAAAAATCAAAAGCGCCTATGGCATTACTATAATTAGCCAAACTCCAAACTTGTGGTAGTCCAATAGGATTTGCTATAACCTCTCTTGCTGTTTTGAAAGAGTTAATGATCATCCACAAAATAGGGTACAGGGCTGACAGAGCAAATAATACTAATAGTATATTAATCAATCCATCTAAAAGACTGGTTTTCTTATTCATCGACTCACTCCTAACACATTTCTATTTTTTCTCTTGCCACTAACTTGTTCACCAGTAATACCATAATAAAGGTTTCAATAGCAAATAGGACGGCTATGGAGCCTGCTTGCCCAAAATCCATTAATCTAAACGCCTTATAATACATCTGATAAATTAGCGATCTTGTTAGATCTCCTGGACCTCCATTAGTTAAGAGTTGGATCTGTGTAAAAATCTGCATGGTACCGGTTATGGAAATGATGAGAACAAACTTGATGACTTCCTGTGTTAAAGGTATAGATATTTTAATAGAGCGTTGAATAAAGTTTGCTCCTGCAACCTTAGCAGCTTCGTAATATGAATCAGGAATAGAGCGTAATGCAGCATAGAAATAAAGCATGTTAAAACCTATATATTGCCATAAGACAACAGCACCGATAATCCAAATAGCATAAGTCTCATGCTGTAGCCAAGGAATAATTAATTCTTCTAAATCAACTTTCATGAGTAAGGCATCTAAAATCCCCCAATCTGGTTGAAAGACCATTTTCCACATTAATGCTATAACCGCTATGTTGAGTACCGCCGGCATGAATACCGCTATTTTGAAATACTTTCGAAAACGAGGACCTCTTTCATTAATTAATAACGCAAGGATATATGAAAAAGGACCACAGATGAATAATTGTACTGCTAACATTTTCAATGTATTCAAGTTAGCATGCCAGAAAACAGGGTCTTTTAGAGTACTCATATAATTACCAAATAATAGAAATTCACCAAACTCAAAACCATTAAAAACAAAACCACTTTGGATAACCGTTGTTATCAAAGGATAAATAATAAATGATGTAAATATAATAAGTGCAGGTAGAATAAATAATATGATTACTAATCGCTCGTGCTTTCTTCTCATGTTTACTGAAGCCCCCTCTAAATAAGAGAGCCGGTAGTTTAACCGGCTCTATGCATTATAATGATTATTAGTATATAGCCTCCATGGACTTACCAAATTCTTCAGCAGTAATCTGACCAAAAATTAACTTTTCTAAATTTGTAACATATTCAGCCTGTTGAGCTTGTTGCATAAAGTTAGTTGGGAAATTTGGTATAACATTCGTGTTCTCGTCACGTATTTTTTCATAGAAATATTGATTAACATCAGCTGCACCTGCTGGTAGCTGATCAAATCCTTTAAGCGCTGTTGCGTTACCTGCCTCATTAGCCCAGTACTCTGCATCTTGCATCACCAAAAACTGTGCTACATCTAACGCTAGGTCAGGATCTTCAGTATACTTAGCGATCATAAAACCACCAGCTGTTGCAGATCCCCATGCATTTAATGTATAGTTACCGAAAATCTCTGGTAGAGAAGCATAACCAATTTCAAAATTAGCTACTGATATAGCTGGATATACCCAGATAGGATGATAAATCATTGCCGCATCCCCATCGATAAATAACTGTTCATGCACTTGTTGCTCAATGGATGTAACATTCTCTGGAAATGCTCCCATCTCATAAAGAGAACTTAATCGTTCTGCCGCCTTTACTACCTCTTCACTAGTAAAGCCAATCTCTTTAGATTGAAGTTTTCGCATAGCATTTGGATCATCGACAGTCATTAAATCTGCAAACATAAAATTTTGCAAAGCCCATGACGTAGCAGATATTGGTAAATAACCTTTCTCTTTCAGTTTCTTAACTAATTCAATGAACCCTTCATAACTGTCTGGCAATTCTAGGTTTTCTTTTGCAAAGATTTCTTTATTATAAAAAATTGGACCTGCAAAGAATGAATCTGTTCCACTACTTAAGCAATAAATCTCCCCGTCAGGGGCAGGAATTAATGCAGCCTTGTTGGTGAACTCATCTAAAAACCCATTGTTTTTTATGCGCTCTGTTAATGGTAAAGCATTTCCTGATTGATAAACAATATCCGCTCCCCAAAAGATATCAGGTAACGTACCTGATGCATTGTAGACAGTTAATTTGCTATCATAATTACTAGCACTACCTGGCAACTCAAACTCAGCTTCTACGTTTGGGAATGCTTCTCCAATATTCTTAGAATAATAATTCTGATAAATGGCCTGACGATTACTATCTTCTGATAAAACCATGATCTTTAGCTTTTGCTTTTCTTTTTGTTTTGGTGTTGCACTTTCTTCTTGCTTTTCCCCCATTTGATCACTCGTTGCGTTATTATCCTCTTTACTTGAACAGCCCGCTAGTAAAGAAACAAGCAAAATTCCTAGTAAGAGATACGTTATGATTTTTTTCATTAAATCCCTCCTATGCAAAATTAGTATGGATTAATTATAACGAATCATGTTCTAAATAAACAGTTAATTTTTAGCTGTATTTGTGTAACATTTATGCCCTTTTATCAACCCTGCTATTTTATGTTCGTATATAGCAATTCGAGTTACCTTTCAAGTATGTGCAAGTAAGTATGTTTCCTTGTTTCTTACACTACAAAAAAAGGTATTTAGAAACCATTCAACTGGTTAATATATACCTTTTTAGTGATTATATATGTACACATTCTATCTTCTGATAAGAAAACACATATCTATAAATTATTCGTGAGTTAACTTTGATATAGTCTTTAGAAGACTTTCAGCTTCATCTTCAGAAGATGCCGGTATGACAAGATGTAACCCTTTGGAAGAAAGTTGCTCCATTAAAGGTTCTAACTCCTTTGTATCTGGAAGATTAAGTAATAACCCTTTACCAGCCCCTTGAATTTTCTTCAATTCATCAATATAGTTAAGAGCTGAAGGTTGACCAACAACACTAGTCCACTGAATAGCCTTAAGATTCTCTATAGTTAAAATTTGATCTAAATGGCGAATTTGTTCCATACCATCTAAGTGATACAATGGATACTCTAATTTACTACCTTGGTGATCTAACTCTGGTTTAGCATACTTAGTAAATAACTCTGGAGAGATCATTGTTGATATATCACATTGAAGCTGTGCATGTAAACCAGGTGCCCAGGTGAACAACCAGCCAATACCGCTACCACCACGATTGGTATTTTTAATAATATTAAAGGTCTCTTCAGTATACTTATCCCATACACGACGCATTTTTGTCATTGCTGGCTCAATGTAAGCTTCATTTGTAAACATGTCCATTAATAAAGTATCTGCTCCTTGAATTAGGGATAGTGCATCTAGATCTCCAGTTACATCTGCCATGGATACAAAGTATTCGTCATTAGTATTGTCTACAAAATACTGTGCTAATTCCAAAGTCTTTTGATACCAAAAGTTACTCTCTTCGAAAATTAAAGAAGGTTCTCTTTCTTCTGTAGGGTGAAACCAAAGAGTATTTTGCGTAAATTCATGTTTCACATCTTTGAAATAACCAGCTTGCCCAGATGGACCTAAGCTTAACATGACTGTTGGTATACCATCACCAACCCATGTACGATTATCCAACATATGCTTATTTCTATTTAATACGAATTCAGCATCAGTATACCAATGAAGAGCAGCATCTTGATCTTCTGGTTGGATCATCATTGTATAATCAAAATTGGCATTCTTACATGGTCCTAAGATTGTTGTTAAACAACGATCAATAACTTCATTTTCCCAAAATGCTGCATGTCTTTCTAAACGTTTATCCCAATCACTAATATATGCCATTTAAATTCCCCCTAAATTAAAACTTATCATGTTATAAAAGATAATCTTAGATAATATATCTTTGTCTGCTAATTCATAAGATGGATTTAATAGTATTTTGCCTTTGCCATAGTCAATACTAGCCATAGTAACACGCATAATATCATGACGTGCCATCCATAAACCATATACTCTTTTATCATACTTACTCTCAAATGGATAAAAACCATTAGGGTCACCAGTTGGTTGCCATCCATTAGTTGATATCACATTACCTGATGGGAAGGCATCTCCAATGAATTCACTTACATAACCCCAACCATTTCCGTACCAAAAGCCAGTTTGCTCACATCCCCACTCTGTAACAGCTTCAGAGAGAATGTCAACATCAAGTAATAACTTAGCCCAGCCTTCGTTGAAGTTAATAACCATGGTTGAACCTTCTTTAACCTTGTGAAGCATTGTCGTCAGTTCATTCTTATCAGGTACTTCAGCAGCTGCAATAAAATCGTAGCTTGCATGAGGGTTAAAGTCTTCATAAGTTGCATTAGCAGCCTTAAGAGCCTTTGTAGCTGCATCCCACTTATAGGTACATCCTTTTAGTTCCTTTAATTGATCTCCAAAGGATTGAGGATTGTCAAGCAAAACTTGCTCTTTACCTTCTGCAACTATATCTCCTTCATTATCTATTAATACAGCATCAAATGAAACATGACCACCTGCTAATTTCGAATCCAATGTTAGCTTTATTTTGTCTAGTTCTTGTGCAAAGGTATCGCCACCTTTAACATGAACAACCATATCTTTCTTGTTGGTATACTTATAGCCCTTCCTATCCCTAACAGTAATAGACATCTTATAGTCACCAGCAGTAAGAGCACCTTCGTTAATAAGTACGCAACGAAGGTCTACTTTACCATTTGGTTTAAAGTAAGCACCATTACTACGGAACAAGGCTATTTGTAATGGTCTTGTCCAATAAGCATAGTCCTCTGCTGGTCCTTTTAAGTTTCGTCCCTCATCACAAAGAGCAGAATCCCAGTCCATGCCCGCGCGTTCTTGTCCTTCTAATTGACTACCTACCTGGGGACCTGAACTCCAACCATTGATAGCGTAGCCATCTGTTGCATCATAACTACACATGGTCTGACTGAAACGCCCATCGATGTACATTAGCCCTCTACCTGCTTGCTTGGATACATCACTCTTGGACTGAATAGTTCCATCGCATGTACCTTCTAAATGCCACTTATCATAGTTAGCCTCTAGCTTATCATGCATGCCTTGATAGATATTGTTATCATAGCCTTCCCTCCCATCCGGCAAATTCTTTTGATCCTCACAGACATCATACCAATTAGCCGGACCACAGTAGCAACCAACTTCTCCCCAGTAACGAGTTGGTCTTGTCTTCTTAACTTGATGGGACTCAAATATTTCCTCTTCAAACCTATCTGATGCATTGACTGTATGACAGTCCACATGATCTTTTTCTAATTGACTTGAGTAGGGTTTATAATTATAGTGTGAAAAGTGCTTAACCACACGACGCTCAGGTGCACAGGTAATGGAATGCTTCATAAAAGAGCCTAATAAGTTAAGAAATGATGGCCAAGCATTAGACCCTGAACTATTAATTATAAATCTCGAATCATCTAGCTCATTTGCTAATTGAAGTACTTTTGCCCGATAGTCTGTAAACTTTTTATCCTCATTAGCCATGGTATATATAAGCAGAGAAGGATGGTTACGATCTCTTTTGATCATACGTTCCAAGCGCACCTCAAAAAGTTCCATTAGAAGAGGATGGTTTTCGATTCCAAAGGCAGGTAATCCTTTCGGCGTCAAAAAAAGATCTCCAGTCTTAATACCCCCTGGCTCTTCGTACATGTATAAACCCAGTTCATCTGCTTTTTCCATTATCAAAGGCTCACCAATTTGACGATGGAAGTTAATCGCTGTATGACCAATAGCCTTTGCATTTCTTACACTTTTCTCTGCCATTTCTTCTGTAGCATAAGCACCTGTATGGGCATAATACCCCCAGTCAATGGCTGACTTATGACGAATACGTTCGCCATTTAAGAAGTATTGTAGATTACCCGTAGTAGCTTCTTTTACTTCCATAACTCTAAAGCCAAATCGTTCACAGATATCATCGGTTTGTTCACCTTCCGAAATTGTAACCTTGCAGTTATATAAGTTTGGTGAATGGATGTCCCATAGTTTAGCCTCAGGCACCACAATTTGTTTATTGAATGTATTGGCCCCTTTGCTTAGTAAGGTTTTAAAGGAATCTTTGAATACATAAGCTTTACTCTCTACTTTTGATATCTCAATCTCAACTTTTGCTTCCCCTTCTACATGGCTATTTACCTCTGTTATAATTTCCAGTTTATTACCACATGCAGGAAGGATATTTTTAACAAATACATTTTCAATATAGGTTTTATCCGTCATAACAAGAGATACATGACCTACAATACTGAAATCATGGGATGGCAGCATGGTACATTCTCCCCAATTAAAAGCAAAAACATCATTCCACCCTCTAGTACCACCAGCATTAGTGATTCGAACTGCCATTTTGTTAACCTGTCCATACTTGACTACCTTAGTAATATCCACATCAAAAGGTGTTTCAGATACTAAATCATAACCCATTAATCGCTCATTCACATAAATTTCAGCACGTAAACGAGTTTTCTCAAAATGGAGAGCTATTCGCTTTCCTTCTGCTTCAGTAGGTATTATAAGGTCGGTGAAGTACCAGCTGACGCCATGGTATTCCCAATCATTAACCCCTTTACTATAGAATTCTTCCACTGTGGCAGGTAATGTGATTGTCTTGCCGTCTTGCTCTTCTAGTTTTGACCACCCTACTGTTGGCGGATTCATTGGTAATTTTGATATGTCCTTGGATTCATTAGGTGTGTAGAGCTTATCATTCTGCCACTTTGCTTCTTGATCAAGCCATAAATGCCATTGCTGTTGACTTATATCTCTCCTCTGTCTCGCCATAACTTATCCCCTCCTTACAGTTTATCAATCTCTTCTCTTGCAATCTCAACCCAACGAGTAATGTTTCTAGGATTATTACCAAGAGTGTGGTTATCTTTCATAATTAACTCTACACGGCAACCTTTTGCTGCATTTAAAGTATCTCTAAGTTCATTTCTAACCACCTCTTCTTTCATTTGAGGTAATGAAAGTGGTGTTGGTGAAGGTTTTACTGACATGATATAACGATTGCCAAGCAAATTAGCCATTTTCTCTTTATTCGCCCAAGGTGATGTGGATACACGCCTAAGATGTGGTATTTTCTTTACATAATCCCACCGAACATCAATAGGCTCGCAACACCCATAACAATTTAAGCCAAAACGCTCTAGGATTGGCATTTGATATGGAAGAATAAATTCATTAAACATTTCAGGACTAACACCTACAGTCTCTTGACTTTCACAAAAGCCCCACATCTGATGTGTAGTCACATTACCTGTTATTTCTGATTCAGTTGGTAACTCTTTCGTCCATCCGAAGCCACCAGAACCAACATATGTACCTTCTGTATTGGAAGACAATAAGCTATTTTGCTCCATCCAATCTAGTCTAGCCAAATAGCCATCTCTTAATATCCCCATCAATTCATGGACATAATCAGGATTCAGTATTAAATCCATCATCAAATTATCAAGCCCACGTAGATTAATGAAATCCCAGGTCATCCCTAGAGTCCACCACCAAGTATTCTTTCTACGTACAGTAAGAATACCATCAAATACTTCATGTGCCAGGTCTAACATCTTATCCGATGCCCCTTGATCAATGATGATTTCAGGAAATTTGACTTTTGGTAAATCTCTTTCATAATCCATGATAGCTGGATCAACTTTGTAACTGCCGTTTTCACCACCACCATGTTTCTTAAGTTCTACCCCCCATCCAGTATCACTATAGCAGTATGGTACATCAAAATATGGTTCAATAACTTTATCATCTTTGATTACTTCTGCCCAATATATTTGTTTACGTAAGAACATTTCCCACACACGAGCAAGTGGATCTTCACAAACTAAAGAATCTGAAGGTATGATCTCATTCCAGCCATTTTCTGGATCAGCAAAAACAAGTGGACGAACATTTTGTAAATCATTATGACGTGTCCATAGAATAATCTTTTCCTTTTCAATATCTCTTTCTGACAGCTCTGAAACTTTATTAGCCAGCATTCTTAACTCTGCTACTTCCTTATTCGTAAATGTATATTTAGTATGAATTTCTGAAATGAGTGGGAAACCAGCTGCAGTCTGTAGTGTTGCCGGATCAGTTTTATTCTCTTTAATCATCATTTTTCTCATCTCTCCTTATCTTCCAATAAACTTATCATTAATCAACATTATAACAGTCTTAATTTAAGTTTGTCAACAAAGTTTACAAACGTTTTAGTTCAATATAACTATCATTATAAGCCTAACTTTTAGTCCTACATTCACTAACCTGTTGTATATATTTGGCTTATCTATTATAATGAATTAAATGTGAACTATTTCGAAAATAAGGAGAATTGGTATGTTAAATACTTACGAAAACAAACCAAAGACTGTTAAATTAAATAATAGAAGATTAATATTAAATTACATGATCGAATCTGGTATTGTGACTATCGCAGATATTCGTAGTGATATTAATCTAAGCAAAACTACTTTTACGAAGATCATGAATTATTTATTAGAAAAAAACTTAATATTAGAGGTAGGGAAATCAAATTCTACTGATGAAGGTGGCCGTAAGGCTGTTACCTATCATTTCAATTCAGAATACGCCTATTGTATCGCCATTCACCTATTCCCAGATGAACTATATTCTGTCATCACTGACCTTAACTCAAAAGTCTTGCATTCAAAATCAGAATATATATCAGCAGATATAACATTTGAAGCTATCATTTCATTGATGGCTGATTTTGTTAGAGCGCTAATGGAACTACAGAATGTTTCTCTACATCAGCTTGCTGGAATAGCTGTAGGCTCTCATGGTTTAACAGACTATCAAACTGGTATTACTCATTATTCACCTCATTTCAAAAATTGGCCGAAGGATAGCTCCATTGAAGGAGCTTTAAAGAAGCAATTTCCTGAAATAACTGAAATATTCGTTGATAATCAAATAAGGTTTCAAACACTGGCAGAAAAAAATAGGGGCTGCGCAATTAACAAGAAGAATGTTATTGTCATTGAGGCTGGTATTGGTTTAGTAGCAGGTATCATAGTAAAGGAACAAATTAAACGGGGAACCCACTCCTTTGCTGGTGAAATTGGCCATATGCCATTAAATCCTGAATCAGATGAATGTTGTTCCTGTGGTGCAAAAGGATGCTTTGAAGCACTGGTTTCGGAGAAAAGATTGCATAGACTAGCTCAAGAAATGAGAGGGACTTATCCTAATTCAATTTTATTCCAAAATCATGATGAAGTAACTATTGTTTCTATTTTAGATGCTGCAAAACTTAATGATCTACTAGCCGTACAACTTATTGATGAGGTATCAAAATGGTTTGCTATAGGTATCATCAATACCGTTTTGATGTATGACCCTGAGATCATTGTTATACAAGGAGCTTATTCTCATGGAGGTAAACCATTTCTTGATGCTATCCATAATAAGATTTCTCAGTATGCTCCTATACTTGTTAATATAAATGTTACGCTTGATTTGTCTACCTTAGGAAAAGACCGCGGAACATTAGGTGGCTCATTGCATGTTGCTCAAAGATTTTTGGAGAAACTAAGCTTGGATTAATTCCAAGCTTTATTCATGGACTTCAGTTATACAGTTAGTTGAGTATATAGAGAATCATATTTACCAAGGAGGGAAATAATGAACGAGAAATTACACCATGCAAAAAAGACACAAGTTGTACTATTAGGAACTGGTACACCTAATGCGGACCCCGATAGGTCAGGTCCAGCAGTAGCCATCGTCGTAGGTGATAATTCTTATTTAGTTGATTTTGGTCCAGGGATTGTTAGAAGAGCAGCCCAGGCATATAGAGATGGAATCGTTGAACTGAAACCAAAGAATCTCAAACGAGCTTTCTTAACTCATTTACATTCTGACCATAGTGTTGGCTACCCTGATCTAATATTCACACCATGGGTTCTTGATAGGGATGAACCCTTAAAGGTTTTTGGCCCAAAGGGGTTAAGATCTATGACCGATCACATTTTAGCTGCCTATCAACAAGATATTGATGAAAGGTTAAATGGTCTAGAACCAGCTAATAATAGAGGTTGTGAGGTTGAAGTTAATGAAATCACCCCTGGTATAATCTATCAAGATGAAAATGTTAAGGTTAAGGCTTTTCCTGTCAAGCATGGTTCCTTTGAAGCCTATGGCTATAAATTTTACACATCTGATAAAACAATTGTCATCTCTGGTGATACCGCTCCAACAGAAACAATCATTGATTATGCAAGGGATTGTGATATTTTAATTCATGAAGTGTATTCATCAGCAGGTGTAAAAGAAAGGTCTAAGGAGTGGAAGAAATATCATACCAATGTCCATACATCTTCCTATGAACTTGGTGAAATTGCCTCAAAAGCTAAGCCGAAACTACTTGTTCTATATCATCAACTATTCATGTTAGATATACATAGTGATGATATAGACTTAGTCTCAAAAGTAGCACAACGCGAGTACGAAATTGTGGAAGAAGTTAAAGAAATATTTGATGGAGAAGTTATATCTGGAAAAGACTTAGATGTATATTAAAAGATTACTAAATTGTCGTAGCTAAGCATACGACTCATCTTTCCTCCTATTTATTATCAGGTATGATATTTAAATAAGACACTTTAAACCTATGCAGAGAGGCATTTGAACTACCTGCCAGTATAAGCTTCTTTTAAAACTTCTGTCAATTCTTCAAATTCAGGCTTCCTAGGGTTAGAACCTGTGCATACATCTTCTAAAGCTGAACGGGCCATAATATCCACTTTCCTCTCATATCTGTCTGTATCTATACCATAAGCCTGTAGGGTTAGTGGGATTCCCATCTTCTCATTGAGAATTTTTACAGCTTCAATGAGACTTCTAATACCTTCTTCTATGGATGAAGCTGGTAACCCTATGTCTTTTGCTATACTATAATAGCCCTCAGCTGCATGAGTCAGCTTACTATATAATCCAGCATTATACTTAATAATATAGGGCAGTAAGATTGCATTGGCTCTACCATGGGATATCTTGAACATGCCTCCTATTGCATGAGCTAGGCTATGATTAATACCTAGACCTGCATTGGTAAAACCAATACCAGCCATACATGAAGCCTCCTGCATCTTCTGTCTGGCATCCATATCATTGCCATTATTATACGTTCGTATAAGATAAGTAAAAACATCCTTTATGGCTTTCTTCGCATAAATATCTGTATAGTCAGAGGCATTTGTTGATACAAATGCTTCAATAGCATGTACAAGGACATCCATTCCTGTATCAGCTGTTACAGACGGTGGTACTGTTCTTGTGAACTCTGCATCCAATATGGCAACATCAGGAATCATCATGTTATCCACTAGTGGAATCTTAACCTTGTTTTTCTTATCTGTCACCACTGAAAAAGCCGTTACCTCTGACCCAGTACCACTGGTCGTAGGAATAGCCACGAACCAAGGTTTTTTAATCGCTTTACTCTCCACCAATTCCTCTTTGGTCTTAATACAGAAATACATAATTGCCTTAGCTGCATCAATAGCAGACCCGCCACCTACTGCTAGTAAGAGATCAGGCTTCATCCTAATAATGTGATGGAGGCCTTTTGTAACAGTTTCAACAGAGGGATTAGGCTCTACCTCATCAAAGATCGTGTATGGAACCTTTCTCTCATCCAACAAGTTTGTTATTTTTTTAACTAATCCAAGTTTGACCATAAACTGGTCCGTTACTATTAAAGCTTGTTCGTAATCTAAATCATGAATATAATTAACTGAATTCATCCCATAGTGAATCTCGGTTTTAGATTGAAACTTCATCTTGATGCCTCCCAATTGTGTTAGGATAGGGGCTGCCTCGTAAGACACCCCCTCTATCTTAGTTTTCTTTTGTGGTTTCTTCCCAGTTAGCTGGGTAAGTCACATACATAAATCTTGCATATTCAGGTGCACTAAATTGAATGGATGTGTTCTTTGGGATAAAGATAATATCCCCTTTGTTCCCAACTACTCTTTTACCATCAATGACAATCTCCAATGTACCATCAATTACGTAGTCCACTTCATCATATGTAAGGGTCCAGTCAAAAGTTGTTTCTTTCATTTCCATCATTCCACAACCTAGCCTAGGACTTTCATCTAATGTTAATACATCTGTAAGATATACCTGATCGCCTTCCTTACCTGTATCGAACTTCTCACACTTAACTGTATTGGCTTTTATGGAGATAACACCACTAGAATCTACTGTTTTGTTAAATGCTGGTTTTGCTGTTACCATTTGTTGCTCTATCACTTTGCGAATGATTTCTTCAATCATTTTTTCATTGATATTGTCAATCATACTCCCACCCACTTACTACATATTCTGTCATAAATCTTATTTTGCTACAGCTTTTGATGCGGTTTTTGTTGTAGCTTTTCCTAATGTTCTGTTAGCGATAACTACTGCTATCATAACTGCTGTAGCACCAGCGATTAACTTACCAACGACCATTGGGAAAATCATCTCTTGGTTAACACCAGCTGTAAAACCTAAGTGATCACCGAATACAAAAGATGCACTTACTGCAAAAGCTACGTTGATGATTTTACCACGGTTATCCATATCTTTCATAAGGCCAAACATAGGTATATTATTTGCTAATGTTGCAACCATACCTGCAGCAGCTACATCTCCCATACCGAGTAATTTACCAAGCTTTAATAATGGTTTATTGAATACCTTGGTAATCACATAAACCATAGGGAATGCACCTGCAAGCATTAATGCTATAGATCCAACGATTTCAATACCATCTGAAACAGGTGCCATACCTGGAATAACAACAAAACCAGTAAGTGTTTCTATAATAATAGCAGCAAGACCAATAGTTATTACTGCTACTACACCCTTACCAAATACATTAAATCCTTTGATCATGCGATCAGGAATCTTCCAGAGACCAAGAGCTAATAAGAGAGATACAATAATAATTGGTACAAGGTTTTTTAAAATCATAGTAATACCAAATCCCGCTACAAGCCCCCCTACAAGACATCCAATTGGAATTGTAATAAGACCTGCTAAAATACCGGTAGCTAAGAACTTATGATCTTCTTTTTTAATAATTCCTAAGGCCACAGGAATAGTAAATACGATTGTAGGACCCATCATACTTCCTAGGATTAATCCTGCAAATGTTCCTGCTTCCTGACTCTGAGCTAACTCCATTGCTAATGGGTAACCCCCCATGTCATTGGCTAATAAGGTTGTTGCAAACATAGCTGGGTCTGCTCCCAATGCTGTATATGCAGGTACAACCACCGGCTTAAGAATGGTAGCAAGCACTGGTGCTAGTGAAACAACCCCAACCATAGCAAGTGCTAGAGAACCCATTGCCATGATACCTTCCTCAAATTGCTCACCAAGACCAAATTTATTGCCTATGATCTTATCCACTGCTCCTAATACCATAAATCCAACCATGATATAAACTATCAGTTCATTAATACTCATGTAACCGCCTCCTCAAATTTTACATGCTTTCAAAAACTCTTCACCTAATATTAATTGCTCATACCCATTTGCTTTAATAATTCTTTAGTTACCATACATATCTTGTCTTGGTCTGTTATTTGAAAGTCTCTTTCTAGAACCTTCGTTATAGTAGTAATTATCTCTGATAAATCTTCTTTATTATTCTTACATGCAGAAACACTTATTTCTTTATTAGGTCTTTCCCCATACCTGATAACAATACCATTATCCCGCAAAATATCTTTGACGGATGGGGATAGAATCATTGTTTTATTGACATAAAACGCTTTATCTTGTTCTTGGAAATACTGGGTGTAATTTTTCCTTGTTATAAGAATTTTTCCCATCACTTATCACCTCTTGCTTTCCCTGCTTTCCTTGTTTCACAGAAGAGATATCTACCCTTCACCTTAATTAATGTACTAACTAAGCTAATTGCTATCTCACTATAATAACTTATCAAATAACTCTTTTCGTGGGGATGGTATAACCACTTGATTAACAAGCATTCCACCTTCTTGCCCCACTCGTGCACCAGCTTCCACAGAGGCCTCCACAGCACTTACATCACCTGTTAAGGTAATGAATGCCTTACCACCAATTCCAAAGCCAAGTCGAACTTCAATTAATTCTACAGAAGCTGCCTTAGCCGCTTCATCAGCTGCAATGATACAAGTAGCTATACTAAAAAACTCCAATACGCCTAGTGCATTAACCTGAGATACTTGAGTTGCTCCATTAATAGCAGAAATCAAATCTGGATGGATGCTTGGTAATACCAAAGTATTCACTACAAAAGGCCCACCGATCTCTTCCCCTACTTCTATCGCAGCTTTGGTGTCTCCAACATCTCCCGTTATAAGAATAACATATTTACCAGGACATACAGTACCTGACTGCAGTAAATCAACAGATGCGGCTTTTATCATTCCATCTGCAACCTCAATTCCCTTAGCAATACTATTCAGTTCTATTAAGCCTATGGTTCTAATCACCCAGAATCACCTCGCTATCTTGTAGAATAGTAATGTAGTGGCTAACCTCACATACTTTACCACTGATACTAGCATGTATAACAGCACCAAAATCTTCTCTATCGACATCACCGATTATTTGGCCCTTTTTAACATAATCACCAACAGTTACTCTAGGCGTAGCAGGCTTACCAATGTGTTGTGATAATGATATACATACCTTATCAACTTCTAACACCTTCATATCATTCAACTTCTCACCTTTAAACCGGCTTAAATCCAGCCTAGCTACTAAGCGAGGTACAGGTACTTTTCGATAGTCTCTAAGAGAATTCACATCATTAAGGGGCTGCCTCTCATACCTGATCCCTTTCTGCCTCAACTCCTGTTTGACATAAGCATTGACTAAACGTGGCGAAAGACCCATAGGACAAGCATAAAGCTCACATATGCCACATTCTGAACAGATCATGGCTTCTTTAAGAATTTCTTCATCTGTTGTTCCTAGCCCCATTATTCTCATAATTTTATGGGGTCTTAACTGATGTCCCATCAAATTACGTGGACACATATCGGTACACATTTTACACTGTATACAAGCTGTCTTTGCTTGATTAATGCTGTGGGTTAAAGGTTGTTCTTTACGCTTTACAATATAATGATCAGCCGGTACCACAATTAATGCTCCCATCGTCTTCGTTACATAAGTCGCATCTATTTCCTGCCCATCGATTACCTTCCCCATCATAGGTCCACCAAGAATAACTTTATAATCAACAAGACTTGTGCCACCACATGCTTCTATACATGTTCGTACACTTGTTCCAATAGGTACTTGTAGAAATCCGGGTGCAACTACATCACCAACAACAGTCATATACTTATCAGTAACGGGTTTATCTTCCAGAGCATCATGGATACCAACAATTGTACCCACATTACTGACCACAGCACCAATGTCCAGTGGTATTCCTCCCGCTGGTATGACTCTTCCAGTAATCTCATGAACCATCACCTGTTCATCGCCAGCTGGATAAAAATTATCTAAGCTATATAACTGAATCTGTGCATCTAGCTCCTTAATAGCCTCATTGAGATACAGAATCTCTTCATGATACTTTTCCTTGAGGCCAATAAACATATGCTTAGCTCCTATCAGTTGACCTACCATCTGAGTAGTACGGATAATCTCTCTGTTCTTCTCACGCATAAGATATTTATCCACTTCCAACAAAGGCTCACATTCAGCACCATTAATGATCAGATATTCAACCTTACACTTTAGCTTAATATGCGTAGGAAAACCTGCGCCACCGACTCCAACCACACCGGCATTATATATCTTCTCAATAAGTTCCATATGTTGCCTCCCTTCCTATAAACACTTATGTTACTACGTGGTCTAGTAAGTATATGCTAGTAATTATTAGTGAAAGGAAATATCTATTATATGTCTATATCTACTTCGACCTCATCAACAATTCCTACAATACTAGCATCAATAGGAGCATTATCTACCTCTATTGTTTTTCTAGCTGAACTTCCAGTAACTATTAAAACCGTATCGCCTATACCTGCCCCAACACGATCTGTTGCTACAAAAGTACTCAAAGGCTGTTTGGAATGATAATCGATGGGTTTAATAACTAGCAGCTTAAGACCTCTTAAAGCTTCTTCTTTTCTTGTGGCCCATACGTTGCCCACTACTTTTCCTAGAATCATAGTTATCTTTCCTTTCAATAAGGCACATCGTTCCTATTCACTATGTACCACGATACTTATCTTCTTACACACGAATTACATTTATATTATGCATTCTGACATAATCAGAAGCTAAAGGGGATATAAGAGACCTTTTGCTAATTCTAATCTCATGATGTCCTTTTTCATATAACCTATTTAGATCTGCTTCTGTTACAACTCTTTTATCAATTACATTTACACAAGTCGGTAATCCTTTTAAGAATGCAATAAGTTCCTCTTCTCGTATAAAGGATGCACCAAACTGTGTCCACTGCTCTTCATAACCAGCTAACATATTATAATAGGAACTGCTTGCAATAGTTTTATATTTTCTATAAGAAGCGCCCTCCTCTAAAACCACAACATGTTTGCCACATAGAAAGGCTTCCTGTAGTACTTCTGTTATCTGTTCTTCAACAAGACCCAAAGCAACTTTTGATAACAGATTAGGGGTAAGCGTTGGTACAATAACATAATTAATATCTTTCCAATCCATCTCTTTATTTTCATCCATATATAAGGTAATAAAACCACCCAATGTTAGCAGTTCCTCAAGCTCTTTATAACTTGCTTTTTTGGTGTCTGCTATGAATACCTTTGTAGATGAATTTGCCTGAATGTCAGCTGTATCTTCTATTCGCTTTAGTACTTCCTTCGTTACCATAGCGACAATTTGATCAATATTCATTCCTTCTTCCCCCTAGACCTTGCAATTCATCGCAATCCCTAATGGTGTCACCAAAAAGGGGTTCGTGGGTTTATGGGTTCTAATCCCTGTTTCCTTCTGAAATACTTCTTCAATACCTTCGAGGCAACATGTACCTCCAACCAGATAGATATCGCTTACCTTATGATGGATGATATGGTGACTGACAATGGAAGCCATCTTCTGTATCACAGGTCGAACGATAGTGAATATCTCTCGTTGCCTTTTAGAGTCTTTCTTGATAACTTCAGCCTCTTCAAAGCTAATACCGTAATTACCAGCAACGACTAAAGATAAATGGGTTCCACCTGTAGCCTCATCGGCTGTATAGATCACTTCTGCATCTTTTAAAATTGATAAGCCTGTTGTACCTCCGCCGATATCCACTATAACTCCATTTTTGATCTGAAGAACAGCATTAGCTGCTGATGGTTCATCTAAGATGGCAACTACATCCATTCCAGAACCTTCCACTACATAACAGTGGGTCTTGCTATCACCTTCACTGGTTCCTGGTGGAACGGCAATAGCTGCTTTCGTTAATTCAACTCCAAGCCGCTCTTCCAATTTAGCTTTTAGCTCTCTAACAATACGAGATGCTCCAATATAATCCACCACTAAACCATCTTTTAGTACTTGGGCAAACTGCATTTCACATGCAATGGGCTTTTGCTCCTCATCAAGAACGACGAGAACAATATATGCCGTACCTAAATCCACACCAACAAGAAGTTCTTTACGCTTATTAAACTCTCCTGTCACTTGGATGCTGGATTCAACCTGTCTTATAAGGTTATCGACTCTATCAAAATTCATACAAAAAACCCTTTCCATGCTTATTTATAGATCTCTCCAAAGACACCCTGTGTATATCCTGCAGCGTTGGCTTCATCAAAGTCAATATGCATACTTAAACGATAACTATCATTAACTCTCACGACTACATCATCAAATATGAGAGGACGATGGCTTAATACTCTTACTGCAACAATCTCCTTATCAACCACCTCAAAACGTTGAGCATCCCTAGTGTCCATATGGATATGCCGTTTAGCTACTATTGTAGACTCCTTAGCTTCAATGACGCCTCGTTCAGTAGCAATATAAATCGTAGCACTTCCTTCTAGCTGACCAGACTCTCGAACAGGTGCATTAACACCAAGGACCCTGGCATCTGTCATGGATAACTCTACTTGTGTCTTGATTCTTGGAGGTCCCAGTATGGCTACTCCCTTAATCACACCTCTCGGTCCAATAAGCGTAACACGTTCCTCACACTGATATTGCCCAGGCTGGGATAAATCCTTTTTCTTAGCCATCTCATATTCTGGCCCAAATAAAACGCTGACATGTTCTGGGCTAAGATGAACGTGCCTTGCAGAAGCCTCTACTGGAAATGCATTATTTACTTGCTCCTTCTCACGAAGTGCATCCATTACCTGACGAATAATGTCCTCAATCATAGCTTCTTCCACGAATACACCTCCTTAATACTTACCTGCTCTCTCACGACACATCATAATGTAAATTACACTACTAAGGCGATTAAGAGCTTGTAAAATATCCTGTCTATCTACCACATGATGTTTCTTAAATGTCTGAATACCTGAAATTTCAACCTCGCGAATTGCACTCCTTAATGAGTTAAGACGTATCAAGGTTTCTCCCATGTCGAAACTAGGCATAATATGTAAGATTCCGAAATGTTTTTTAGGGTTATGAGACATTTCCCGTAACTCTTTCTCATCTAGTCCAAAAATCTTCATATCTTTAAGTGGCTCATCAAGTACTTCAGCTTTCAAGATCTTTCTAACAAACTCAAGAACTTCATTTAGATCCTTTGTCAAACCTTGTAATCCTTGGCTATCCGTATAAACCATGGTCTCTAAAATCCTTGACTGATAGCTATCCAACTTTCCCCGGAATACAATCCGAGAATCATCCTTGTAGACCAGCCTATTTCCATAAATATGGGTCATATACTCTGGTTTTTCTTCATAAGCACCACCCGTATAATAATCCAAGTATTTTGGAACAATCTTATTATCTGGTGTTTCAATGGGCTTGTAGACATTTCCTTCTTTCTGCCTGGTTAGCACTCTTTCTTGCTGTTCCTGATTATCCTCTTCAAATACTAACATAACACCCTTCTCGTTCAAATACTGCTTAGCTGATGGGGTTATGATGGTCTCGCGACTCACTGAAAATTTCTCAGGAATACTACTCCTAAACTCACCTCGAAGCGTTGTCTCAGTCAAAACTCTCATGACTTCACGCTCCCTTCACATCATTTGACTTAGGTTGGTATTAGGCATGCAAGGTCTCCTATTACTCTCTACCCACTGCTACGTGCTCAGTATAATCTAATGTAACCTAGTGGATGAGTATATTAGCTACAGAAGCCCTGCACTAGCCCTTAATAGAAACAAACTTTATCCTTCAACATGTGGTAGTATAATCTCCACTTCACTATGAGGTCTTGGAATTACATGTACAGATAATAGTTCTCCAACTCTCTCAGCAGCTGCTGCGCCAGCATCTGTTGCAGCCTTAACAGCACCAACATCGCCTCTTACCATAACTGTAACAAGTCCACCACCAATTTGTTGCTTACCAATTAAAGTTACATTTGCAGCTTTAACCATTGCGTCAGCCGCCTCAATTGCTCCAACTAAACCTCTAGTTTCGATCATACCTAATGCGTTCATGCTTGCCATAATAAAATCCTCCTTATAATCTTTTATTTTCATTTATATAATTCATCATACTCTATTCTTGCTATGCAATATTATAGTGTAATATTACACTTAAGAATCCATGTCACTCATAACTTAAGCCCAGGGCTTATTTATGTATGTTATGCCTTTATGAATACTTTTTCAATTGTTCCATTACTAATTTGGTAATGAGTTGAATATCTACATCCATACTCTTAACAGGTTCTTCCTGATCAAGTCCTAGATCGTTCACACCATATGCCAAGCGTCGAATATTCACCAGATTCATAGGTGTTACATTATCAGATGTAGCACTTCCACCAACAGCTCCGCAACCTAATGTTAAGGATGGTGCAAGGTTTGTTGTTATACCAACAGCTCCTTGCGACGATGGTGTATTAACCAATAATCTTGATACAGGCTTTTTAAGAGCAAATTCTCGAATGACCTCTTCATCTCTAGAATGAATAACCAAGGTATGCCCCATACCATCATTTTCTAAAAGTTTAAAACATACTTCACAGCCTTCTAACCAATCATTAACTGTATAGAATCCAAGGAGTGATGTTAACTTCTCTTTAGAAAATGGGTACTGTCTGCCAATACCTTTTTCTTCACAAATCAACACTTTGGTACCCTCTGGAATATCAATGCCAGCGATTCTCGCCAAGTCTTTTGCTGACCTACCAACAATTTTAGGATTCATACCACCATTAGGTCTTTCCATGATTGCAACAACCTTATCTAACTTCTCTCCTGTTAAGAAGTAACCACCTTGATCGATGAATGTCTTCTTTACTTCTTCAGCTATTGCTTTATCCGTTACAATAGATTGTTCTGATGCACATATTGTGCCGTTATCAAAAGTCTTACTAGCAATGATACGTTTAACAGCCATCTTGATATCAGCACTCTTCTCAATATAGGCTGGTACATTACCTGGTCCTACTCCAAGAGCTGGCGTACCTGAACTGTATGCAGCTTTAACCATTGCAGAACCACCAGTAGCTAGTATTAAGGATACATCTTTATTCTTCATTAATTCATTGGTACCTTGTAATGTTGGAATACTCAAGCAGCTAATTAATCCTACTGGCACACCTAGTCCATCAAGTACATTGTTAATAATTTCAACAGTTTTTGTAATACAGCCAATAGCGCTTGGATGTGGACTGAAAATAACAGCATTACCTGACTTAAGAGCTATTAGCGCTTTATAGATAGTTGTAGATGTTGGGTTGGTTGATGGTACAAGAGCTGTGATAACACCAACTGGTGTTCCTATCTCAACGATCTTCTTTTCCCTCTCTTCATGTATAACGCCTAATGTCTTCATGTCTTTGATAAAATCATATAGTTTCTCACTAGCTAAAATGTTTTTCTGCACTTTATCCTGCCATTTTCCAAAGCCTGTTTCTTCAGCTGCCATCTTGGCTAAGCTTTCTGAAGCTCCTAATGCAGCATCCGCCACTTTCTTCACAATACTATCAATGGTCGCCATATCCAACTGAGCATAAACCTTCTGAGCTTCTTTTGCCTGGCGAATTAGTATTCTAGCTTCCTGAACAGACTGTAGATCTTTGTCTTCTATGAACATTCTAATCCACCTCCTCTATAGCTTTTTTTATTGCCTCTAATAATTCATCTCTCTTAGCATATTTAATCTGATCTTTCTTAATACTAATATCTTTTACTTGTCTAGCTATCTTACGTAACTCCACCACTTTCATAGTCTGAAAGGTCTCGATGTTGTCAAAAGGTATCTTTTCACCTTCACAATAAACAAAAGAAGTTGCTGATTTTGAATCTGCCCTGATAGCATCAACTTGTTCACTTACAACCTCTTGGGGAACTTCAGCTGACTTTTGAGTAAGGCATATCTTCTCAAGACCATCTCCTGGTCTTGCTATGACATTAATACCTACCACCTGACCTATACTCTCTGCTGCAGTCGCGCCAGCATCAATGGATGCTTTTACTGAACTAACATCCCCTTCTACAATGATGGTTACAAGACCTTTACCAGCAAATTGGCAATTGATTAGTTTAACATCTGCTGCCTTTAAGCAAGAATCTGCTGCTTCGATAGCACCAACGTAACCATAGGTCTCTATAAAACCAAGCGCCTTTTTTAACATAATATCACCAATTAATATTTATTTGGATTATCTGCAACAAATTTGACAGCATCAGCAAATGCATCACATGCCGCCTTACATGCTGATTGACTACCTGTTAGCAATCCACCGCCAAAGTTGGTCTCTGAAGGAGGTCCAAAGAATTCCATTAACTGAACATCTGCTGCCTTAAGGGCAACGTCAAGAGCGTACATGGATTCGATTGGAGGTGCTATAAGATAGGCAAGTGCATGCCCTTCTTCAACGCCTGCTGTCTCAGATAGATAAGAACCTGTACGAGATACACAATGTGCATAATAAGCGATGGAATCATCATCATTAGCACTATAGAAACATGCATCATTCTCAATAAAATCCACAGCTGCGTTAAGTCCACTTCTAACTTCTGCTGGGCTTGGGCCTGAGAGAATACCGATAAATTCTCCTGCTAACTTGGTATTGGCATTAGCTGCCCCACCATAGAATGATTTTGCATAAACCACTTTTACATCTGCTTTCTTCGTAGCATCGTCAAGTGCTGTATAACCTACATCATCACAGTCTGTAGTCATCAAACCGATGCTTCTGTGTCCTTCTGGAAGCTCAAGTTTCTTAGCCATCTCTTTATCAAGACTAGGAATGAGCTTCACACTTAAAACCGCTGCACGTAATGGATCATTTCTCATTATCTATTCACCTCTCTTATAGTTTTAAGTCTAAACCGCTTGCTTTGTTATCAAGCATTTTCTTAATAATATCTGCTATATGTGCTCCTGCTTCTGCAGCCGGTGTACCACCTTTATGAATATTTGAAATGACTGTACGATTGGATTCCGGCATACCAACTGTCGCCTTGTAAGCCATGTAACAACTCATACTTTCACCTGTTGCAAGTCCCGGTCTTTCACCAATAAGTACTACTGTTACCTCTGCATCCAGTACTTCAGATACTGCATCCATGGCTGGAACACGACCGTACTTAACAAAGAAAGGTGTGCCCATCTCAATGTTATAGGCTCTCAATCCTTGCTGAATTGCCATAATTGCATCCTTAGCATTGGTTTCAACTGCTGTAGAACTTAGTCCATCAGATACATAAATCTGTACACGCGGCTTTGCCTTGCACTTCTCTTTCAACGTTTTAATAGCTTCTTCATCAAACTTTCTACCAAGGTCAGGACGTGTAAGATACTCATCCTTATCCTTACATACCGTATTTACTGAGAACTCTCCGATATCCTTGATGAATTCATCAGATACGTTATTGAATACAGCATCTTGGGCTACAGCATGGTCTGCTCTGAACCGAAGTAACGTCTCTGTTCTATATCTTGGACCAGCTCTCCATATACCTACTCGAGCAGGTGTTCTTTCTTTTAACTTCATGTATGCATCTTCGTTCTCTGGATTTGGAACATTAAATATTTTATTGGTTTCTAAAGCTGTTATATCAGGTATATTAGCATCGTCAATAGGTGTGCATACTGGAGCTTCTTCCTTAGCTACTGGAGCTTCCGCTTCCATCTTACTTAATATATCTTCAATCATACTTTTGATCTGGTTTTCAGAAATCACTCATATCCCTCCTTCTACTTCAAGAAAATTGATGCATCTCCAGCTTTTGCTGTTAACTTACCGTTTTCATATAACCCCATTTTCTCCAACCACTGCTCAAATTCTTTAATAGGTCTTAAATTAAGAACTTGTCTGAGGGATGGTGCTTCATGATATCCAGTACATTGGTAGTTAAGCATAATATCATCGCCATTAGGGATACCCATGAAATAGTTACAACCTGCTGCTGCTAATAACACACCTAGGTTCTCTATATCATTCTGATCTGCCTTCATATGGTTGGTATAACATGCATCTACCCCCATTGGAATACCTGTTAATTTACCCATAAAATGATCTTCAAGACCTGCACGGATAACTTGCTTATTATCGTATAAGTACTCGGGACCAATGAAACCAACTACTGTATTTACTAGGAATGGATTGAACTTCTTAGCAAAACCATAGCATCTTGCCTCAAGGGTAACTTGGTCTACGCCATGATGTGCTTCTGATGATAGCTCTGATCCTTGACCAGTTTCAAAATACATCACATTAGGACCTGTTGATGTCCCTTCTTTTAGCATGAGTTCTTCGGCATCAGCTAATAGCTGTCCTGTAACACCAAATGCTTCATTAGCTTTCTCCGTTCCAGCAATACTTTGGAATATCATATCAGCTGGAGCTCCTTGCTTAACAGCTTCCATCTGTGTTGTTACGTGAGCAAGTACACAGTTTTGTGTTGGAATCTGCCATTTCTGCTTAAGATCTTCAAACATTTTAAGGACGTTCTTAACACTCTCTACAGTATCATTAACCGGGTTAAGACCTACTACAGCATCTCCAACACCATAGCTAAGACCTTCTAATAATGAAATCATAATTCCATCAAGATCATCTGTTGTATGGTTAGGCTGTAGACGAAAAGCCAATGTACCAGGAAGACCAATAGTCGTATTACAATGAGCTGTTACTCTTATCTTGCTAGCACCGTATACCAGGTCTAAGTTAGACATAATCTTAGTTACAGCTGCTACCATCTCACTTGTCAAACCTCTACTAACACGACGGATCTCTGCCCCTGTGGTATTCTGATCAAGAATCCACTCTCTTAGTTCAGCTACTGTCCAATTTTTGACACTGTTATAGATTTTCTCATTAACAGCATCTTGAATAATACGTGTTACCTCATCTTTTTCATAGGGTACTACTGGGTTATTTCTAAGGTTCTCAAGTGTCATGTTACTTAATACTTCTTTTGCTGCAATCATTTCGGTTACTGAGCTGGCTGCAATACCTGCTAGCTTATCACCAGATTTCTCTTCATTGGCTCTTGCAAGCACTTGCGTTACATTGTCGAACTGATATACAGTTCCAAAAAGCTTTGTTTTAAGTCTCATCATTTCTCTCCCTTCTTCATGGCTATATAAGTGTTAATTTAATAAATTATTGCCATTAGTAACTTAGTAACAGTGTTTTTACAATTACAGGGACAACATTACCATTAGCTATGGAATGACCAATATCAATATAATCACCATTGTCAACCTGTACTGAATCTATACAAACCACATCTTTCTTAAAATTAAGATGGGTTCTTAACGTTTGACCAAGGACTTTTGCCATGTCATTCTGAATAATGATTACCAGAGGCTTATCCTTCTTAATAGTCTCTGCCATTCCTTCAATAATGCACCTAGATAACTCAGTAATATATTGAAAACTAGCACTTTTCTGCCCCCGAAAAGCAAGAGCTACGTGCTGATCATCACTCTCTAACTGAAACCACTTTAACTTGTCAGAAATGATCTGACGCAATCTATGTAAAGGTAAAGCTTCGTCTTCTTCTGTAAGTTTTAATATAGGGATATTTTTTAGAGGTAATGCTTCCTCAGAAAAAGTAATAGTACTACCACTAATATCCGTGGTATGGGTACCTGCCCCGATTACTGTAGCTCGAATAGTCTCTCCAGACATTACTACTTCTACTTTCTTATCAATACCACTCTTTGCTATGGCCTGCCCTAGCAAAATACCAATATCACCAAACTGAAATAGGTCCTCTTCTTCTATCATTTGCACACAGTCAGCAACTCCACCAGAATAAGTAACAATATCAATATCATAATCCCGTCTAAGGTCATGATCTGTTGCTATTACATCAAGCAAAGCTGTCTTAGTTCTAACACCTACTACCTCTTCCAACAACTGTGCCATCCGTTCGGTTATAAGCTCTAATTCCACCTGCTCTAAGATTCTACCTTCTTCGATATGAATACCAATACTCTCACCTAATAACTTAATCTTATGAGAAGCATACAGTACTCTTCTGTTTTTGCCATCTAATTTAATCAATCGGCCACCAATATCCAAGCAAGCTGTGTCAATCACATCACCATTTTTGAATACGGCAATATTCGTCGTACCTCCACCAATGTCTAAATTGGCTACAGAACATGACCGGTCCTTAGACACTTTGGCTGCATTAGCGCCTTTACCAGCAATAATTCCCTCTAGCACAGGTCCTGCAGTAGCCACAACGAAATCCCCAGCTAATCCACTAAGAACCTTCAATACTTCCCTAGCATTCTCCTTACGAGCCGTCTCACCTGTAATAATCACTGCACCTGTATCCACTTCAGAAGGTTTGACACCTGCCTTATGATACTCTTCTTCAATCAACTGCCGAACCTGTTTCACATCTATCTCTGTCACCGATCTAAGGGGTGTAAAATGTATTTCACTTTGATAAATGACTTCTTTATCCACAATTTTAATACAAGGCACAGTTACCATATTAGCTGTATTTCTTACTAACAATCGACTAAACACCAACTGAGTAGTAGACGTCCCTATATCAATCCCAACACTCAACATTTGCTGTTCCACTACCACCAACCTCCTTCAAGTACCAGAAAAGTAAGTATTCGTTTTCAGGAAGCACAGGAAAATTTGATCCCTTGCGAGTAAGATGAGCTTTCCTATGCTAGAATAAAAGTGACTTTGTCACGTAAAATAGTAGATTTAAAAAACAACGAAGCCAAAAAGATATTATTTACTAATATCTCTTTGGCTTCGTCGCCTTCCTAAGTACATCGTTGTACTTACTATTCACTTTTAAAATCAAACATGGTCTTTGTTCCTTCTAGACTGGATTCAATTGTCAAATGCCCAGATAGCTTATCCTTGACTATCTGCTCTACAATCTTCTGACCCAGCCTTCCACTTTTCACAGATTCTTTATTAAATCCAACTCCATTATCGATCACCGATATACTGGAATACAGAGAACCCTTCTGAATTCTAATCTCTATAGCACCTTCATCTAGATCTTTAAAAGCATGATCCACCGAATTCTGCAAAAGTTCATTAACTACAAGTGCTATGGATGTTGCTTTATCACTATTAACAATAACACTGTCGCCTTTTACCTCAATCTGCACTCTCTTATCCGGTGAAATACCATATACCGCCGTGGTATCTTTTAGCTTAGATAGAATGGTCTTAATATCAATATCATCCACACCTTTTTGAGCTAACAACTCATGGGTAACTGCTATGCTTAATATACGACTAATACTTTCATTAAAAGACTTCTTAACCTCTTGATTATCAATACGTCTTGATTGAAGATTAAGTAGGCTTGCTATGGTTTGCAAGTTATTCTTTACACGGTGATGAATTTCTTTTATTACCACAGACTTAAGAATCAGTTCCTTTTCTTTCTCCTTTACATCTGTGTTATCCTTGATAAACATAACAACACCATTAATTTTATCCTTATGCTTTAAAAATGCATATTTTGTTTGTAAACAAAGGTTGCCAATGGTCACTTCACAGGTCTCATAAGAAGAATCAGACCAAATCTTCTCAAAAGATATACCACCAAGGACCAAATTGTCAAAGCTCATACCAACAATATTATCTCGATATCCTAACTTATTGTAAAGCTTAATAGCACCTGGATTAGCATATGTAGCTATCTTCTTGTTATTAAATATAATAATGGCTTCATTCACATGATGGGTAATGTTACTTTCTTGCTCTTTGAAAGATAAAAGAGTTTCACTTAAGTGCTCTGTGGTCTCTGAGAGAATTTCCATCTGTCTCGACTGTGCTAAGTGCTGGGTCACATCCATTTCCATGATGAGCACCCCAATCACTTTGTTATTATTATTCTTGATCGGTATGGTATTTTGTATGACCGTTTTATTTTCTTGGGTAATGGCTTTTAAGTCTCTGGTTGCCATGCCCACTTCTAGTGTTCGAAGAGCTGCTGGCTCATTAACACGATAGGCTAATTGTCCTACAACTGATGATTCATACATGGATTTTCCTATGGAGGGTTTTGCTTCTGCTACAACAATGGCTACATCTGAATCTTTGATAAGACAATCAATGAAGACGTCGGCCCGTACTAAATCGGCAATCATCGGCAGCATCTCAGAAGTTTTAATTAACTTCTCAATGTCACTTTGTGATAAATCCGTATGTTTTACACATAGTTTTTCAATCATACCCTTCACTCCAAATTATTTCACCTTTTTTCTTTAGCTGCTTTTTTCATTAAGTATAATTGCCTGGGCAATGTCTTTCATAGAACGACCCTTATTCATACTCAGTTTTCGTATTTTTTTATAGGCATCCTCTTCTGACATACAGTAATTTTTAATAAGAACGCCTTTAGCTTTCTCAATAAACTTACGATCCTCTACTTGCTGTTTGGCTTTCTTAGCGTCATTTTTAATGTTTTCAATTTGCCTGCTCTTAGATAAGGCTATCTCAATGGCTGGAAGCAGGTTCCTATCATTAATAGGTTTTACGAGATATCCCATCACACCTAGGTTCTTAGCTTCTTCAATAAATTCTTGTCCGCTATAGGCTGTCAATAAGATTATACAATTGGTTAACTGTTCTTCTGTAATAATCTTAGTAGCTTTTAGACCATTAAGCAGTGGCATCTTCACATCCATTAAGACTAAATCAGGTCTAAATTCTCGACACAATTCAATGGCATCAAAACCATCAGAAGCTGATCCTACTACGTTGTAGCCAGCATCTTCAAGAATTTCGCAGAGATCCATTCTAGTAACAGGCTCATCATCGGCTATTACTATCCTTTTAGTCATATATTCTCCTCCAAAGCTATTCATAATATGTGTCATGACTTTGTTTGCTAAGTCATAACCACAGTGTGATTTATCATCACACTTATCCTGTGTTTATCATGTTGTATTTTACAAGTTATACCATACGTTATCTTAGGGTATGGTATAACATGCTATTGGTTAGATATTCTTGTACTTGATTAATGCCTTCATGATTATAGGAACTAACGCTAAATATTTCTTCAGCACCAGCCGCCCGTAAACACTCTTCATGCCAAGTTACATTGTCCGGCTTGAGGTCTATCTTAGTAATAATACCTATTGTAGGTTTATTAAATATGGATGCAAAATTAGGTGGATAGAGTGACCTATCGTCGGTACAATCTAATACCAATCCAATCACATCGCAATCATAAGATGCTGTAATTAATGCCTTATAAAACCTTGGGTTTTCAAGATATTCACCTGGTGTATCTAATATACTATTATAGTATTCCATTGTTTGAGTCTTTTTATATTCTATTTCTTGTTGGTTCATCACTTGTGTTAATGTTGATTTCCCACTTCCTGAGCGTCCAATCAATATTATCTTTCTCATTATATTCACTCCCATTATTTCTTATGTCTGTATTTATGCTCTGTAGTGGAAGTTCTATATTTACATTCTCTATGATCTTGTTATTTTAGCTGGTGTAAAGGCAAGCACATTTTCAAGGACATTTAAAACCTCTTTCAATGCCGATTCCACACTGGATACATCGCCAACGATGATCAATGAACCACTAAAACGATCAACAAATCCTATCTCTATACCAGCGGCTTTTGTTGCTACATCAGCTGCTATTATGGCTGCTTCACTAGGTGTAATGGTGAGAATTCCAAGAGCATCACTGTATTCGGCGGATAATCCTATTTTTTTGTATATGTTGTTTTGTGGGTTAGCGATCAAATGAGCTAATGTCACCTGTTTACCTGGCACATATTCTTGTATAACTCTTTGTTTACTTTGCTCCATCGTATCAACCTTTCCAAAACTAACTGATATCTTACTGCACAAACATTTGTACACATGAAAAGTAGCTACGCTACGTCTTCCTTTGGAAGTTTTTTCGTTAGGAAAATATGGTTCTTGCGAGCAAAATGCAGTACTTTCCTACACAAAATAAAAAGCTCGCCAAAAACGCTATCCTATATCGTTTTTATGCGAGCCTCATTGCTCTTTTAGGATTACACGCCGTTGTGTAATCAACTTTATTGAATTGTTTAATCAAATTATAACAAAAACCAGTGAATAAATCAACTGTCTCTTGTAAACAATTTCTTGAAACAAGCAAAATCTATACTGACTCAATGCATGTTGCCCAAAAATTTTTAGAGAAAGTAAGCTTGGGTTAATGCAAAAGAGATTCCCCTCTGCCTAAGAGGCTATACAGGAAAGATTGAGAGGTATTTTAATCTACCTCTGAATCTTTCTTTTTACTTTTCTTATACTCATTGATGCTTGCGAAGATGATTAAGAAGAGCCCTGCAACCAATAAATAAACCCACCAAGGAATGCTCAGCCAGAATGTTTTAGTGAAGTAGATAACATCTAGACCTAGAAATACAATAGCTGATATAAAGTAAAATCGCTGCTTCTTATAAAAGCCAATTATAATCATACCAATCATCAGTCCACCAAATAGAATACCTTCAAATGTCTTATCGGGCATGATATCTAAAAATAATATAAGGGTAGTAATAGTTAATAAACTATATTCTAAATACTTTAATTTAGCATAGTGCTCTTTATAAAGAAAATGAATAATCAAAGAAGCTGTAAGGAAAATAGGCAAAACGTAAAGTTCTGTTTCTATTAAGTGCGGTATTGACATATATTCATAGATTGTAAATAATCCGATTAATCCAGATGCCCATGTAAGTCCTTTAAATAATTTAATAGCCCCTTTATGAGTATAACGCCTTATTTGGGCTCCAAAGAAGATAACAAAAGACAAAGCTGTAATGATTCTCAGTACCATATACTCTTCTTTTATGACATCAGTAAAAAGTCCTAGTAGTAAAATAAAACTAA
Source organism: Vallitalea okinawensis (assembly GCF_002964605.1). NCBI lineage: Bacteria > Bacillati > Bacillota > Clostridia > Lachnospirales > Vallitaleaceae > Vallitalea > Vallitalea okinawensis. Next base: position 310,077 of record NZ_PQDH01000007.1, read on the forward strand.
TTAGAGAGTACCATTCCAGTTTATATCTCTTGAGTTTATCCACTTTTATATACTGCCATCTACCTAAAAATATCAATAAATAGACTATGACAATTACGGATGCAATATACAGCCATGGGGTTGTAATGAGTAAGTCTAAATACTCCATTATCATTATAGCAAATATGGCTAGAGGAATAATATTGAGATAGGACATTCTAAACTTATGCAGAGATACTATGAGAATTCCACACATGATGACTATAATGAAGAAATTCCACATCCCTGTTAGACCTCCTTCATAAGGAATGTCCATTCCCATCAATAATAAACCAACTACCGATAAAATAAGAGCAAAGTAATAAATCCATCTCTTCCATTGATGCTTTACGATATATGCGACTATCATTAATCCTACTCCATAAAGGCTGATCAAGTTTAATATCAACGGCAATTGTATATCCATGATCAAAAGTAACTGATTGAGTATTATGAATAACGTTACGAGTATTATATACATATTTGGAACTTTTGTGATCTTAGATCTTATGAAATGATAAAAATAAATGAGTAGCATAGAAAAAGGAAGAATAATCAATTGTATGTCTTGAGTATTCATAAAGTTATTTTCATATATAAGCGCTAGAATCCCTATGAAACTCATAAATAAGGATACTGGCCAAAAGGCTGCTGAAATGTCATCCTCCAAAGCTCTTTTCTTATTAAGGTAACGTAGTAAAAGACCTATTCCTGTGGTGATCAGTAAAACAACACCTAAACTCACTGATATAAAATAATCATTAAGAGGTTCATAGATTATTTCATGAACAGATACAAAAATACCTAATGCAAGGATAATAGGCAAGCTAATCTTAATGAACCACCTTATAATTTCATTTTCTTTTAATAAATAAGTAATGTATAAGATAACTGATACGATAAGCGCTAGCACAAGTTGTAAGACAAACATTTCATCCGCTAAGGCTGTGATCCACCCCATAAGGATAAGGAACATAGCACATATACCGTAGGCTGGTTTATACTTCTCAATTAATTTCAATGGAGCGAATAAATAGATACCATATAACATACAGCCTAACCCAAATAATATAAAGCTGTTAAAGGAAATATACTCATCATCACCTATTCTTGAAGCTATCAAAATACCTATGGCTATAAGAATAGGAGAAAGATAACCACTAACCTTTTCAGCGTATGTACCTTGAACGACAATTGATAGAAGCATATAATCAATGGCTAGAACTATAAAACCTATGCCAAATACAACAAAAGCTCCATTACTTAGATCTGCTGAACCCAGTGTACCATCCTTGATGATTAAGCTCGTATAAGATGTTATCATGATAAGTATAGGTGCTAAGTCGATATAAGCTTTTACTAAGTAATGATATCGTTCATTACTCTTATTCCTCAACACATAATAAGTCAACAAGCCATGGAATATTGCTACAAACAAGAATATCCACTCTCTTGGAATCCGCAGTGCTGGAAAAAGAAATAACCCAAATAAGACAAGAAATAGATAGGAAAACCAGGCATATAATGTGTTCTTAAACTTAATACTACTATAAACATTGATTGGAATACCAACTAATGTTACAAGTGATAATAACCAAAACCTTCCTTTTGAAGCTAGGGTTAATGACTCTCCTAACAACCCAAGTGCTCCAAGTGCAAGAACAACTATAGGTAGTGATATACATCCTAGAAACCAAAAAGCTGAGGCTGTTTGATGTACATGTAGCTTCTTGTCAGTGATATGACTGATTCCGAAGAAAAACAGCGAGAATAAACAAAGCATTATAACCTTTGCGCCATTTGTAAAACTATTCCAACTGCTGGTTGCAAAAATTAAACCAGCTAATATGACCATCATTACACCTATTGACAAGATCACTGTAATATTTCTATTTCTGATTTCCTCTGATGTCTTGACTTTTTTAACGTCTACTTTTGTTATTACTTTGTTTTCAGCTTCTGCTTTTTGTTCATTAACACTTTTTTCACTCAGCTTAACACAATAATCAAAATGGGCTTTTCCAATTTTATTATAGTCTTCTATGTCAATATAGTGATTATCGTAAAGCTTTTTCAATTCACTTGTGAACAGCATGTTCTTTTCTCTTAGGTTCAAAACTTCCCCTCCTTTATTTATTATTTAAACACCCTCATATTAAAGATTATATGAAAGATTGAACACGTATGTCAACTACTGGTATTATTACATATCAAATCATATAACTATTGACTTTATAGTAGTAAGCATATAGGTATATGAACTTTTTTCTTTTTCTAAGATGATAGTCAATTAATAGTATAATCATTGAACAGTCAACTCATAGGTATGCTTTCTTTTAATGGAATGCAAAGGTTATAATGCCAAATTTGAAATAGGGTCTTCTCAAAAACGGTCAATGGGTTTAGTATGAAATAGAACCCATTGACCGTTTTGGTCTATGAAAGAAGGTGCTCTAATGAATAATAAATTTTTAAAGCTACCACTAGAAAAGCAAAGAAGGATACTAAGCGCTGGATATAAGGTATTCTCTACTTATCCTTACAAAAAAGCACCTACATCCATGATTGCTGAAGAGGCCTGCATGTCCAAGTCACTACTGTTTCATTACTTTACTAATAAAAAGGGTTATTACCTCTACTTGTTCACACATGCCGTTGAGTATCTAAATCTCCAAATTATACATCAACAACAAGAGAATCAAAGTAAGGATTTCTTTGAAAGGATGTCATTTGAAATGAAACGGAAAGTTGAGCTTTCCGCAGAATATCCATATCTATACCAGTTTATTGGAAGGGCATATTACGAAAGGGATGAATCGATACAGAATGAAATAAGTAAACTTTACGGAAAAATGCTCATTGACACCAAGGAAGACATAAAGCTAAGTATTGACATTTCAAAATTTAAAAATCCCAATGAAATTGACAAGCTTATCGACATTATTACATGGATTGCGGAGGGCTATACCTACAAAAATATGAATCGGATATTTGAGCATCCCCAGGAAGTAGTAAAGGAATTTCAAACCCTATTGGATTCGCTGAAAATGCATTATTATAAAGAGGTGTTTATCAATGTATTACGCTGAATACGGTTCAAAAGAAAACCCTACACTAGTACTCCTGCATCCAGCTGGTTTAGTGGACGCATTTGTAAATTTATATGACCTCAAGAGTAGGTATCATCTCATTATTCCCCATATGAACGGGTCTGGAATGGAAGTTGAAAAAACTTATCACTACAATGAAGTAAAAGAGGAGATCATTAAGATTATCACGGGGCTGGAGAAAGATAAGGTAAGTATTATTGGCCACTCACTTGGAGCTTGTCTTTGTGTCACTCTTGTATGTGAGGCTCCCGAACTTATAGATAAGGCATTTATTAGCAGCCCTTGGGTAGTACCCGACCATCAAATCAATTACAAATGGGCAAAAGGTGTAACAAAATTTGCTGGACTTATCAAGACTAAATTTGTAGCTAGGCTTCTTAACATGTTTCTTAAATATCCACCAGAGCAACGGGATTTTTTTCTAGCTACATGGCCAAAAATGGAAAAGGATAATATCCCTCGTTGGTATAAAGAGATACCTTTGCAGAGCGAGTGTATGGCGATTGGCAGAAGCAGTGTATACATAACACTAGTATATGCACAAAAGGATATTAAAAGCATGAGGGACTCAGCCAGTTGGATAAAGAAAATGAGCCCTGATTGTAGCGTAAAGTATCTTAAAGGTATGGGACATGATAATCCTCTCACTAATAAAGACGTTTTTAGAAAGAACATTGAAGAGTTTTTGGGAATTCGTTGAGGAGTGATTGTATGGAAATGAAAGAGTTTGGCGTACATAATGAAAAAATAATCGTACTAATCCACGGTGCTTGTGCCTCATGGGAAATGTGGGAAGCTCAGATAAAAGCATTAGAAACTGATTACCATGTTATTGTTCCCGTTCTAAATGGACACAATTTAGATTCGAAGTCGGATTTTGTCTCTCCTGAACAGGAGGCGATGGAGATCTTCGATTTCTTTGATAGAAGAAGCATTAAAAAGGTTTTTCTTTTAGGCGGGGCATCCTTGGGTGGTATGCTTGTAGTAGAAATATTAAGCCTCAGAAATGATTTCGCAGAATATGCCTTTATCGAATCAACCCCTACAATCCCTTACAACAAGTTGGGTATTGCTTGGATAGTTTGGCTTGGAAAAATAGCTATGAAAATGACGGTTTCCGATAGCCCTATTATCCGTAAGTGGATGGATAGAAGATACCACGATTCCAAAATGATGGAACTGGCAAAAAGGATAATTTCCAACATGTCCACAAGTTCACTGAGTAATCTTTTGAGGATTGCTTATGCATACGAACTAAAGGATAGTGCAAAATCAATCAAAGCTAAATCCCTTGTAGTATGCGGCGAAAAGGAAGCGAAGGTTTTTAGAAAATCCGCTGTACTAATCAGCGAAACTATACCGTCTGCAAGATTGGTCTGTATAAAGAACTTCGCCCACGGTGAACTTTCCATAGCTTCACCTGATAGATACATTGGACTGTTACGCGAACTGATATCATAAGAAAGCATAATACTCTCATTATGAATTAACTCATAATGAGAGTATGCAACTTTGAAAGTTCAGTAACTTTTATTTCTTCTAGATAGTTGACAACAGAATTTAAATAATTATCATCAGGAATGATTGTTTTTGTTAGAGATTGAATTAATTTTAGTACCAATTCATCATCCATACCTTTATAATAAGTTGCTAAACCAATTAAGTTAAACTTAATCAAACCATACACCACACATAACTTTATGTAAAAATGCCATAGTTTATCGATTTGAAAAAGCTCATCACGATATATAAACACATAATTCACTAGAAAATTTTCTAAGATAAATTCTTTTTCATTTAAATAGGGTTTTAGATACTTTTCAAAATTACCTTTATAAAATGTTGCAATAGTTGAATCCTTTATGTTATCAAAAGCATCAAGAACTGGCCATAAACACTCAATATATCTTTTAGAAGCGGTTGCTATACCATTACCTTCACTAAATTTCATGGCTAATATAGAGTTTAATATATTAAACTGATCTTTATATTGAATCGGATCACTTTTAAGTCTTGATATGAAGTTATTATCACTCAATGATTTTCTTGTTTCATCTACCAAAGAAAGTATTTCTTCATAATTAAAATCTGGAAATTTCTTATGCACAACTATCTGATTCAAGAAGTTACCTACAGTAACAATTCTTTCATTTAGTCCTATCTTCCTATTTTGTAAAATTTCAATAATTAAAGCTCTAATTTCAATATATATTTTAATACAGTCAGACTCATCTATGTTCATAGAATTTATAAATATATCATTAGGATTAATAGTAGCCTTAGTTCTTTCAAATTCCATTCCATTTTCATTGAGTAATGCCAGTTCAGCAGCAATTGAACAGGACATTTGTAAGCCACGTTCTATGACATCATTTATCATAAATGTAGCTCGTGGATAGTTTTTGCATGTTTTTGATAAACAGCTTTCTCCCATATTAATTATGACTTCGCAAAATCCGTCTTTATTTAAAAAAGGGCATTCCATGTCTTTGTCAAGGTTAATAATTCCAAAATCATCATCACTTTTTGAGTCTTGATTTTTGGAAAGCCCCGAAGCAACGATATCTTTAATAATAGCATTATCAGATTTTATATATTTTTGATAAGTACTTTTATCAATTGTAATCTTCCATCTTTCACAGCATGTTTCCAAACATCTAGTTGGATCACACTGAAACTCTCTATAATATTTTGGTTGTAATACACTATATTCTTTATTACTATTCATATTTGAAAAATTCCTTCCCTTATAACTATCATCTATCTTCTACTACCTCTTCACAGACATATATCATCCACATAATTTAATTATTATCATATCAGATATTTAGTTCTTACACAATTCAAATAGCATTCTTAAGTTAGATGTCATTCTAATTAAAAATATCTTTACAGATTGCTTTTTTAATGCCAGTGTAGTGAAATTTTTGAATTTGTAGTATAATATTAAGCATTATTTAAGCTAAATCTTCTCCTTTCCTATATTTAGCTTAATATCTAAGGAGGCATTCTAGTGAAAAACTATTCAATTTTCAAAGATACGATGGCAGATATGTCATTCACTGAAGTTGAAAAATTAATAAAAAAGGAAGCTGTTGTATTATTCCCAATCGGAGTCATTGAAGAGCATGGACCTCATTTACCACTAGGCACTGACACCTATATCGCCTACTCTATGTTTAGGCATACACAGCAAAAGCTTACGGAGATGGCTATCCCCTCTGTATTAGCCCCACCTTTTTATTGGGGAATCAATTCAATTACAGATGGGTTTACAGGTTCATTTACTGTGAAAGTTGATACAATGAAAGCTCTATTAAAAGATAGTATGGAGTGCTTAGCTAATTGGGGATTTAAAAAGGTCTATCTCTATAATCTACATGGTGACCTTAAACATGTAAAAACAATTATTGAAATAGTAGAAGAAATTTATCAGTCAAACTTAACTTTAGAGGTATATTTTCTGATGTCAGAATTCCATCAAAAACGATGTGGATTAAATGGTGATGAACCATACATACTGGCTAAGCGCAGAGAAGATATTAAAGAAAATACTACAGATAAAGTTAATACAACTCCTACATATATCGATTGCCATGGTGGTGGATTAGAAACCAGCTTAATGCTAATGGATTTTGATGATTTAGTGGATGAACCCCTTGCAAGAGAACTAAAGTCTTCTAAGACAACCATAGAATTATTTGAAAAGTGGCGGCAAGGTGGAAAAAAGGCAAAAGAAGTAACACCTTTAGGCTACTGTGGTGATCCATCTAATATTCGAATGGATGATGCTAGAAACTTTGTTGATGCTACATCATTAGAATTAGTAGAACTTATAAGTAAAACTTTAGAATAAGTACCGATAGAAAAAGACACGTACTCAAGTTACCTGAGACGTGTCTTTTCTAGATCAACTATAACATTATTATGTTATTCAGTACAGCTTATAACTGAAAAAAAGCAGTTGCTTGATCTATGTAAAATTCTGGATCACCAATACACATTTCTCCGTGGGCATATCCTTCAAAAACTTTAATATGAGCATTTGGTTTTAACCTTAAGATAGCCTTAGCATATTTTTTCATAAACTTAGGCTCTTTTGACCCGTACCAATAAGCTATCTCAGTTTTAACATTTTTGAGCGAAGCTGGTATTGAATATCTGAAAGCTGATCTATGTACATTCCTACAACTTTCATCTGACATATTACCTCCAACCTTTTTAATCTCATCATTCATTCCCTTTGGGTAATTCGTTTGATTAAGCATGTAATCAATAGACTTACTACCTTTTTTCATGCCATGAGCTTGTTGATATCGGAATAGTATGATCAGCTTTAATAGCAATTTATTCGTTGGTACCACTGGTCCAGCATCGATGATGGCTTTGTCAATGTTAAGTCGATTTTGGGCAAGTATCTCTATCCCTATCGTTGCACCAAGAGATGCACCACATACAGCGAATATGTGGTTCCCGTATATTTGAATCACATAGTTTATTATATCCGTAGCTGCTTTTTCAACAGTCGTAAATGTAGAACTATTCTCTGTGTCATGCCCATCTAATATTGGAACTATAATGAAATATTCTTGACTAAACACATCTATTTGAGGTATCCACATTTTCCATGATATACTGTACCCATGTATAAGAATAATTGCTTTATTTTCTTTATTTCCGAATTCTAAAAAACGCATTCTCCTCTCCCCCTATCTTTCAAAGTATTCTTGTTTATACACCGCCTGCTTGAAGAAATCAATCATTTTTATAGCCTGCTGATACATTCTATCTACTGAATGATTGCTATTTATACCTTCATTCCAAATGCCATCACCGCACCACTCAATCATTTTGAATAAATCGTCTATATCTGTCCCCTCTTTAAACTTACTATAATCAACATTCTCAAAAATTTGCCCAAGATAATTATTCTTTTTTCTTTGATTAATATTATATATAGCCTCAGCAATTTCCGGATTTAATTCTTCGTTTGCTTTAATAATAAATTGAGATAGATAAGGATACTCTTTATAAAGGGCAATTTTAAGTAATAGACTTTGATGTACCAACTTGAAGTAATCTTTTTCCTTAAAATCAAACTGCTCATCAATAACTTTACTTAGCTACTCTAAAGAAAAGTTGTATAAGTGGAGGTATAATGATAGCTTATTTTTAAAGTACTGGAATAAAGAACCTTTTGAAATTTCTGCCTTTGCTGCAATATCATCTGTCAGAGCATTCTTATAATCATTTACAGAAAAAACATGTAATGCTGCATTAATAATTCTTTCCTGCTTTTTTCTATCCAATTTCTCAAAAAGACATGCCATAGATTAACTCCTTTCTGACTGGGTCAGTTCTATTAGTTATAATTATTACAGAATGACTAAAAAAAACAACCCCACTTATCAATTACATAAGTGGAGCAGAATGTTTTTTAATTGCTTAAATCCTCAATGCCTCCTATGAACATCCCACATAACTAGTTTTGAGTTTTACTGCTATTTATCTATCATCTTAATAATACCATTTATATTTTATAATCCAATAATACCATATAACTCTTTCATATCATTAACTGTATAATCAGCAATTTCAACCTTTTTCTCATTGTCAAAGTCAAAATAACAGGTTCTTATACCAGCATTCTTTCCAGCTAGTATATCAATATCTCTATCGCCTATCATGATTACTTCGAGCGGATTCATTTTATGTTTATCCAACAGATATAAGAGTGCATTAGGAGCTGGTTTTCTAGCAAAGTTATTCTCACGACGAATGATATCCGTAAAGTATTGTAGCAGATCAAAGTGATCTAAATGATCAATAATAGACTTACCTCTATTTGTATATATGTAATTATACTTCTTAGCTATTACAATATCTTTACAGATTGCATCTACAGATGGAAAAGGTTTGACATCCATTAATTGAACTTCTTTCCTAAAGGTATCGTACTTTTCTTTTAGCGCTTTTCGGTCTATTTTATATACCCTTTCATAATAATCTAAAGCATGAGCCTCAGCTACCTTTACCATAGACGATACCATATTATGATCCTCCACAATACCCATATGCTCTAATGCCTTTTTGAAAGAAAGAGTAATAGTTGGATAGGTATCATATAATGTTCCATCAAAATCCCAAATTATATGCTTAAACATTTTCTACCTCCTCAAAAATCCCCTAGATCTAATATGATCTAAGGGATCCATCAATTAATCATTATTAACTTGTTTACAGTTTACAATCCCAACATTATTTGAAAACCCTTTAAGTACTTCGTTTACCATACTCACTGCATTAAAAAAGCTATCTTTTTGCTCATTATCCAGAGTACCTACTAAATCCTTGATATATTCAATATGGCTTGTTGCAAACTTTTTAGCAACCTCTGTTCCTTGGTCTGTTAAGCTTAATTCATAAACTCGCTTATCGACTTCGTTACGTTCTTTTTTAATATAATCTAATTGTATAAGTTTATTAGCAACAGGTGTAAATGAACCTTTTTCAATATTTAATTTCTGACTTAAATCAGACATGGGTGCTGACCCATTAAAGTATAACACAATTAATGTTATCATATGCGTTTGATTCAAACCTTCAGGCATATCATAGTTACCTACAAACTGTTTAATTATTACATGTTCTAGGTTTGCTCTTAATTCAAAAATAATTTCTTCATCTATAGTCATTACTTTATCACTCCAAAACAATATTATTCATACTATTATTCTTAATAGTATCATTTTTAGAATCTTTAAGCAATACTATCACAGTAACCATAACTGCAAGACAATCAGCTATAGGTGTAGCTGCCCATACACCGTTTAATCCAAAAAACTGTGGTAAAAAAAATAGCAATGGTAATAAGAATATAAATTGTCTCAACATCCCAAGAACTATAGACATTTTGCCTCTTGCAATAGCTTGGAAATAAGCAACTCCTAATAAGTTAATGCTCAATAGAGGTAACATTAACATAAAGATTCTCAAACCATTAATGGCAATATCAACAGTTGATGAACCGGCTTCTAAAAACATTGTTACAAAGGTGTTAGGAAATACCTGTAATATTAGAAATACAATACTTGAGAATGATACTCCAATCAGTATACCTAACTTTAGAGTTTTATTGACCCTACCTCTATTATTGGCCCCATGGTTATAACCAATAATCGGCTGCATACCTTGTGTTATACCCATGATTGGCATAATAAAGAAAGTATATAAACTGTTGATGGCACCCATTGATGTAATAGCAGCGGTCCCGCCGTATTCTGCTAACCCACGGTTTAAAAATGTCATTGCAATACTGGTCCCCATAGTTGATATAAAAGTAGCAAATCCAATGCTTATTATCTTTCCAATTATTTTGATGTCAGGTACAAAATCTTTCAATTCAAGATGAAGGTGACTTTTACCTTTCAAATAAAAACTAAGTAAAATTCCAAGTCCGACAAATTGCCCTGCAATAGTCGCATAAGCAGCCCCAGCAACACCCCAACCTAATAGTCCTATAAAAATATAATCAAGAACAATATTAGTAATTGCTGATGACATCATAGCAATCATCGATAATATTGGTTGTCCTTCAGTTCTAACTGAACTATTTAAAATAAATGAAATCATTTGAAAGATAAAGCCACCGATGATAATTGTCATATATGTCAAGGAGTAGTCAAGTACATCATCCGTTGCTCCAAATATTCCAAGTAAGCTTTCAAGATTAGTGGATATACCTACTAACGTTATAATCGTTACTATAATACCAAAACTTAATGTATTACCAAATACATGGCTAGCACCCTTTTCATCTTTTTCACCAAGGCGTATAGATAATAAAGATGCGCCTCCTGCACCGATCAGACTTGCAAACGCAAATATAATCATCATAATGGGGAAGGCTATAGTCAATCCTGCCAAAGCTTCTTCCCCTGCATATTGACCAATAAATATGCGATCTATCACATTATATATGGCATTCACCAACATTGCTATAACTGCTGGAATAGAATACTGTGCTAATAGTTTCCCTATGGATTTAGTTCCTAATTCTGCTGTTTTATCCATATCATCACTCCTTCTCATGTCAGTTTCTAGTAGTTTGATTTCTAACTATTAGTTTAACACAGTTTGACTTCCATGTAAAGTAGTTATTTTTCTAACTAAATTTACTGCAATAAAAAAGACCATAAGGTCTTCTTCATTTAAATATCAATATATATACTCTGCATTACTTAACTTTTCATGGCATATCTTTAATTTTTTATCGATATCAATACCATAAGGACATACTTGATTTAAGTAGGAATAATCTTTGTTAATGTCTATAACTGTTTCTCCAATACTATACTCTTTCAATGCTTCATCTTTTTGACCGAACCAGTGTTTTAATCTTTCACGTAAGGCATAGAGAGCTGTATCATCAACTATTTTATTATCCATTTGTCTATCATATAAACCTTCTAATAAAAATATCTCTGTAGGATCAAAATCATCTGTTATACATTTACCACATAATCTACAGACATAATCACCTAATTCAGGCGCGTTGTCATAGATCTGCTGTTTATCCTCTGAAGTCAATGTCTTAAATGTTTGTGCTAACTCAATATCTTTCTTCAGTTGCTCCATATTATTAATCCCCATAACAACACTGGTAACTGGTAAGGATAATGAATACTTCAATGCATTTTCCACACTTCGATATAAATAACCATCAGCTAATGATTTCATAGCTAACATACCTATATTTTCGTCTAAAGCATATGGAATAATCTCATTTTCTAGCTGAGGATAATTAAACTTATCATAATAGTTCATTCCTGTCATAAATAAGTCAAAAGGATAGGATTGAAGGGCTTTATATAATGTGTTAGGTCTACCGTGTGAACTGATAGCTATATGTCTGACTTTACCATCCTTCTTAGCCTTTTCAAAGGCTTCTAATGCTCCATCTGGTCCTAATATTTGCTCTAATTCCTCCTGCTTCTGTAATCCATGAATAAAAAGAACATCCACATAATCTGTTTTAAGCCTTGTTAAGCTATCCTCTAGTGATTGCATAGCTTCCTTTTTCCCACGATCGCCAGTTTTTGTTGCTAAATAAAACTCATTTCTCCTACTGGAAACTGCTTCTCCTATCTTATACTCGGACATTCCATTTCCATAACTAGCAGCAGTCTCAATATAGTTTCCTCCAGCATCCAGATAAGCATTTAATAATGTCTTAGCTTCATTGGAAGCTATCTCAAGTAAATGAAAGCCACCAAAACCAATAATAGATAGTTCAAGATCTGTCTTACCCAACCTTCTTTTTAACACTACCTACACCTCCCTAATCCATATCCATATAGAAGTATCACATATTAATGATATTTTCATCTAGCCACTTAAGTCTGTCAATGATATTCAGGTGTTGTGTACATAATTTCTCACATTTACCGCATGCAATACAGTCTGCTGGTAATGGTTCTCCCTGCTTAATGTCTTTGTATTTGATCATTTCTTGGTATCGATCAATAACTTTTTCCTTACCTTTTAAGACATTCATATTATAAAGATTCATATACTTTGGAATATCGATATCTTTAGGACATTTTTTGCAGTACTGACACGTTGTACAGAGCTGATTCATATCCTTTTTCAGTTCTGATTTTATTTGATTAATCTTCTCACTCGTTAAGATTTTCAGATTTTCTACTGCTTTCACATTATGTTCAACCTCTTGGATTGTACCCATACCTGCTAAGGTAACAGAGATTGCTTCATGGGAAGCATTAAATCTCAAAGCCGCTTGTATAACAGATTCATTCTCATTTTCCTTTATAAAATTAAAGTATTCCTGATTTTGAGGAATTATGCCCCCTCCCAATGGATTCATTGTAACTACTCCTACACCTTCTTCATAAGCAGCTTCAATACCTTCCTGACGATAGGGAAAATTAGCTATGTTATAACCCAGAGTAACCCCTTCAAAGTAACCTTCTTTTATCATCTGTGCAATTTCATTACCATTCGCATGAGTTGATACAACAATATGATCGATAAGCCCCTCTTCTTTAGCCTTCATAGCTCCCCAATAGGGTCCTCCTGGTGCAATAACTTTTTTGTAATGATCTAGATTCATAATACACCACATATGATAGAAGTTAATCTTTTTTACACCTAATCTTTTTAAAGATTTATCAATTCTCTTACGTACAGCGTTGGCGTCAGGCTCATTCCCAATACCGCTTTTTGTTGATACATAGAAAGGATTAGGCATATCTTTAAATGCCTCTCCCATGATGTCTTCACTTTTATCATCACAGTAAAAAGGAGCAGTATCAAAATAGTTGATTCCTAGCTGGCTGGCACGGCGTACAACCTGAGCAGACTCTTCAATAGAGTAGTGTGATGGAAATCTCATACCTCCAAAACCAATGGCTGACACTTTTTTGCCAGTCCGTCCATATTCCTTATAAATCATTTTACTTCCCCCTTATTATTCTTAGAATTTTTTATAAATCACTACAGAATAAACAAAATAGAACTATTTATTTTGATTAATAAAATCCAATATTGCTTGATAAGCCATGTTGGGTTCTTGAATATCAGCGACTAGATTTTCCATTGGACATTGTCCTGTCCCTAATCGATTTTTTATATAAGGAACAAGTTGATTGTATTCAACAACTATATTATTTTCATCTAAAACCTTTTTCGCTTCTTCACTCAATATATCTGCAAAAACGGTATGTACATCTGCCAAAACAGCTAATAGCGCGGCTGCCTTACCAATAACTTTATCCGCCAAAAATACCTTTTGAGGCTTTTCATTAGAATCTCTTAGATACTGAAGCAATGGACGAACACCTTTCTCATGGGAAGTCATAATCACATTATTTCCCTTAACAATTACACATGTTAGTTTCTCGGATACTAATATTTCTTTAGCTAAGTTAAGATCTATCATTGATAAAACCACCTTTCTTCAGCATCACAACAATAATAGGAATAACTATGATTTGAATAACGATACCAGGTAACCCTTTAATGATTGCGCCTGTTACGCTAATATAAGGTGGTAGATTAATGTTGAATAAATAAACAACGATACTCAATAAAATCCCATAAACTAAACGCCCGCCTATCATAGCTCCTGAAAGTGATAAAATAACATTCAATTTATATTTCTTAAATAATATACCTGATACAAAACCATATGTACCCAACTCAAAGACCATAAAATATAACAGTGGTATAGGGGGCATTGTCATTCCCGTGACAAAATGACTAAAAATAGGTGATAAAATCCCTGTATATAGTCCAACTAATGGTCCCCCAACAAAACCAGCTATTAAAACAGGAATATGCATTGGTAAAAAAATTGGTCCCAACCCAGGTCCTCCAATTAAATGAAAAACTTGTGGGATCAAAACTCCAAAAGCAGTAAATAAACCAATATATACAATTTTTTTAGTATTCATTATTGGCTTCACCTCTCTTCCATTGTCTACTTTCATAATTTTCCTTATTTTCATTGACAGTATATCACGGCTGGTATAATATGAAAAGTAGTTACATTTTGATCATATAGTTACAAAAAAGAAACTATTGGGGGTTATTGAGGTGTATGATTTAGATTCAGGTAAAATGGAGTATCCTATAGATATTGAATGTTCAATTGAGAAAGCACTCGATGTACTCAATGGGAAATGGACATTTCTCATTATCAGGGATCTGTTTGAGGGGAAAAAAAGATTTGGTGAACTGCGCAAGTCTCTAGTCGGCATTAGTCCAAAAACCTTATCGGTCCGTCTAAAAGAACTTGAGAGCAAAGGAATAATCGAGCGCACTGCCTACCCTACTATTCCACCTACAGTTGAATACTCTCTAACAGAAAAAGGGAAAAGCTTAAAGAAAATTATTAAAGAAATGAAACTTTGGGGTGCTATATGGGGCTAAACATTGAGCCCCATTATGTTCTAAACTTTCTTTTTACTTAAGTATAATCTTACTGGTCCTAATAGCCCATCTTCGCTCTTAATTGTCTCATATCGATGTATCACTGAGTTATACACATCAATACTGAGTTTGTTTTTACCTGTTTTAAACCCATCACTCACTTCCAATACATAGGGCCTCCACATACAGGCACCTATTTCTTGACCATTTAAATGAACATGAGCAAATTCATTAACTCGACCTAAATCCAAATACCAAATCTGCTCATCATCTGTAAAAAAAGATTCCTTCAGTTCAAATTCCAATTCGTAAGTCATCTTACCCACATAACCATGATCTATATCTAAGTCTGCCCATGATTTTAGTTCATCTACATAGACATTCTGGGTTCCAAGTAAGGGTTGCTTCCAAGGTTGCTTAAAGGTCATTACTTCAACCACTTCTTGATTTTTATTTTCTCTTTCATTATTCATGTTGACAATTTCTAAGGCATCTCTTCTCTCCTTTTCTTTATGACTTAATACATGATAAATTCCATTTGAAACACCTTTAAGTGCTCTATCAGCTACCAAAACTAAGCTTTGGCGTCTTTTTAGTTCAAAGAACACTTCTCCTGAATGATTGAGTCTCGTCTTAATCTTACCTGTCCATGGCTCCCATAGTTCAAAAGTCGCATTACTCTCTACTACTAGACTATCTATAATAGTATCGTCGCCCTCATTGACAAGTATAATAATAGAACGATTATCTTTAATAATATGACTCATCCGAAGGTTATTATTTCCTGTTATACATCTAATTCTTGCAAAGTCTAACTTATTTAATTCTCTAATCATTTTCTCATCATAGATGATTACTTTTCCGCCACTCTCTAAGAAAGACCTAATTTTGACTTTAGCAATGCCTTCTATTAATTGCTTATCTTCAACTAGTAGTATAGAATATTCCTGTTGCTGTATTTTAATTTTGCCTGTATCAATGGTACAGTAATCCGATACTAATAAATGCTCTTCTAAATAATTAAATTCTATCTGATTTTCATATAGCGGTTTTGCTATTTTCCATGGTAACTTGTCTTCTTCACATAATACAGCAATAGATGTTTGATTAATAACATCAGTCATAAGATAACTCATACGTTTTATATATGTTGAAATATACTTATATAAAGGCCACCAACTATTATTGGGTCCAACATCTGGTGGACGTTCTCCAAATTGAATCTCTCTATCCACAGAATAATAAAATGCATGGGGAATTAATAAGTTGACACCCCTCACAAATAACCAGTCTAAATACCATTTCATATCATCCACATTAAGAGCCCATTGTACACCGTCTGGTCCACAGCACCCGAAACATTCGTTTAAATTTCGCTTGCGTCCATAATGTCTTGCTGCGTCTGATGAACATTTAGCCATTGTTGAATGGATCCCCTCAATACCTAAATTTTTTTCCGGTGCCACCCAACGCCAAACTACATCTTGACCAGGTATATGAAAATGTTTCAGTAAGCCAATATCATCACTAGCTTCTGGATGACCCATTAATTCTACTTTATGATTCTCACACCACTTACTTATTGGTAGGTAATAACTTTCTTCCATGGCTTTATTAATGGTTACTCTAAATGCTTTTTGTTGCTTAGCATAATTCTCATTACCTTTTTGAAATAAAGTTACTAGATCTGTTTCCAAATTGCCACTGGCAAGGTATTTCTCAAAGAAACCATCTGTCCAAGGAATTAACCCTTTTATTGGTGATCTCCCAAGTATGCATGGTTCATCTGTAAAAAAGCCTATTATAGTTGAACCAAATTCATTAGAAAAATTGGAGTAATATCTTTCATGGGTTTGATGTAAAAATTCCTTGATAGCATCCTTATTTAGCAAATCGGCAGAAGCTGGTGCATCCTCTTGTCTATCATCTTCTCCTTCATGAATCCCTCTAATTGTCCCCTTTGAAAAGACTTGTATAAAAATTAGAATAACATAGCTATCATCTAAGGAATCACAATAATCAGAAGCCTGAAAACTTTTCTTAAATTCATCTAAGTTCCTTTCCTCAAAGATCTTAAGGGAATCAAGCTCGTAAAAATTTTCTATCTTCTTAGCTAATTGAATTGAAACAATTTTATCATTCTCACTCAGTGTAGGCCACTTAATCTCACCGGATTGAATCTGACATTCGAACTTTCTAAGCCCCTTTGATGCATAATTAGCATCTTTCTCAACAACTTTACCATGAGCTGATCCGGAAGGATACATCCCTTCATCATAGAGAACAACCTTCATGTCAAGTCGTTTTGCTTCTTTAATAGCACAATCTACATATGTCATAAATGTATCAGATAAATATTCTATAGATTTTGGCATACCAATCCTTGGATGAATAACAAAACCATTTACACCCTTTTCGTGAAAATCCATAACTTGTCTTCTAATTTCATCTTGGTCAAGTGCATCATTCCAAAACCAAAATGGTATTGGTGTATATTCAGGGTTTGGATCTAAGAAGTTAGCTTTTATATTTTCTAAAGATTTTTTATCTTTTTTCACATATGACCCTCCTCAAACAAATTCTTTGCTATTTTAATCGTAATAGCTATTATTATAATCATATGTTTAAGGTCATTTCGGTGCATATTTTGTTTATTCCTATTCAACATGGGCTACATTTTGCTATCTTTTAACAAGATCCCCTTCACTGTATCCAATTTAAACACTGATGTTTTTTTTCATATAAACACGGGTATCATCACGACCAAACTCTATCCACCCCAATTTAAGATAAAATGAAATATTCTCGATCAATAATACATGAGTTGCCAAACGTATTTCCAAATACCCTCTCCGACTTGCTTCTGATTCAGCAAAATCCATAAGCCCTCGTCCTAAACCTCTTCCTTGAAAATCAGGACGTACTGCCACATTTGATATTGTAGTATAGCCATCTTCAAAGGTTAAAATCAAACCACCAACTATCTCTTTGTCCAATTCGGCAACCCAGACAGGAAAAGAGCCTATTTCCTCTGCATAATCAACGTCCATAGGTGGAAGTCGTTTTCCTTTGAGTCTATTCAAGTACTTTGAATAAGCCATATCCATACAATTTTTAAGATTCTTTGCATCACCAATAATAGCTTCTCGTATACTCCATGTTTTTCTGTTCATATTTTTACCTCCATCGTAGTTAATCATTATGCTTATCTTTAACACAATTATTCCTTGATATTTACACACTTAATATAACCATGTTAATTTGTTTTAAAATTATTCTTTGACACCGTTATGTCTTATCTTTATACTTTTAATCGTGATAAATCCAACCTTTTGAAATAATGCATAAAACCAATTGTCAATATGATTTCTGGAATTAAGAATCCAAGAGTAATTCCAGTAAACTTAAACAACCAAATCATAGTGTAACTAAATACAGGGATTAAAATTAAAGTTCTTATGATAGCTATACCTAATGATTCCATCGGTCTATTAATAGATGTAAAAAAGATAGATGATTGTATACCTATATTTGATAATACTATCGCAAAACCAACTCCTAAATAGAGGATAAAAGCAATTTTCGCAAGTTCAGGACTATCTAAGAAATATGGCAAGCCAAACCATGCAACAGGAATTAAAGCAACATAGAGACCCATTGCATAAAGTGCACTTCTCTTAACTGAGAAAGCAAAAAGGTATCTAAGTTCATCGTATTTTCCCTGCCCCATTAGTTTAGAGGATATAGGCTGTAATCCATACTGTGATCCAAGATAAATCTTGGTAATAAATAAAGTAAATACTGCTGAAGCTGCATATGCCTCAAGGTATTCATTTGGTAAAAATTTTAGTATTGATAGATTAACAATATAAATCATTATTGCTTCAATAAAGACACCAAGGAAGTCACTGCTTCCGTTAAATAAGACCCTCTTAAGTGCCTTATAGTTCTTTTTAGGCATTCTAATTTTTATTGTTTTAGATTTATATACTAGATAATAAATGTCTGCAAGAAGGTGGTAGCTGTGACTTATAAGAGTTGCTATAGCTAAGCCTACCACACCTTGTTTGAAAACAATAACAAAAATCATATTTAGGATAACATTCATAACCAACGCTATAATATTTACTCTAAAATTATACTTTGGACTTCCATCATTCATAACTAACCCATCTAAAACCACAGATATCATCTGAGGGAAGAAGGCAATAGATAGATATCTTAAATAAGCAGTTGCAATTCTATGATAATCACCTGAAGCCCCCAGTAAACTAGCAACTTTACTTGCATTAATTGAACTGAAAACTGCTAACATTGCAGCTATTGCAGTAAAAATTAATACTATAAAACTGGCAGTTTTATTAGCTTCATCAATCTCATTTTTTCCAATAAGCAAACCAATATAGGACCCTAATCCAGATGCAAACATAAATGCAAAAGCAAATATGAAAAATAGCATCGGATTGATCAAGGTAATAGCTGCAAGAACTGCTGAACTAATAACTGTTGCTGCTATAATGTGGTCAGCACTTGAAGCAAGTGCCATTACGACCTTTGTTGTGATAACTCTATGGGAATACTCCTTATAGATTTTTATAAATTCTTTTTTATTCATTTTCATCACGTATAATCCAATTATCCTCTTTTTGAGGTGGTTGGATTATCTTCCTTTCTCCCAACCTTTTTGTTGGGGTAATC